>JBGPCK010000038.1:0-25581 GCA_041481715.1 Thermoanaerobaculia bacterium | reverse complement strand
TAGGCGTCCGCTCCCCTCGTCGCAGCGTAGTTCTCGTAAAGATGGAAGGCCAGGAACCCGCCGATCGGCACGATCCCGGACAGCGAGTGCAAGCGGCGGAGCCAGAAATGGCCGGGAGGAGTCTCCTCGGCGCCACTCATACCTTGAGGATCCGGAAGAGCTCCCGCACCGCGTCGGCCGACTTCTCGAGCGCCGCCTTCTCGTCCTCGCGTAGTGCGATCTCCACGACCCGCTCCGCGCCCCCCTTCCCAAGCTTGACCGGAACGCCGAGATAGACGTCCCGGATGCCGTACTCTCCCTGGAGGTAGACCGCGCAAGGCAGGATCTTCTTCTTGTCGCGCAGGACCGCGTCGACCATTTCGACGACCGCGGAGGCGGGCGCATACCAGGCGGAGGTCTTCAGCAGATTGACGATCTCGATGCCGCTGTCCCGCGTGCGCTGAACGATGGCGTCGAGCTTCTCCTTGGGCAGCAGCTCCGTCACCGGGATTCCCGCCACCGTCGAGTAGCGCGGCAGCGGCACCATCGTGTCCCCGTGGCCGCCCAGGACGAAGGCATGCGTATTCTCGACAGAAACCTGGAGCGCCTCGGCCAGGAACCAGCGCATCCGCGCCGAATCGAGCACGCCGGCCATCCCGAAAACCCGTTCGCGGGGCAGCTTGGAGACGCGCCGAGCTACCTCGCACATGGCGTCGAGCGGATTGGAGACGACGATCAGGATCGCGTCGGGCGAGGCCGGCAGGACCTTGCGCACGACGTCGGCGACGATTCCCTCGTTGGTCGCCACGAGATCGTCTCGGCTCATCCCGGGCTTGCGCGGAATGCCGGCCGTGATGACGACGACATCGGACCCCGCGGTCGGTTCATATTCGTTGGCGCCCGTCATCCGCGCATCGAATCTCTCGACCGGAGCCGACTCCATGATGTCGAGCGCTTTGCCCTGCGGGACCCCTTGCAAGATGTCCACGAGCACGACATCGGCCAGCTGCTTCTCGACGATCCGCTGGGCCGCGGTCGCGCCGACGTTGCCGGCGCCGACGACGGTGACCTTGTGCTGCATGCCGACCGGCATCTTATCGGAGCGCGCGGAAAGTCCAAAAATGGGTCTGGGACGCCCCGATGCCGCGGGCGATTACAATGACAGGCGTGACGGCGCCACCGGGCGGCGTGCGGCCCGCCTACAAAGACCATCCTCTCTGGAGTCGGGCGATCGCCCTGACGCGCGAGGCCTACTCGCTGGCCGACACGATCCGGCCGCGCGATGCCACGACGGCCACGACCCTGCGCCGCGCCGCGGTTTCGATCCCCGCGCACGTCGCGAGCGCGCTCTGTGCGACCGGGCGCCGCAGGGCCGAGGAAGTGCTCGCCGCGCGGGGGGCCCTGGCGGAGGTCGCGCGGCAGGCGCGGCGGGACGATTCCATCGCCGCCCGACGCCTGGAAGGCGCGGCGGCAGAGCTCGACGCCCGCGTCCTCTTCGACTTCGCCGCCGAGGACGGGACCTTCTCGTGAGCGCCGCTCCCGGGCGGCCGCGGCGGGGGGTATTGGCGCTGCTCGCCACGGGCCTGCTTGCCGCCCTGGCCGCGCTGTGGCTTCCGCGCTGGTGGGAGATGCGCCTCTACCGCCAGGCCGAGGCCCTGACCGGGGTCGGCGCGCGGATTCTCCCGGGCAAGCTCACGGAGGCTCGCCGGAAGATCGACCCTGGCCGGACCGAGAAGGACGTTCTCGCCGCGATCGGCCGGCCTTCTCTCACGGCCGAGACCGCTGGCAGTTCGAGCCATGCGATCTGGACTTACTACTATGCGGACGGAACGATGACGGTGAATCTCACGGACGGGGCGGTGGTCCGGATCGCCGTCTCCTACGGACCCCCGCAGATTCCGGCCAGCCGGAGGCCGTGATTGGCAGTTTCAAGTCTTCCGTTTTCGGTTTTCCGTTTTCGGGCACGGACAACCGAGATCTGAGAACGGCGAACTTCAAATGCGCGAGCCCTCCATCCGCGTCGTGATGATGCCAAAGGACACCAACGCGCACGGCACGATCTTCGGTGGGGTCATTCTCTCGTACATCGACCAGGCGGCCGCCGTCGAGGCCAAGCGGCACGGCGCCTCCTTCATCGTGACCGTCGCGATGCGGGAGGTGGTCTTCCACGAGCCCGTGCACGTGGGAGATCTCGTGAGTTTCTACACGAGGCTCGTGCAGATCGGGCGCACGTCGATCACCGTGTCGGTCGAGGTCGTTTCGCAGCGCGACGCACAAGGCTCCTCACCCGTGAAAGTCACCGAGGCGGAAGTGACGTTTGTGAACCTCGACGAGAACCGCCACCCAATCCCGATCCCCCGTCCGTCGTGAACCGGGCACATGAACCGAATCTCTCAGACTGCCGAAGCTCGGCTCACGGTTCCGCGTTCCAGTTCCGTCTTCCGCCAGAAACGGGAAGGTCCTGCCGGAGCAGGACCTTCCTTTTCGACCAGCCGGGCAAGAGCCCGACAATGGAATCGAAACGGTTCCATACTACCACTCCGGCTCCTCTTCGGCACCCCGCCGCGCGCTTTGCGCACCATCGGCGTTCTCGGAATCGCGCAGGTCGGGCTCGAGCTTCTCGGCCGCCTCGCGGGCCAGCTGCCGGGCGTCGTCGCTCTCGGAGAACTTTCGAAGCCCCTCCCGGTACTCTTCGTCCGCCTTCCAGCCGCCCTCGCCGTAGCGCGGGGTCTTCCGGGTAGAAGTCTGCCGGGCGGTCTTCCGTGCCGGGCGCACCGCAGACTTGCCTCCCATCTTCTTTGCCTTCTTGCTCTTTCGGCCGGCCACACGCGAGGCGCTCGTCTTCTTCCCGATTCTTTTCGGGGTGCGCCTGCCCTTCTTGGCCGCCCTCGTCGTCTTCTTCTTCGCCACTGTTTCGACCCTCCCTCGCCCCCTCGTCGGCGGGACCGGATCATACAATCGCGCCGTTGAGCCAGGCAGCCTCGCCGCGGGTCGTCATCCACCCGGCGGCGGGCGGCGTCTCGATCGAGATCCGCCCGCTCGTGCGCACACGAGGCGCGCGCTGGCGGCTCGGCCTGGCCGGCGCGTGCATTCTGGCGGCGGCACTCTATGGCGGCGCGCGCCTGGCGCGCGTGTGGGAAAGCGGACTCCGGAAAGGCACCTTCGAGGAGCTGCCACTCGTGATCCTCGTTCCCGTGACACTCGCCGTCGGCGTCTCGACCCCCCTCGCCCTGCTTGGCCTCGCCGCGCTCGCTTTCGCGGAGGAGCGCATCGACGTCACGCCCGACGCCGTCGCAATCCAGACGACGGCCTTCGAGCGCACGCGGGTCCTAGTGATTCGCCGGCCCGATCTGGCCGGCTGGGTTGAGACCTACCGGCCGCTGCCGCCGTGGTGGACCTGGGCATTTCGGCGTCTCGCGGCTCGCGCCGGAGGCCGGCTCGTTCCCATCGGCGGTGCGGCGGGCCACGCGGAGAAGCGCGCGATCGGACTCTGCCTCGCGCGGGCCACGGGGACACCGCTCCTCTCCGTGTCGGGCCGCCCGGTCGAAGTCGAGGGAACTGTTAAGATCCACAGGTGACGACCATTACGAGCGAGGAAACTCCCACGACCGCCCCGGACTCGGCCAGCCACCACCTCACCAACACCCTCCTTGCCTCCTACGATCTGCCGGACGAAGTCCGCTGGGGGATCGCCGAGGCGGGGTTCCTCTTTGCCACCCCGATCCAGGAGAAAGTCCTCCCGCTCACGCTCGCGGGCCGCGACGTGGCGGGCCAGGCTCAGACGGGGACGGGAAAGACCGCCGCGTTCCTGGTCACGATCTTCACGCGCCTGCTGCGCCGCCGCCGCTCCGGACCGGCCCGAGGCCCGCGGGCGCTCGTCGTCGCGCCGACGCGGGAGCTCGTCTCGCAGATCCGGGACGACGCCGTGCTGCTGGGTCGCCAGACGGGGCTCGATACGCTCGCCGTCTTCGGCGGGATCGACTACCACCGCCAGCGGGACGCCGTGCGCAAGGTGCCGGAGCTGCTCGTCGGCACGCCCGGGCGCCTCCTCGACTACGAGCAGCAGGGGGCCACGACGTTCCGCGATGTGGAGATCCTCGTGATCGACGAGGCGGACCGCATGTTCGACATGGGGTTCATTCGCGATCTGCGCCGGATCCTGCGCCGCTGTCCGCCGTATCACAGGCGCCAGACGTTGCTCTTCTCCGCCACGCTGTCGATGCGCGTGATGGAGCTCGCTTACGAGCACACCAACAATGCCGAAAAGATTGAAATCGAGCCCGAGCACGTGCTCGCGCGCGGAATCCGGGAAGTCCTGTACCACGTCTCTTCGGGCGAGAAATTCCGGCTCCTGCTCGGACTTCTCGAGCGCGAGGGAGGACGGCGGGTCCTGATCTTCGTCAACCGTCGGACGACGGCCGCCGAGCTCGTGCGGGGCCTCTCGGCCAACGGCTACCCGACGCGGGCGCTCGCGGGGGACGTTCCGCAGGAGAAGCGGCTGAAAATCTTGCGTGATTTCAAGGAGGACAGGCTCGCGGTCTTGGTGGCAACCGACGTCGCCTCGCGCGGCCTGCACATCGAGGCGGTCTCGCACGTCATCAACTACGATCTGCCGGAGGACGCGGAGGACTACGTTCACCGGATCGGCCGGACGGGCCGCGCCGGGCTAGAGGGCATTGCCGTCTCCTTCGCGTGCGAGGACTACGTCTTTTCCCTCGACGCGATCGAGAAGCGGATCGGACGGAAGATCCCGGCCGAATGGCCGACCGAAGACCTCGTGCGGGCGGGTCCCGTCGCCTCGGCACCGCGAGCGCCCCGGTTCCGCCGTCCGCCCGCGCGATCGCAGGCGAAGCGAGTCGCCGCACCGCCGGCGGAGGACTCCTTCGGCCGCACGAAGCGCAAGAGCCGACGGCGCTAGCGCCGGGCAACCGTCGTGGGGGCGGGGCTTGTCCCCGCCCGCGGGCGGCCGCAAGGGCCGCCTCTACTGAGCCGTCGGCGCCAAGCCCCCGCCGCGGTTGTTAGTCCGGCTTCAAGGCCCCCTGCTCCATCCAATGCGCGAGCAGGCGTCGGATTCGATAGGAGTCGGTTTCGATCTCCGCGTCGCACTGGCGGGCCGTGGCGCCGCCTCGAACCCGCGTCCACAGAGCCTTCATCAGCATGCCGTCTTTCTCGGCCGGATGAGGGACCGGTCGGACGTCCGTTGCCTTCAGGCGCACGTCGTCGGGCACGAGGACGGCGGCCTCGCGAAGCTCGTCGTGCCGGCGCATCGCTTCCATCGTCAGCGGGAGAATGTCGTAGAGCGAGCCGGTGGCGGTCGAGTCCGCATCCGGCGGCCTCTCGGTCCGAAGGAACTGGAACGTCCCCGGAGAAGGCCGTTCGAGGAGCTGGTAATAGGCGTCGCGGCCGGTAAGATGACCGGCCCGGCAGGCGCGCAGTTTCCCCCCGGTCAGGCGAACGGTTCCGACCAGATCGCCCTTCGGGTCGATCACGGTGAGAGATCCGGAGGCGCCGGAGTCCGACAGGCTCTGCAGGAGCGCCGGCAGACCGAAGACCTCGAGGTCGCCGCTCAGGCTCGGCGCGGGCGCCGCCGCCGTGTCTGGCGGGGCCTTCCGGAACCCGGCGAGGCTGCGCCCCGCCGCCCTGCCGATCTCCTTTTCCGGGAAGCGAGACGCGATCTCCTCGAAGGCCGCCCGAACCGCCGGCATCGGCGTGCCCGAGAGGGCCTCGATTGCGCGCAGGAGGCTGTTCTCGTTCTGATGCAGCACGATGCCGAGCAGCTTCACCGGAAGGTTCGCCTTGACCACAGCCAGCAGCTGGTCCACGAATTCCGGGTCGTCGGAGAGGTCGTAGCTTCCCAACTCGGAGGCGCGTGCCATCGTGTCGCCAAGCTTCGGATCCTTGCGCAGGGAGTGCTCGAGGACGGTGCGGCGGGCGCCCGGCGTCCCGAAGCGCGCGAGCGCCGAAACGACGCGGTCGAGCAGAAGCATCACTTCTTTCGGATCTGCCGGCGCTTCCTCCGCTCTGCCGCGCGCGGCCGCCTCGAGGTCGGCGAGAAGCTGCCCGAGGCCGACCTCGGACTTTTCGTGCCGCAGCTGCGCCAGATTCGTGACGGCTTCCTTCACGAGTGGCGGGGGTTGGCCGATCTGCGCGTGCCGGAGGGTCACCTCGACTTCGTCCTCGAGCGAAGCGTCGGCCGGGCGGGGAATCCGGCGTAGCACGTACAGCAGGTTCCGGCGGAAATACCACTCCTCCGGGCCCAGCTCGCGGAAGGGGACAGACAGCGCCTCGAAGGCGGCGGCGCGGGCGGGCTCCCCGTGCACCTCGAGCAGGGCGAGCAAGAGCCGACGCCTTTCGCGCTTGGGCTCGCGAGCCAGGTCCTCGAGCAGCGCCTTGGGCGTCAGCCCCGAAAAGAAGCCCAGGACCTTTCGCAGCGGCGCATGAACGCTCGGGTTTTCGGCCAACCGCCGGAGCTTCTCAGGGTCGAGCGACTCGCCCCCCTGCCGCCGCGCTACCTCGACGGTGCCGGGGTCCACCTTCTTCTCTTCGAGCAGCTGCACGGCGAGCTCAATTGCCGAAGCGGTCTGCGGCAGAGAGCCCTCGTTGAAACGGTCGATTGCGGCGCGTACGAGCTCCTGAAAGCGCCGGGCGCCCTCGACCGGGTTCTCGGCCTCGACGACCATGCGGCGCATCGCCTCGACGGCGTGACTCGGACTCTCCGCGGTGGGCCACGCGGAGGCCGACACGGGGAGCGTCCATTCGGGAAGAGTCCGAGCCAACGCCTGGAAGACGTCGGCCGTTCCGACCTCGAGCCCCATCGCGCGCAACCGCGAGAGGTACTCTTCGATCTCCTGCGCCGTTTCCGAGCGGCGTGCCGCGACCGCCAACGTCTCCGCCAGAGGCTTTGCATGCCCCGCCTCGGAGCGCAAGGCCTCGCCTTCCATGCGTTTCAACAGAGTCTCGAACCGCCGAAGCGCCGCTTCTCCCGGCGCAGGACCTCCGGCCCCGGAAGCCGAAGCGGTGGCCGACGTGACGAGCTCACCGCCGATCTGCCGAAAGAGCTCCACAGGCACCGCGCTCGTCGAAGCCGCCGACTCATCGAGCCTCTTCAGGTTCTCTACCAGCAGCACCCGATCCTCCTCGGGGCAGAACGCCACGACGGCGCGCTTCAACTCCTGAAGAAACCGCGCAAGCGTTTCCGCCCGAACGAGGTGGTACTCCCCCATCAGATGAATTTTGCGGACCGCGTGGAAGAGATAGTCGGAAACCGCAATCGACGCGGCCTGCTTCCTTCGATACTGCGCCCCCATCCAGGCCTGGATGGCAGAGGCCGTGACTCCGGCCGGCTGCTGCACCAACAGTTCGACCGAGCCGGCCGCGACGAGCGGCGGAATGCTATCCGAGAGGTAAAGCTGGAGCTCCTCGAGCGCCTCGCGCACCTCTGGAGTGAGACCTTGAGCGTCCACGACGCGTCTGCTGAAGCTAGGTTAACCCAGTTTCGGCCGCCGGAGCGGGCCGTAGGAGCGGAAAGCAGCTTCCACGGAGAGCGTTGCCCCGGGCGAGAGGGCTAGAAGCTCTTCAGAAAATCGCGGTTGGTCGGGAATTTGCCCAAGCGCCCGAGCACGAGCTCCATCGCCTGGATCTTGTCCACGGCGGCCAGCGCCCGGCGGAGCTTGACGATCTTCGGGAGCTCCTCGGGGTCATAGATCTTCTCTTCCTTGCGCGTGCCCGACTGCGGAATGTTGATGCAGGGAAAGATGCGCCGGTTGAAGAGATCCCGGTCGAGGACGATTTCGGTGTTTCCGGTGCCCTTGAATTCCTGGAAGATGATCTCGTCCATCCGGGAGCCCGTGTCGATCAGAGCCGTTGCGATGATCGTCAACGACCCGCCCCCCTCGGCGTTGCGCGCGGCGCCGAAGAAGCGCCGCGGCTTCTCCATGGTCCGGGCGTCGATGCCGCCGGACATGATCTTGCCCCCGCCCTTTTGCATGTGGTTGTAGGCGCGAGCCATCCGCGTAATCGAGTCGAGAAAGATGATCGCGTGCTTGCCACATTCGACTAGACGCCGGGCGCGCTCGGCCACGATCTCCGCCACCGCAACGTGGTTCTCGGCCGAAAGGTCCGCGGACGAGGCGATGACCTCGCCCCGGACGCTGCGGCGGAAGTCGGTGATCTCCTCGGGCCGCTCGTCGATCAGGAGCACGATGACCGTCACGTCGGGATCGTTCTCGGAGACGGCGTGCGCCATGCGCTTCAACAGCGTCGTCTTGCCTGCCTTGGGCGGGGCCACGATCAGGCAGCGCTGTCCGCGTCCGATGGGCGCGAGCAGGTCGACGACCCGTCCGCACATCTCGTCGGGAACCGTTTCGAGCTTCAGGTGGTCGTGAGGATCGATCGAGACGAGCTCGGCGAACGCCGGGCGCTGGCGGAAGGCCTGAGGTTCGAGGCCCTCGATCCTCTCGACGCGCCGGAGGACCGGCCGGTTTCCCTCGGCGGCGAAGCCGGTGATGAGGGCGCCCGGCTCGAGACCCTCGCGCACGATGAGCTCGCGAGGAACCAGCGGATCGTGGGGGGAGGGAAGGTAATTGGCCCGCGACGAAACCAGAACCCCGGGCGCGTTCTCCTTCGGGGGAAGGTGCAAGACACCCTCCACCGGGTGCTCGGGGCCCGTTACGGCGAGCTCGGGTGTCCGTTCGAAGGACGGCGCATGGCCGCCGCCGGAGCGGCCGCGACGCCGGCGGCGGCGCCGGCGGCGGTGCGGACGGGGCTCTCCTTCAGCCGGAGACGAGGGACTCTCCGTCTGAACGGAAACCAGGGCAGCGTTTTCCGGGGCCAGGGGATCTTCGGACATGACTCCCAACACCCGCCGCGCTGACCTCGGGGGTCCGGGCGGGAACGACTCATTCTATCGAAACTCAGACGAAATGGAAGCGAAAAGAACGGGGGTGCGAGGCTGGAGGCGCCGGGCGACCCGTGGCGCGCAGCGCGTCACCTAGCAGGGTGCTGAAAAATGGATGCGGGCGTCGTGGCTGGCGTTTTGCCAGTCCGCGGCACTTGCGCTTTGGGGTTCAAGTCGCTTCCTCTCTGGCAAAACGCCAGCCACCGCAAGCGGTCGCGGCGGCGGCGCTTGCAACGCCATCCCACACCCTTTTTCAGCAACCTGCTAAGGCCTGACGCCTAACGTCTTACGAGAACAATCCCATGACCACGGCCGGATCGGCCGGAGCGACCTTCGCGAGGGCGAAGTCCTCCAAAGCGTGTGCCGGCGTGGAAACGCCGACCAGGCTCGAAGTCATTCCCGGTGCCGAGCGGGAAAACTGCAGCGCCTTCTGCGCACCGGGCCGGACCCCTGAAAACGCCTCCTCGATCTCTTCGGGCAACTCGACGGCCAGCCGCCCCTGAAGGATCGAGGCCGACCCGAAGACCGCGAGGCGCAAGGCGGCTGCGACCCGGAGCGCGGAGGCCCGGCCGTCCGGTCCCTCCTGTGAGGGATATGCGATCGCTTCCGGCATCGCGAGGTTCACCGGCAGCTGCACGCCCCGGAAGTGAGACTCACCCCCCGCCACCTCGGCCGCCAGAGCCCGAATCTCCGTCATCGAGAGGTGCTCAGGGTGCTCCTCGGGCACGCGCAGACCGTCCCAGGTCGCGACACCCCAACCCGAGATCCGCCCTTGCGAGACCGCCTCCTCTAACACTTCGATCGCGGCGCAGAGCCGCTGCCGGAACGCGTCGCGGCCGACTGCCGCCCGCTGGGTCTCGACGTTGTGGAGGTAGTAGAGGTCGATCGTCGCGAGCCCGAGGTTTTTGAGGCTGCGCGCGATCTGATCGCGAAGGTAGGCCGGAGCGATGCAATGCCCGCCGCGCACGATCTCGGAGCGCGGCGCGACATCGGACTCCACGAAGGTTTCCAGAATGTAGGCGCGGGGATCGCGCGGGTCTTCGGCGTCGTGCGGCAGATATCCGCCCTTGGTGGAGACGAAGACCTCGTCTCGTTTCGCCAGACCTTCCGCGAAGGCTGCGCCCAGCGCCCGCCCGATCGCGCGTTCGCTCCTCTGGCCGCGATAGTTGATCGCGGTGTCGAAGACGTTCACGCCCGAGGAGAGCGCCGCCCGCACGCACGCCTCGTAACCGCGATCCGTGGCCGCGTCCTCGTCGCCAAGGTAGGTCCCGAGCCCGATGGAGGAAAGCCACAGCCCGGCAGCCTCTCGGAAGTGCCCGGGAACGGCTTCCGAGCGCTCGGCGAAGCGCTTCGTGCCCTCGAGGGTCGCCCTTCCCGGAGTCACCGGCCGAGGGTACCAGAACGAGACTCAAAGCACGGGCAGGGGGATCCCGTGCGTCCGTGTTGTTCCCTGGACCCGGGCGTCCCAGCGGCCCGGGATCACCTTGCCGCAGTCCGGGCAGCTTCCGTCGCGCAGCCGGTTTTCGAGCACGCGAAACCCGGAGCGGGCGATCACCGTCGCTCGGCAGTCCGGGCACCGCGTGTTTTCCCATTCGCCCACGCGCCCGGGGAGGTTGCCCGCATAGACGTAGCGAAGCCCTTCGGACGTCCCGATCTCCGCGGCGCGGATCAGGGTCGTGACGGGCGTCGAGCCCCGGTCGTTCATCTTGTAGTCGGGATGAAACGCGGTGACGTGCCAGGGGATGTCCCGCGAGACCGAGGCGATGAAGCGGGCCGCGCTCCGGAGTTCCTCGTCCGAATCGTTGAAGCCGGGGATCGTCAGCGTCAGCACCTCGAGCCAGATCCCCCTCTCATGAATTCCCCGGATCGTGTCGAGAACGTTGGCGAGCACGCCGCCGAGCTGCCTATAGTGTTTGTCGTCCATCGACTTCAGGTCGACCTTGTAGAAGTCGACCCAGGGCCGGATGTAGTCGAGCACCTGCGGGGTGCCGTTTCCGTTGGAGACGTACGCCGTGTAGAGGCCGCGGCGCTTCGCCTCACGGAACACCGCGACCGCCCACTCCGAGGTGATGAGCGGCTCGTTATAGGTCGAGACGACGGCGGGCGCGCCCGATTCGACCGCGAGCGCCGCCAGCCCCTGCGCGTCGATGTCGCGGGGCCGGCCGGTCGCCTCTGGGTCCCGGATCGACTGGGACGTGAACCAGTTCTGACAGTACGCGCAATGCAGGTCGCACCCCAGCATTCCGAAGGAGAGCGCGTCGGACCCGGGCAAGGCGTGGAAGAACGGTTTCTTTTCGATCGGGTCGCACTGCAACGCCCCGACGTAGCCCCACGGCACCCGCAGGGTTCCGCCCTCGTTGTACCTCACGCGGCAAACTCCCTCCCGCCCGTCGGGGATGGGGCAGCGGTGCCCGCAGGAGAAGCAACGCAACCGGCCGTCGGGAAGGCGCTCGACCAGCTCCTCGGCGGACGCCACCGTACGTTGCGCCAGGACCTGGGCCAGGGAAACCGCGGTCGCCATCGTCGTGCTCTCACCGAAGATAACGCTTTCCCGCGAGGGGGAATGCCCTGCGGAGGCCGTGCGTTAGGATGCGCCGGTTGATGTCGAGAACCCGCGCCCTCTTCGTCTGCCTCCTGCTCGCCGGGGCGCCCGCCGCTCTGCGAGCCCAGACGCCGACGCCGACCCCCACCCCGACGGCGACGCCTTCGCCCACGCCGACCGCGGCCCTCAACACGACCCCCACCGGCCAGACCTGGACCACCGACGGCGCGGCCTCGGCCAACGGCTCGCGGGTCGCCCATACCGCCGACGGCTCCACCTGGTTCATGACGTCACTGACCGACAGGATCGTGCGCCTGCAAGGCGAGACGATGACGGAGTGGCCCATTCGGGATAGCAAGAACCTCGGCGCCAACCCGGTCGACTTCCAGCTGGACGGCGACGTCATGTGGTTCATCGAAAACGGCGAGAGCCTGATCGACGCCGGCAAGTCGATCGTCGCAAGGCTCGACACGACGACGGGAGCGCTGCGCGAATGGGTGCTACCCCTTTCGCGGCCCGCCGGCATCTACCGGACGCCCGACGGAAAAAAGATCTGGGTTGCACAGACGGCAGGGGTGCTCGAACTGCTCGACCTCGACACGCTCGCGGTCCTCGACTACCGCGCGGCGCCGAAGGTGACCTACGCCGCCGCCCTCACGTTGGGGCCGGACGGCGCGCTCTGGATGATCGACTTCGGGAACAACCGCATCGTCCGGCACGACCTCGGAGACAACTCGGAAACGGCGTGGACGATTCTCGACCCCGCGCAATTCCTCCTGAACCCCTCGGACATGCGCTTCGACGAGAACGGGTACCTCTGGATCACCGAGTTCTCGGGAGCTCGGGTCGATCGGTTCAACCCCGCCGACGGCGTGCTGCGCGCCTACCCGGGCTTCTCGAACCCGATTCATCTGGACCTGCTCGGCGGCAACATCTACGTCTCCGAGGAAACCGGCGGCCAAGGGCAGGTCGCGATTCTGGATCCCCGCGTAGCGCCCTACACGACGCAGACGCTGACTCCCGAAATCTTGCAGGTCGGCACCCTGGTGCGGCCGCCGGCGACGTTCCTGGACTCCGTCATCACACCGATCACGTTCACGTCGACCAAGGCCGACTTCGCCGCGACGGACCTGACGATCGCGGCGGGGACGCCGGGCATCATGGGCATCGATTTCAACAAGACCAACGCCTTCGGGATCGCCGTCGACGGCGGCGCCATCTGGGTCGGCTCCAACGGCTTCCTCGTCCGGCTGGTCCCGCAATCGATCGGCGGACCGACGGACCAGACGGTGCCCGTGGCATTGCAGTTCGGTTCGCCTCCCGACACAATTCGAGTCAACCTCACCCTCTACAACCGTGGCAGCACGGCTTTGTCCGGGAACGCGCTCTACCAGTATTCCGCGGGCACCTTCCCGCGAAGCAAGGCCTTCACGGTCGGGCCGGGCGAGACCGTTCTCCTCGAAGACGCCTTCGCCGGCGCCTTTACGGCGCAGTCGTTGTCGCTCGGCCCGGTGCGTTTCCAAGTCACCGAGGGCCAGGCTTCGGACCTGGTGGCCTCGGTGCGCTCGGCTCTGGTCCTCGCCAATTCGGGCACCTTCGGGTTCGCACTGCCGGCGCAGACGGCCGCCGAGTCCCTGCAGGCGGGAACGGTGCGCACGCTTTTCATGGGAGCCCGATCGGGCGACATCTCGAGTTTCGGATACTCCTCCCCGACCGGCGGGGAGGCGACCGTCCAGCTCATCGCGCCAAACGGAACCGTTCGGGGAACGCGGACGATCAAGGTCGAGAGCAACGTAATGGTCGAGAACAATCCGGCGGCGTCCCTCTTCGGCGTGGCTCCCGAGCCGGGGGACATCCTTCGCGTAACCGTGACCTCCGGAGTTCTCCAACCCTATGTCGCCGTCCAGGATCCCGTGACGCGAGACGTCGCCCTATCGCTCCCCGTTGCGCCGTCGACCGACGCCGTGATCCCAAACGTCGCGAGCCTCCCGGCAGGCGCCGTGTTTTGGACCTCGGAGCTCCAGATCTCGAATCCCGACCCCACGAGCGCCGCGGCGGTCGTCGCGACGTACTACCACATGGGCTCGAACACGAGCGTCGCTGTGGGCCTCACCCTGCCTGCCGGAGGGAGCCTCGCCTTCGACGACGTCGTGTCGGACCTCTTCCAAGCCTCTGGGCAAGGGGCGATCGTCCTCACCTCGGACATCCCGGTCGCGTCGTCGCAGCGCGCGGCGCTGCGGAGCGTGGCCGACGGCAGCGAGTACTCCTGCCAGAGCGCCGCGCTCGACGCGGGGAGTTTCGTGCCCGCCGGGGGCGCGGTCGCAATCGGCGTCTTCGCCACGGCCCAGCGGCACACGAACCTTCTCCTCTTCAACCGCGGCGCGGCCGGAACCGTCACGATCACGGCTTTCGACGGCTCGGGCTCGAATGTCGGCCAGCTTCTGCTGCAGATCGGCGACCACCAAGCGACGCGCGTCAACGGCGTTCTCGCGGCCGCCGGGGGCCAGGGGACGGACCCGGGGCGGATTCGCGTCGAGGCCTCCGCCGGCATGCAGCTCTTCGCCCAGACGGTCGACGTCGATGGCGTGACGGGAGACACGGAGCTCTCCGACCTGCGCTGACCGCGGAAAGCGGAAAGACCGCCGATCGATGATTCCCGCGAGATGCCCGACCATGGTGGTCCGCGGTTCCGGCATCCACCTGGCGGACGGAGTCGTCACCAACGCGCGGATCTCCCGGCTCATGGAAACGAGCGACGACTGGATCGTGCAGCGGACCGGCATCCGCGAGCGCCGCTTCGCCCGAAAGGGAACTTCCTCGGCGGATCTCGGCTACGAGGCTGCCCGCAAGGCCCTGGAGGATGCCGGCCTGGCCGCCACGGAGGTCGAGCTCATCATTTTCGCGACCATGACGCCCGCCCACTACTTCCCGGGGAACGGGGGATTGCTCGCGGCCCGGCTCGGGCTCGCAACGACGCACGCCCTGGACATCCGCATGCAGTGTGCGGGATTCCTCTCGGGTCTCCAGGTCGCCGACGCCTTCATCCGTTCCGGAACGTACCGGCGCGTCCTGTTGGTCGGCGCCGAATGCCACGCGGCTTTCTTTCCCTGGAGCGACGCCGACTGGGCGATCCTCTTCGGAGAATCGGAGGGGCCGGCCTCCCCGCAGTCGTACGCGTGGGGCACGGCGCATCGAGACCGCGCCGTGATCTTTGGCGACGGCGCCGGCGCCTTCGTGCTCGAGGCGCACGAGGCGGGCGACGGGCGGGGCTTCCTCGGCTTCGAGATGCGCACCGACGGCAACCACTGGGACAAGCTTTATGTTCCGGGAGGCGGCTCGGCGAGCTTCCCCTACTTTTCCCCCGAGATGTTCGCCGACAACCGCATGATCCCGATCGTGGAAGGGCGTCAGGTCTTCAAACTCGCGGCGACGGCCATGCCGCAAATCGTCCGCGAGATCCTGGAACTCCATGGCCTCGGTGTCCCGGACCTGTCCCTTCTGCTGATGCACCAGGCGAATCTCCGCATCAACGAAGCGGTTCAGAAGGCGCTGGCTCTGCCCGACGAGAAGGTCTTCAACAACATTCAAAGGTACGGCAATACGACGGCCGCCACCCTTCCGCTCGTCTTTCACGAGGCCAGGCAACAGGGACGCATCCGTCCGGGCGACCTGGTCGGGTTCGCCGCCCTGGGCGCCGGACTCCACTGGGGCGCGGGCCTGCTGCGCGTCTAGCTAGCCGGCCGCCGCATGGAACTGGCCCGGCGCCCGCGCCACTTCAAGAATTTGTGAGGCACCTCGCCCGCGTGGGAGGCGCCCCTATACTTCGGCCCCGAGTGGTCTCTCAGGAGGATCCGGCATGTTGAGACCTGCGCGTCGGTTCGGGGTGCTGCTCCTTCTTTGCGCAGCTGTCGGGAGGGCGCAGGCGCCCGTTCCCTCCGAGCCGCCGGCCCCGACCGACACGACGGCTGTCCCGCCCCTGCGGCCACCCGAGGGCTCCGTCATCATCACGCTGCCGTCCGCCGATACGAACCCGATCGGGTCGCTTCAGTTTCTGATCAACCATCGCTTCACCGCCGCCGTCCAGGACAGCGACATTCACTCCTTCTTCTCGTTCTTCTCCCCGGCGAAGGTCGGCCTGGGTCTCTCGTACGCGCCGCTTCGGGGCCTCGAGACGGGCTTCCTCAGGGCGCCCGATATGGAGGACTACGAGGTCTTCGCGAAGTACTCCTTCTTCGCGCCGGCGGATGGCCCGTTCCACGCCGCCGTGCGTCTGGGAGGTGACTTTCGAACGGAGAAGAACCCCCTGGACGATCATCGATCGAGCTTCTTCGCGCAGGCCACTCTCGCTTTCACGATCGCCTCGCGCGTTCGGGTCAGCGCCGTGCCGACGTTCGTCTCGCGCGCCGTCGGTCCGCTCGATGTCAACGACCAGACCAACGTCTTCAACCTGCTCGCCGCGGTGTCGGCTGCGATCACGCGCACCATCAACGTTCAGGCAGAGGTCGTGCCTCGGACCAAAGGTTCCACCGGTGTCGGCTGGATCGCCGCCGTCGAAAAAACGCTTCTTCGACACCGATTTTCCTTCACGGTCGGCAACCTTCACGGCATTACGACCGACCAGTACGTCCTCTGGCAGCCCGTGCAGTACGAGGGCATCCCTTCGCAGCTCGAGTCACCCAAGAACGTCTACTTCGGCTTCAACATCGTTCGCCTGTGGAAGTTGAAGTGAAGGGCGGCAAAGGCTTTCGGCTGCGGCGGTCGCCTTGCGACCGGCAGCCGAGAACTTCTAATAGGCCCCGGGGGGAACCGGGCCCCCGTTTAGACTCTCTCGGCCGCCGTTCGCGGAGCGAACGCCCGCGGCCGATCGCCCCGGACTCGACACCCGCATCCATTTTTCAGCAGCGTGCTAAGTATCCGGCATCCGCAGAAACCCGAAGAACTCCGGCCGGTGGAAGTCGGGCGGGTCGGCGCCCGTCGGGCTCCACGCGGAGTACTCGTCGGGCGAGCCACGGTCGACCCGGAAGAAGTTGGCCCGCCAGACCGGGACCGGGCAGGTCGCCATCGGCGTCAAGGGAATCCGCAGCAGGGCCGACCAGCGGTCCGGCCGGAGTCTCACCCGCGCTGTGAGGCCGGGACAGTTCCAGGCCACGTCCACGCGCATTGTCTCGCGCCGCCCCTGCGGCGACTCGACCCGCGCGTCGAAGAGGGCGCCCAGGGGATTCACCTCGAACTCGTAATAAAGCGTCGGCTCCGCCTGGGGAGAGAGAAACACCTCGAAGACATCCTCCCTCCAGAGCGGATCGTCGCGCCGCGTGAGCGTTGCGACCACGCCGCGATCACGCCCATCGAACCGCACGAGAAGGGCGCCACCCCGCACCGCAACGCGCACGGCGGTCGATAGGCCCGGCGCTGTTCCGTCTAACGCGGCGAGCGCAAGGGAAGGCAGGCCGACGAGGCGGTCCGTTGGTTCCAGCCTTACCACGTCCCAGCACGGCAGCGCGGTCACGCTTCCCGCTGCGGCTTGGGGAACGGGATCCGAAGCTCCCGGAGCCACGCCTGCGCGCGGTCGAGGGCCTGGTGCTCCTTGAACTGGAAGAACCGGGCTTCCTCCTTCGGATAGCGCATGAGTGCCTCCCGGTAGGCCGCCGCGGAGCCCGCGGCCTGGAGCGCCGCCTCGAGCTCACGGCGGCACGCCGGATCCTCGCAGCGCGGGAGAAATTCCTCCAGGTCTCCGAGGCTGCGCTCACCCCGGTCGCGAGGCAGAGCCAGGTAGCGCGAATCGGCGGACATCTGCGAGTGGCGCTCGACGTCCCGAGCCAGCACCTGTTCGACGTCACCGGTCTCCCGGTCGAAGAAGTGCGTGATCTGCTGCGACCGGCTTTCGAAACCGACGATCAGTCCTTCCCAATCGATGCGCAGCGCCATGGGACACTCCCCTCCCGCCGGCAGAAACCGCTATGATACGGGGTTGCGGTGAGTGTGAAAAAGATCGCCACTTTCGACGATTGGATCGACGCCTTTCGCTGCTGGCAGAAGGACATCGGCCTTCGGCTGCCCAAGTACGCCGACTACCCGTTCGAGGCCAAGTACGGGGACCTGAAAACCAATGAAATCGAGTTCGGCGACTTCCGCGGGCAGAAGAAGTGGGAGCGCGTAACGCAGATCCCGCATCAGCCGATCCGGGATGCGCTGCTGAATCTCATCGTGTACCAGGGCGACACCGAGTTCGCCTCCGTCGAGCAGCAGCGCAACCTTCTGGAGACCTCGCCCTCCGACTACGACACGGACAGCGTCTGCCGCATCATGACCGAGGAGATGCGGCACGGCTGGCAAATGTGCCACCTGCTGGTCAACGACTTCGGCGAGACCGGGAGGATCGAGGCGCGCAAGCTCCTGGAGCGGCGGTCCTGGCAGAACAACCGCCTGCTCGGCTCTTTCAACGTGGACGTGGACAACTGGGTCGACTTCTTCACCTACACCGAGTTCGTCGACCGCGACGGCAAGTTCCAGCTGAACATGCTCTCGACATCCGGGTTCGCGCCGCTGGCCCGCTCGATGGGACCGATGCTCCGCGAGGAGGGGTTCCACCTCGGCACGGGTCACATGGGCCTGCAGCGCATTGCGAAGGCGGGGCGCCTGCCGGCGGCGCTCATGCAGAAGTACGTCAACAAGTGGGTCTCGACGGCCTACGACCTGTTCGGGAAGGATTCTTCCTCTTCGGCCGAGTGGTTCTACGTGTGGGGCCTCAAGGGCCGTTACGACGAGGCCCGCCAGACGGCCGAGCCCGACAGGGCCCATCTGAACGAGTTCTCACGCGATCTGTACAGGCAGGAGGTCGAGAAGCTGCTCGAGGGGATCAGCCGGCTCATGCCGCCGGGAACGCCCCCGCTCATCGCGCCCGATCTGAAGTTCCACCGCGCCATCGGCGAGTTTGCCGGCCAGACCTGGTCGGTCCGGGGTGCGCTGCTGACCCCGGAGCAGCATGAGAAGCACCTCCTCGAGACCCTTCCGTCCGAGGAAGAGAAGAAGTTCGTCATCGACCTCATGCGCGAGCCGGGCTGGATTGCGCCGCGGGAATCGATCACGACGACGTTGTGAGCTCGCCGCTATCCGCGATCCGCCCTCGGCCAGACACGGGATCCTTTTCTTCCTTGCGCTAAGAGCCGACGCGGACAGCTACCTCCTCGAAGCATGCGGACCTCCGCCCTCCGCTCGAAGCTCCTGACATGGTTTGACCGGGAGAAGCGGGAGCTGCCCTGGCGCGGGACGGCAGACCCCTACCGGATCTGGGTTTCGGAGGTCATGCTCCAGCAGACGACGGTCGAGGCGGTGCGCCGCCGTTACCAACCCTTCCTGAGGCGCTTCCCCGACCTCGCTTCGCTCGCCCGAGCCCGTGAGGACTCGGTGCTCGCCGCCTGGTCGGGGCTGGGCTACTACGCCCGAGCACGCAACCTCCGGCGCGCCGCCCGCGACATTCTCCGTGACCACGGCGGCGTCTTTCCGCGCGAGCCGGAGGCCCTTCGCCGGCTCCCCGGCTTCGGCGAATACACGGCGGCGGCGGTCGCGTCGCTCGCCTTCGGCTTGCGGGCGCCGGCAGCCGACGCGAACGTGACCCGCGTCGTCGCGCGCCTCTTCGCCATCCGAGGGCTCGCGGGGTCCCAGCGCCACCGGCAGGCCGTGCTCGAGCGCGTCGAGCGGCTCCTCCCGATCGCGCGCCCGGGCGACCTGACGGCCGCGTTGATGGACCTGGGACAGGGCATCTGCACCGCGAAGCGCCCCGCGTGCCGGCGCTGCCCCGTCGCCTCCGCGTGCGCAGCCCGCCGAAGGGGAAATCCCGAGGCCATTCCCGAAAGGCGCCCGAGACCGACTCCGGTTCGCGTCGCGGTCGCCGCGGCGTTCGTCGAGCGTGGAGGCCGGGCGCTCCTGCTGCGGCGACGCGGCGGTTTTCTCGACGGCATGTGGGAGTTCCCATGCGGCCCCGCTTCGAGTGGAGACTCCCTCGCCGCGCGGGCGCGACTGACGCGCACGCTGTCCGCGCTGGGACTCTCCCGGGACCCCGAACCGGTCGCTGCGGTCCGCCACTCCGTGGTCAACCGGCGCCTCGAGATCGAGGTGTTTCGAGGCCGCGGCGCCGGCCGGCGCACCTTGGCACAGACCCCGGCGGCACGCTGGTTCTCCGCCCACGAGCTCGCTCGAGCGGCGATTCCGACGCTGACCCGGAAAATCGCCCATGCCGTAGGGTTTCTCTAGGAAAGGAAACCGTCGTATCCTGTTGTCACCGTGAACACGAATCTGCTCCTCGCGCTCCCCCTGTGGGTGCTCTTGGCCGCGCCGGCTCCCACTCCCCCGCCCACCCTGACCCTGAAAGACGGCCGGGAATTCCACCTCAAGGAGGCGCCCCGCACGGAAGGTGGGCGCGTCGTGTTCACGACGATGGACGGAAAGGCGTACTCCCTCGATCCGAACGAAGTGAAGTCCTTCGTCCCGTCGCCGCCTACGCCGACGCGCGCGCCACGCACCTACAACCCGCAGGACTCACGCGCCCTCGGGGCGATCGCGCGGCAGGAGCGTGCGAAAACGGGGAAGACGACCGACCTCTCGGCGCCCCGAGCGACGGCGCACCCGACCAAGGCGCCCCGCGCCGCGGCCAAGACGCGGACACCGACACACGCGGTCCCGACGCCGACTCACGGTACGCGCTGACGCCGCCTAGCAGGTCGCTGAAAAAGGGTGTGGGATGGCGTTGCGAGCGCCGGTGGGTCAGATGCCAGGAGACGCGACGACGCAGATGACCCGCCGCCGCCGCAACCGCTTGCGGTGGCTGGCGTTTTGCCCGCGGCGTCCCGCGAGAGGGGAAGCCGCTTGAAACGAGATGCGCAGGCGCCGCGGACTAGCAAAACACCAGCCACGACGCCCGCATCCATTTTTCAGCACCCTGCTAGCTCGCGCGGACGCCTCAGCCCGCCGTGCGCTCCGGTTTGCCGCCGTCGGATGCCCGGTCGGCGCTGTCCAGAAGCCGGCGGACTTCGCGCGCAAGGGCATCCGGATGGAACGGCTTCTGCAGCAGCGCGGTTCCGGCCGTGAGGGCGCCCCGGTCCACGATGGCGGAGTCCGTATAGCCGGAGATATACAGCACCTTCAGTCCCGGGCTTTTCTCGGTGAGCTGCTTGGCGAGCTGCGGACCGCTTCTGCCCGGCATGATGATGTCGGTGATGAGCAGGCGGATCCTCCCGCCGCTGCTTTCCCAGATCCGGGTCGCCTCCGCGGCATCGGCCGCCGCGAGCACCTCGTAGCCGATCGACTCGAGGACGCGGGTGGTAAGCCGGCGGACGGACTCTTCATCCTCGACGAGCAAGAGCGTCTCGGATCCGCTCGAGGGAAGGGAGGGCGCGCGCTCGGGCACCGGCTCCACCGAGGCTTCCACCCTGGGCAAATAGACCTGGAAGGTGGTTCCCTGCCCGGGCCCGCTTTCGACCCAGATGTCTCCCCCGCTCTGCTTGACGATCCCGTAGACGGTGGCGAGCCCGAGTCCCGTTCCCTTGCCGCGTTCCTTGGTGGTGAAAAACGGCTCGAAAATGCGGCGGCGGGTCTCAGCGTCCATGCCCGTGCCGGAGTCGGCCACTTCGAGCAAGACGTGGGAGAAGGGGGTGCCTCCCGAGCCTCGGTATGGATCACGCCGCTCGACGTTTCGCGTCTCGATCCGTAACTGGCCCCCTTCCGGCATGGCGTCGCGCGCATTGACGGCCAGATTGATCAGGACCTGGTCCATCTGTCCTCGATCCGCTCGGATGGTCCAGAGTCCGGTTTGCAGGCGTGTGACAAGCTCGACGTCCTCCCCGATCAGATGCCTCAGCATCTTGCTCGCCTCCGAGACCACCGCGTTCAAGTCGATCGGCGACGGCTCGATCACCTGCTTCCGGCTGAAGGCAAGAAGCTGCTGGGTCAGAGCCGCCGCGCGCTCTCCGGCTTTCTGGATCTCCTCGATCTCCTCACGCAGGCTGTCTGCGGGGGAGAGCTGGTCGAGAATGATTCCGCTGTAGCCGAGGATCGTGGTCAGCATGTTGTTGAAGTCGTGAGCGACTCCCCCGGCGAGTCTCCCGACCGCCTCCATCTTCTGAGACTGGACGAGTTGCTCTTCCAACTGCCGGCGTTCGGTGATGTCCCTGGCCACGCCCACCGTGCCGGTGGGTCGGCCGCCTTCCCCGCCGATCGGCGTCTTCGTCATGTCGAAGACGAGCAGCGGCTCGTCGCGCCTCGAGATTTCCTCGACCCGGTGGAGGCTCCCTCCGCTTTGCAGAGCGCCGCGGTCCGACTCCTCGAACCGGCTGGCCAGATCCGGCGGGAGGAGCTCGCGGTCGGTGCGGCCGATGATCCCGGCGCGGCTGCGCCCGATGAAACGGACCAGCGGCTCGTTGACGGCGATATAGCGCCCTTCCTCGTCCTTCATCCAGGCGAGGTCCGGAATGTTGTTCAACAGCGCTTCCAGACGCTGTACGGAAAGCGTCAGGGCATGCTCGGCCCACCGGCGCTGCACGTCGTGCGCGATGCCGCGGACCACCGGGTGGCCCGCCTCGCGCCCGAGCGAGTTGTCGTACTGCAGCACCCGCTCCTCTCCCGAGCGCGTGCGGATCCGCATGAATCCGTGCGCGTGCCCGTCGCGGGTGACGGTCGCGAGATAGGCCGGGAACTCCCGGCGGGCCTCTTCGGCGAGCAGATCGACGAGGCTCCGGCCCATGAGCTCCGCCAACGCGAGGCCTGTCTCGCGCGCCATGGTTGGGTTGGCGGAAAGGATGACGCCATCAAGATCGTGAGTGAAGATCAGGTCCTCGCTGTTTTCGACGAGGTGCCTATACTTCTCCTCCGCGTCGCGCCAGGCGTCCTCGGCGAGTTGGCGGCGCGTGGTCTCGACATCGAGGGCGGGATCGGCGCCCGCCCGCCGACCCGAAGGAGACACACTCTCCCCCTGCGGGCCCCGCGGGCCCGGCGGATCCGCCCCCGGGCCGCCGTTGGGGCGATGGCGATCAACCATCCAGGGCTTCGGTCATCGGTTCCGAGCCATCCGCTTTCCCCAGAAGCTCCATTGTGGCCGCCGGCCCGGATCACGGGCCGGGCCGGCGCCAAAGTCGCCCTCTTAGGTCGGAATCGGAGCAGTCGGCACAAGACCTCCTTGAAAACCCAACAAGGGGTTGGGTCATCTGGAGGCGGGTGTGGAGCGCTCCCTTCCGCCTTCTACCTGTAAAGTTGTCGGAAGACCCGCTTTTCGGACAGCCTGTGGAAATCTTTTTTCAGGCGAGCGCGCAACCGAGGCGTTCCCGGAGGGTTTCTTCGGTCTGCCGGCGAAGCTCGGCGACGCGTTCGAGATCGGGGCGGCTTCCCGACAGGGCTTCCTCGATCTCCCGCGAAACAGATGGGTCGAGGGCCCGGTGCTGGTCCACCGCTTCGAGAAACAGATCCAGCCGGTGCCGGGCGCGGCCGAGGTCCCCGAGACGTGCCCAGCTCTCCACCTCGAAAAGAGCGGCGATCAGGGAGCTGGCCGGGAGGCCGGATTCGCGGTAGAGCCGGCCGGCCTGAGCGAGCGAGATCGCCGCCTCCCGGTAGAGTCCCGCCGCGAAGAGCACGTCCGCGAGGCCGTGGCGAATGTAGGCCACGAAGGAGCGATCTCTCTCGCGCGAGAGGCGGCGTAGGGCGCGCGCGTACTCCCGGCGCGCGTCGTCGAAACGGCCGAGCTTCGTCAGGCAGGTCGCGATGTTGTTGAGGACACCGACGTAGTTGCTCCAGAGACCGTATCGCTCGAAGACGAGCAGGGCCGCGCGATAGCTCTCTACCGCCTCCTGATGCCGGTTCAAACCGGCGAGCGCGACACCCTGAGCCGCCTTCGCGCGCGCCGCTTGATCCTGCAAGCCGAGCTCCTCGAAGGTGGCCGCTGCGCGACGCGCCAGCGTGAGGGCCTCCCGGCCTCGGCCGATAAAGGAGCGGCGCTGCGACTCGACTTGCTCGACGGACGCAAGGCTCACTTCGTCGCCGCCGCCTCGCGCGAACGAGCGGTAGGCGAGCTCCAGGTGGGACTGGGCCCGCTCGAACTCGAGTGTCCAGTTGCATGCCTGGCCCGCGAGCAGATGCGCCTGCCCGCGCAGGAAAAGCCTCGGAACGATGCGTTCGGCTTCCGACTCGCTGTCTTCCCGCCGGAATGGCTCCCGACGCAGGTACGCGAGCGCCTCCTCCGCGAAGCGCAGCGCGGCAACTGGTCCCTCCGCGATCCGGCGGCCCGCTTCCTGGAGGGCGTAGAGCAGCGCAAACCGATGCGAGACGTCGGTCATGGAAATCTCGGCAATCAGCGTGATCAGGCGTCCGGATTCCCGGGTCGCCCCGAGAATCTGTTCGCAGGTCGGACGGGCCCGCTCGGACGCGTCCAGCGCGACGGCTGCCAGCGACGCGCCGTCTCCCCGGCGGAGCCGTCGCTCGACCGTCGGAGGCCGTGACCGAAAGGGATCGCCCGGAGGAAGTCGCAAGATTTCCAGCCCTTCCGGGGGGTCTCCCTGGGCCGTGCGGTGCCGCAGCTCCTCATCGAGCTCGGCGATCTCGCGGAGCAATCCCGAACAGGTCTCGCAGCCGTTGAGGTGCTTTGCCGCCTCGTCGCGCTCCGAGTCCTCGAGGTCGCGCGTGACGTAGCGCAGCAGCGTGAAATCGTCGAGGTGAGGGGCTTTCAGTTGAGACATGCGCGCAGCCTCTCCAGACAGCGATTGATTCGCCTCGAGACGATCGCGTACGGCAGCGTCAGTCCCTGGGCGGCCTCATTCAGGCTCTGCCCTTCGATGTAGTAGGCCGAGAGCAGCCTCCGGCACGAGGAGGAGATCCCATTCAAAGCCTCGCGGAGAGCGACCTGGCGATCGATCTTCTCTGGGACGGCCTCGTGAGGGATCGACTCGTCCTCCTCCGTCTGGGGCCTCAGACGTTCACGGCGAAGTCGGCGAGACTCGACGAACCGAGTACAGCGCGCTCGGAACGTCGCGAAAGCAAACCCGTCCGGATTGCGAACGGAGCCGCGCTGGCGCAGAAGCCCGAGAGCGGTTTCCTGCAAGAGGTCTTCCGCATCCGCGGTTTCAATCCCGAACCGTGTCCCCGCGTAGCGGAGCAGCTTGGAGCGCTGCCGCGGGTCGAATAGAACCGCTTCCGCAACCTCCCTGGGGGTCGGCGGTGGGTCCGCGTCACTCATTGGCTCTCTCGGTCAACACTCGCGCAATTCTAGCGGATCGGGCCGGGCCGAGGCTTTCCGTGGCCGCCCGGCCGGCCCGCGTCGAGAAGACGGTAAAGGGTCGCGCGGCTGATTCCGAGCGCACGGGCCGCGCGGACACGATTGCCCCCTTGCTCGCGCAGGGTCTGCTCCAGGCGTTCAGGCGAGATCTCCTGCGCGATCGGGTGCAGCCTTCGTAAGCGCCCGCGAAGGGAGGCGAACGGGAAATCGGAGGGCAGGAGCACGCCGTCTTCCGACAGGACCGCGGCCTGTTCGATCGCGGACTGCAACTCTCGGACGTTACCCGGAAAGGGGTACCCTCGGAACTCCTCGAGCGTGCCCGCTGCAAACGCGAGAGGACGGTTCAGTCTCCTCGCCGACTCTCTCAAGAACGTGTTCGCCAGAGGCTCGACGTCCTCGGGTCGCTCGCGCAGCGGCGGCACGACGAGCGCCACGACGCAAAGGCGGTAGAAGAGGTCTTCACGGAACTGCCCCGCCGCGACCGCGGCCTTCAGATCCCGGTTCGTGGTGGCGAGAATGCGAACGTCCACCGGAATCGATCGCGTTTCGCCGAGCCGCCGCACGGCGCCCTCCTCCGCCATGCGAAGCAGCTTGGCCTGCGCGGCCGGCGACATCGAGCCCACGGCATCGAGCAGGAGCGTGCCTCCGTCGGCCTCCTCGAACAGACCGCGCTTGACGGAGACGGCTCCCGAGGAGGTGCCGCGGGCCTGCCCGAACAGCTCGCTCTCGATCAGCTCCTCCGGGAGGGCCGCGCAGTTGACGGTGAGAAGAGGTCTTTCCGCCCGGGGCCCGGTCTCGTGGATGTACCGGGCAATGACCTCTTTGCCCGTGCCGGTCTCGCCGAAGATCAGGACCGTCGAGGAAGTCGCCGCGGCCTTCCGGGCGCGCGCCAGGAGCGCCTTCATCACGGAG
>JBGPCK010000037.1:0-25985 GCA_041481715.1 Thermoanaerobaculia bacterium | reverse complement strand
TTGGTAACCACCGGGAAGCGCGCGTCCGTAAACGCGGCCGCCTGGAGGAGCGGCTCCATGCGCTCCCGGGCCGGCGCCATCAAAGCACAATGAAACGGCGCCGAAACGGGCAACGGAATCGCACGCCGCGCGCCGCGCTCGGAGCACAAAGCGCAGGCTCTGCCGACCGCTCCGGCGTGCCCGGCGATCACGGTCTGCTCGGGCGAGTTGAAGTTGGCCGGCGCCACGACCTCTCCTTGCGCCGCCTCGCGGCAGGCGACTTCGATCACATCGGGAGGCAGGCCCAGGATGGCCGCCATGGCGCCGACACCGGCCGGAACCGCGTCCTGCATGAGCTCCCCGCGCCGCCGCACGAGGCGCAACGCGTCGGCGAACGAGAGCGCCCCGGAGGCGACATTGGCCGAGTACTCGCCGAGCGAGTGGCCCGCGGCGAACGCCGTGTGCTCCAGGCGCTCCGGAAACCGCGCCTCGAGGTCCCGGAGGGCCGCGACCGAGTGCGTCAGGATCGCGGGTTGCGTGTTGGCGGTGAGCTTCAATTCTTGATCCGGTCCCTCGAAGCAGAGTCTCGACAGGGGAAACCCGAGGGCCGCGTCCGCCTCCTCGAAGACCGCCCGCGCCGCCGTCGAACCGTCGAAGAGCGCGCGCCCCATGCCGACGAACTGCGATCCCTGGCCGGGGAAGAGAAGTACGAGTTTGGGCATCGGCGCGGAGGCGCGTTTAGGGTTTGCCGTTTTCAAGGTCGACGGAGCTTGCGACGGGGCGACTTCAAGCCTTGAACCTTGAAGCTCGAACGCTCACCATCGGACCAGCACCGACCCCCAGACCAACCCCGCGCCGAAGGCCGTGAGCAGCACGAGGTCTCCCGCTTTCAGCAGGCCCTTCTGCTGGCACTCGTCGAGCGCGATCGGGATCGAGCCCGCCGATGTGTTGCCGTAGCGATCCACGTTCTTGAAGACGCGCTCGGGCGGAAACTTCATCCGCTGCCCCACCGCATCGATGATCCGCTCGTTGGCCTGGTGAGGCACGAAGAGGTGGATGTCGTCCTTGGTAAGACCTTGTTCGGCGAGCAGCGCGGTGCTGATATCCGCCATCGCCTTCACCGCGACTCGGAACGTCTCGTTGCCCTTCATCTTGATGAACGGGAGACGCTGCTCGATCGACTTCGGGTCGTTCGCCGGGTGGTTCGACCCGCCGCCCGGCATGCAAATCAAGTCGGCCAGAGCGCCGTTGCACTTCATTCGCGTCCCGAGGATCCCGTGATCTCCCTTCGTGGCCTGCAGGACGACCGCCCCGGCGCCGTCGCCGAAGAGCACGCAGGTGGACCGGTCCGTCCAGTCCACGTAGCGCGTCAGGATCTCCCCGCCGATCACCAGAACGTTCTCGGCCTTTTGCGACTGGATGAGCCCGTCGGCCAGATGAAGGCCATAGAGGAAGCCGACGCAGGCGGCCGAGATGTCGGAAGCCGCGGCCCGCGAGGCGCCGAGGTTGTTCTGCACGAGGCAGGCCGTGGCGGGGAAGGGCATGTCGCCCGAGATCGTGCCCACGAGGATCATGTCCACGTCCTCGGCGTTCACGCGCGCTCGCTTCAACGCCGCCTCCGCCGCCTTCGTGCACAGGTCGGAGAACTTCTCCCCTTCCGAGACGATCCGGCGCTCGTGAATGCCCGTGCGTGACGTTATCCATTCGTCGGAGGTGTCGACGATCTTCTCGAGATCGGCGTTGGACAGGATCTTCTTCGGAACGGCGGAGCCGACCCCGGTCACCCGCGCCCGGATCATCGTCCGCCCGCCCGAGCAGCTTGCTGAAAAAGGGTGTGGGATGGCGTTGCGAGCGCCGGTGGGTCAGATGCCAGGAGCCGCGACGCCGGCGATGCGAGAGCATCGTCGTGGCGCGGCGACGAGGTCTTCCAGCGGGCGCTCGACGCGCCCGAACGAGGGCGGAGAGCCGTTTGTGGCACCTGAGCCACGGCCGGGGCCCGCTCCGGTCTTTGAAACTCTCGGCCGCCGTTCGCGAAGCGAACGCCTGCGGCCGAACGCCAGCCACGACGCCCGCATCCATTTTTCAGCACCCTGCTAGAGCGGGCGCTCAGGAGCGTGCCTCCCGGCCCGGCGGCTGCGCGGCGCCGGGCTTGCCCGACTGCGCTTCGTGAGAGTGGAGCGCGGCGATCGAGGACTGGATCTTCTCCGCCAGGTGCTGACGCGAGAACTCGGCCGCGAGCCGTATCGCGTTCTTGACCGCCTTGGCGCTCGAGCGCCCGTGGCAGATGATGACGCAGCCCTTCACGCCCAGAAGCGGCGCTCCTCCGTACTCGGAGTAGTCGATGCGGGACTTGAAGCTGCGAAACGCGGAGCGAGACAGCAGGAACCCGACCGAGGCCTTGAGCGTCTTCTTGATCTCCTCTCGAAGCATCTTCTCGACCATCTCGGCCAGGGCCTCGGACACCTTCAGAATCACGTTGCCCGTGAAGCCGTCGGTGACGATCACGTCCACGCTGCCGTTGAAGACGTCCCGCCCTTCGACGTTGCCGACGAAGTTCAACCCTGTCTCCTTCAATGTCTTGAAGGCCTCCTTGGTGCTGGCGCTGCCCTTGGTGTCCTCCTCGCCGATCGACATGAGCCCGATCGACGGGCTCGCCTTGCCGAAGACGAGCTGCGCGTAAATGGAGCCCATGACCGCGAATTCCTTGAAGTGCGGCGTGCGGGCGTCCGGGTTGGCGCCGACGTCGAGCAGCAGGCAGTGCCCCGAGAGATTCGGCAGGATCGCCGCCAGGGCCGGCCGATCCACGCCCTCAATCGTGCCGATCACCATCTTGGCGGACACCATCGCGGCGCCCGTGTGTCCGGCCGAGACCAGGCCGGCGGCCCGGCCGTCGCGCACGCAGTTGGCCGCCACGCGGATCGAGGAGTTGCGCTTCTTGCGGATCGCCGCCGTGGCCGGGTCGTCCATCGTCACGAACTCCGGGGCTTCCACGACCTCGATCCTGTCGCCCCGGTAGCCGGACTCGGAGAGGAGGCGTTCGAGCTGCGCGGTCTTTCCGACGAGCAGCGAGGAGATTCCGAGCTCTCGCGCGGCCGCGATCGCGCCGTCCACGTTGACGAGCGGAGCGTGATCGCCGCCCATCGCGTCCACGGCGATGCGCATCTCAGCCGGCCCCCTCGGTTGCTGCAAGGTGGCGGCGATTATATCGACGCCCGGCTCGCCCCGGGAATCCCGGCCACCGTGAACCGACCCGCCGCAACCGCCTCCGTCTACGGTCTTGTGTTCACGGTCCAGCAGGTTGCTGAAGAATGGTGTGGAGCGGCGTTGCCAGCGCCGCGGGGCCAGATGCGAGGCGACGCGACGCAGGCGATGCCGTTCGCATCGTCGAGGAGCGGCGACAAGGTCTTTGAGCGGGCGCTCGACGCGCCCGAACGAAAGCGGAGAGCAGTTTGTGGCCCCTGACCTACGGCCGGGGCCTGCTCCCGTCTTTGAAGTTCTCGGCCGCCGTTCGCGAAGCGAATGCCTGCGGCCGAAAGTCGGACGCGACGCCCGCATCCATTTTTCAGCACCCTGCTAAGTGTTGATCGCCTGTTTGCCCTTGTAATAGCCGCAGTGCGGGCACACGCGGTGCGGCTGCTTCGCCTCGTGGCAATTCGGGCACTCGGACAGCGGCGGCGGGACGAGCGCGTCGTGCGCGCGGCGCTTGTCGCGGCGAGCCTTGCTGTGGCGTCGTTTGGGATTGGGCATCCTCTTCCTACACTTTCTGCGATTTCGTCGCGTCTCGAACGGCCTCGAGCGCGCCCCAGCGCGGATCGGCGGCCTGGCTGCCGCAGCCGCAGGGTCCGAGGTTGCGATCCTCACCGCACTGGGGGCAGAGCCCGAGGCACTCTTCGCGGCAAAGCGGTTTCATCGGAATGGCCATCTGCACCCGCTCCTCGGCGATGGGAGCGACGGCGAGCTCTCCGCCTTCGTAGAAGCTCACGTCGAGCTCGTCCTTGGCGAGCTCCCGGACGTCCGGGATCCCGGCCACCCGCTCGCAAAGCAGGAGCGAAAATGGCTCGTCCATCGCGAAGGGATAGGCGGCCAGGCACCGGCTGCACTCGAGCTTGCCTTGAAAGACGCAGCGGGCCTCGAGCGCGAACCCGCTCTCGATGCGCGAGATCGTCCCCTCGAGAAGCACCGAAGAGATCTCCTGGAGGGGCTCCCGATCGAGGGCCTTCGGCGAGAACCGCAGCTCGAAGGCGAAGGAAACCGGCTCGTTTCGTACCGCCTCGAGGGCGATGTGGTCGGGTTGTTTCATGACGAACGCGCGATGCTATCAAGGGTCGTTTTAAGGGTCAAAGGGTCCCCCGACGGCGTGAACCGCCGGTGCCCGTAGCTGATAGCTTTCCTTAATGCGCATCGCCATCGACGCCCGCGCCCTGCTCGGCCAGAAGACCGGCATCGGGACGTACACGCGGGGGGTGGCGAAGGAACTGGCCGGGCGCCCGGACACCGCCGTCGGGCTCTTTCTTCCGCGCCCGCTAGCCGACGCCCCCGATGGCCTCGGTCCCGTGACCATTCACGCCGACCGGTCCCGGTTCGGCATGCTGTGGGTCCAGACGACCCTGCCTCGCCGGATCGAGGCCTGGCGGGCCACTGCCCTGCTCGCGGCCCTGACGATCGCTCCGGCCTGGGGCGAGGTCCCCGTCGTCTCCGTGGTGCACGATCTGACGCCCTGGACGCATCCGGAGTGGCACGCGGACCGCACCCTGGTCGGTTTCATGCCTCTCTGGGAGCGCACTCTCGAACGGGCCGCGCGCTTGCTCTGCGTCTCGCAAGCCACGGCGGATGACCTCGCGCGGCTCTACCCCGAAACCAGAGCGCGCGTGCGCGTCGTGTGGAACGGCGTCGATCCGGAGTTCACGCCGTTGCGCGACGAGGCCGCGCGGGCGGCAACGCGCGCGCGCTACGCGGGCGGCCGGCCCTTCGTGCTGTACCTGGGCACCCTCGAGCCGCGCAAGAACGTCGGTACTCTCGTCTCCGCCTGCGAGCGCCTCTGGTCCGGGGGGCGCGGCCGGCCGGACCTCTTGCTCGCCGGCGGCGTCGGCTGGAAGACTGCGTCGCTCGAACGGCAGATCGCCCGCTCCCCCTACCGCGACCGGATCCACCTGGCGGGCTACGCCTCGCGCGAAATGGCGCTGGAGCTCTACCGTTCGGCCGAGGTCTTCGTCTACCCCTCCTTCGTCGAAGGCTTCGGCCTGCCCGTGGTCGAGGCCATGGCCTGCGCCCTGCCGGTCGTCGCCTCCGACACTCCGGCGCTCACCGAGGTCGGCGGCGAAGCGGCCCTCTACGCGCCGGCTTCCGACGCCGGCGCGCTGGCCCGCCAGATGGAACGCGCTCTCGAGGAGCCGGAAACGCGCCGCCGCCTCGAGACCCAGGGACCCGAGCGCGCCGCTTTCTTTTCCTGGAGGTCGACCGCCGAGAAGACGGCGGCGGTCCTCGCCGAGGCGGCCGCCGCATGAGGCCGAGTCACCCGCTCATCGGGGTGGACGCGCGCAAGATCCGCGACTTCGGGATCGGCACCTATATTCGGCAGCTCCTGGAGGCGGTGGCCCGGAGCCCCGAGAGCGCCGAATACCGGTTCCGCGTCTACCTCCGGCAGGGGGACCGGGAGCTGCTCGGGAAACTGCCCGAGCACTTCGAGACGGTCTGCGAGGAATCCGCCGGCTATTCCGTCGCGGAGCTGACCCGTTTTGCGTGGCGGCTCTGGCGCGACCACCTCGACCTCTTCCACGCGACGCACTACGTCCTGCCGCCCCTCGTGCGCGGGAGGGCGGTCGTCACCATCCATGACATCATTCACCTGCTCTACCCCCAGTTCCTGCCGAATCGGGCGGCGCATTTCTACGCGCGTTTCATGATCCGCCGCGCGCTCTGGCGGTCGGACCGCATCATCACCGTGTCGTACAACAGCAAGCACGACCTGGTGAACTACTTCGCCGTCCCCGCCTCTCGAATCGAGGTCATCTACAACGGCGTCTCCCCGCGCTTCCACCCGGACGTGCCGGCCGAGGAGCGGGCGCGTGTGGCCCGCCGGTACGGCCTCAAGGCGCCGTACCTGCTGTTTCTCGGCGGCGAGAAGCCCCACAAGAACCTGCAGAGCGTCTTGCGCGCGTTCGCCGAGGCGCGGCGACAGGCGCCGCTGCCCCACGCCCTAGTCCTGGCCGGTCCGCCCCCCAAGAACCCGGCGCGGCTCGAAGCCCTCATCGCGGCGCTCGACCTCGTCGAGCGCGTTTCCCAGCCGGGGCTAGTCCAAGATGAGGACCTGCCGGGCCTGCTCGCCGGGGCGGAGGTTCTTCTGTACCCAACCCTTTACGAAGGCTTCGGCCTCCCCGTGGTCGAGGCGATGGCCTGCGGCACGCCCGTGCTGACGTCCTCCACCTCGGCCCTCCAGGAAATCGCCGGCGGCTACGCCTACCTGGTGGACCCGATGGACGTGGACGCGATCGCGCGCGGCATCATCGCCCTTTCGACCGACGTGAAGGCCCGCGCCGACTTCCGGGAGCTCGGCAAGAAGCGCGCCCTCGATTTCTCTTGGGACAAGGCGGCGGAAAAGACGCTGGAGGTGTACCGGGCGGTGCTCTCGACCTCGCGCCGCCCATGAGAACCGCCGTCGTCCACGACTGGCTGACGGGAATGCGCGGCGGAGAGCACGTGCTCGAGGCGATGCTCCCGCTTCTTTCCGACCCCACGATCTTCACGCTCTTTCACGCCCCGGGCTCGGTCTCCCCTGCGATCGAACGCTACCCGATCCGGACCTCGTTCCTCGATCGCCTGCCCTTCGCGCGAGCCCATTACCGGAGCCTCCTTCCGCTCTTTCCGTCCGTGATCGAGTCGTTCGACCTTTCGGGCTTCGACCTCGTCGTGTCTTCGTCCCACTGCGTCGCTAAGGGAGCGATCGCGCCGCCGAGAACCCCGCACCTCTGCTACTGCCATACCCCCGTGCGCTACGCCTACGAGCAGTTCGACGCCTATTTCCCGAAGGGCCGAACGCGCTTTTCCGGCGCCAAGCGGCGGCTCATCGCGCGGCTGCGCGACTGGGACGTACGCACCGCCGGCCGTCCGACCCGCTACCTCGCCAACTCCTCGGCCGTGGCCGACCGGATCCGGCGGCACTACGGGCGCGAGGCCGCGGTCTGTCATCCGCCGGTCGATGTCGCCTTCTTCACGCCGTCGGGCGAGCCCCGCCGCGATTTCCTGCTCGCCGTCGGCGCGCTCGTCCCGTACAAGCGGTTCGAGCTTTCGATCGAAGCGGCCGGGCTTCTCTCGAGGCCGCTCGTTCTGGTCGGGAGGGGGCCGGAAGAAAAGCGCCTCCGCGCCCGGGCCACCTCCACCGTAGAAATGCTGTCGGAGGTTCCCCGCGAGAAGCTGCGAGAGCTGTATCGAACCTGCGCGTTCTTCATCCAGCCCGGCGAGGAGGACTTCGGCATCGCCGCGGCGGAGGCCGTGGCCTGCGGCGCTCCGGTCGTGGCGCTCTCACGCGGCGGGGTGCGCGACATCGTCCGGGACGGCATCGAGGGCGTGCTGTATGACGAGCAGAGCGCGGCCGGCCTCGCCGCCGGGGTCCGGAGCGCGCAGGCGACCCGGTTCGATTACACTGAAATGCGGCGCGGGGCCGGGCGGTTTTCGCCGGAGCGCTTCGCCCGCGAGTTCCGCAAGGCCCTGGAAGAAGTCGAGCTGAAGAGACCGTAGTGTGATCCGCAAGACGACCCGGCGCATCGCGCTGCTGCTCCTCGCCTCCGACCTTCTTGCGACGGCCTTCGCACTCGTCGCGGCCTACGACCTGCGCTTCCGGGCGGAGATCGTGCCGATCACCAAGGGAATCCCCGACGCGGCGTCCTACTACCGGCTTTTTCCGCTGATGGCCGCCTTGTGGCCGGTCGTCTACTACTTCTATGGCCTGTACCAGGTGCGGCGCCACCACTCGCGCATGGAGGAGGGGTTGGCGATCCTCGTCGCGACGGGGCTCGCGACTCTCCTCTTGACCGGCATCGCCACGTTCTACCGCGGCTTCTCCTACTCGCGCCTCGTTTTGCTGCTCTTCTTCGGCCTCGACGTCTTCTTCGTCTTCGCGGGGCGCACGGCCATCCGCCGCTATCTCGAAGAGGCCTGGCGGCACGGAGTGGGTGTGCGCCACGTGCTCGTCGTCGGCGCGGGGCGGCTCGGACGCGCGATCATCGAGAAGCTCATCGAGCATCCCGAGGCGGGCCTGCGCGCGGTGGGTCTGGTCGACGACGACCCGAAAAAGCGCGGCCAGACGGTGGAGGGGATCCCCGTGATCGGCACGACGTCCGAGGTCGCGAAGATCGTCGACGCACGCGGCATCGATACCGTCTTTCTGGCCCTGCCGCTCGAAGCGCACCAAACGATGCTCGCCGTCTTGAAGGAGGTGGGCCGCACCGTGGCGGACGTGCGTGTCGTGCCCGATCTGCTCCAACACATCACCTTCCGGGCCGGCGTCGAGGACCTGGACGGCCTGCCCGTCGTGCACCTGACGCAGGTGCCGCTGACCGGCTGGATGAGCCTGACAAAGCGCGCGCTCGACCTCGCGATCTCGCTCGGATCCCTCGGCTTTTTCTCCCCTCTTTTCGGCCTGATCGGGCTCGCGATCCGGCTCGAGGACGGCGGCCCCGTTTTCTACCGGCAGACGCGCATGGGTCTGGATGGCCGGCCCTTCGACATCCTGAAGTTCCGCTCCATGCGCGTGGGCGCCGAGGATGGGTCCGGGCCGGTCTGGGCCGGTCCGGACGACCCACGCTGCACGCGCGTCGGGCGGATGTTGCGGCGGACGAGCCTGGATGAGCTGCCGCAGCTCGTCAACGTCCTCCGTGGAGACATGTCCCTGGTCGGACCGCGCCCCGAGCGACCCGAGTTCGTGCGCGAGTTCAAGGAGAAGTTCCCGCAGTACATGGTGCGCCACCGCGTGCGCGCTGGCATGACCGGCTGGGCCCAGGTCCACGGCTGGCGAGGGAACACGAGCGTCACCAAGCGGATCGAGTACGACCTGTACTACATCGAGAACTGGTCGCTGTCACTCGACCTGAGAATCCTGTGGATGACCGTGAAGCACGGTTTCCGTCATCGCAACGCGTATTGATCTGTGCCGCTCAAGCGGCATGCTTTCGGAGATCCCCGCCCCGCGACGTTAGGAACGGTCAGGAGGCGAGCCGGCGCAGGCGACGCACGCGCTCGAAGAGCTCCCGTTCGGTCCCCGGATCCACTTCCCGCCCGCCGAAGGCGCTCGCGCAGTAGACCTCCACGACCGCCGACGCGTCTTCCCCGGCCTCCGGCAGGCTTTCTCCGAAGCGGCGCGCAATTTCGGCCGGCGGTGTGGAGGGCGAGACGAAGCCGATCCGGCGCGCCAGGAGGCCGCGCACGGCGACATAGGCCTTCGTGGCCGGAGGCAGCCGCTGCCGGCGGCGGCGCCACTCTCGCCCGAGAATCAGAAGCGCCCCTGCCAGCGCGAGGAGCCCGAGCCACCGCTTGATCGCTCCCGCACCCGCCGTCCAGGCGCCCTTCCAATCGGAGGCGACTTGCGCGGCGCTGCTCAACTGCTCGCGCGCGGCCTCGAAGATGCGCTGCTGGTCGAGCGCCTCGAAGCCGAGGATCCGCCGGTCGTAGAAAAACTCGATCTCCCGTCCCAGGCTGGCCAGGCGCCGCAGAAACGAGCCGCGGCTGGTGGCCGGCGGCAGGCCCCCGGGCGGCGTCGGGTCGAGCACACCGAACCCGGTCCCGTCGAGGTCCGCCTCCACCCAGGCGTGCAGGTTGCCCCCGCGCACGACGATCGAGCGGGAGAAGAGACCGACCTCGCCGCCGTAGGACCCGGTCACGAGCCTCGCCGGGATCCCGCGCGCCGCGAGCATCATCGCGGCTGCCGACGCGAAGTATTCGCAGTGCCCGGCGCGCGAGCGCAGCACGAAGTCGACGAGCGCGTCGCCGCGCGCCGCCGGGGGGTCGAGCGTGTAGACGAAGTCTTTTCGCAGGTGGTTCTGGATCCTCGTGTAGACCGCGGCCGGGTCCTTTTCCTCGCCGACCAGCTTCGCCGCATACTCGCGGATCTCACGGGGGACCGACTCGGGGTCGATGGCGCTCACGCCAATGCCGCGCGCCGGGACGGGCCTGCCGAGACCGACCTCGTACGCCAGGGTGCGGCGGCCCGGGGACGCCTGCAAGAGGCCGTCGGATAGCGGATACGCCGAGCGTCCCTCCGCGAGATGGAGCGTCTGGACGCCATAGGGCAGGAAGAGGAATCCCTTGGCGAAGAGGTTCAGATCGATCCGCACGGGCTCGCGGCCGCCGCGCGGCGGACGGTCGGGCGGCACCCACGGACCCTGCCGAACGGAGGCCGGCCGGCGCGTCCACACACCGCTTCGGTATTCGGTGAAGACCGCTTCACGCAGACGGACGACGCGCTTCCAGTCCGCCGCGTCCGCGGTCAGGCGCAAGACGACGCGGTCGCTCCTCTTCGCGGCGCCGAAGGACTCGAGGTCCACCCGGTCGGCGGCCAGTGTCGTCGAGAAACTGTCGTCCAGGCGAAAGGGCGCGATCGCGTAAGGGCCCTTCAGGCGAGGCAGGCCGTAGAAGAGCGGTACGCAGAGGACGGCCGCCCCCGCGATCCCCGCGGCCGACACGGCGACCGTCGGAACCGAGCGCAATACCCTTTCGGGCGGAGCCTGCTCGAAGTCGGCGAGGATGGCCAGGCGGGCGAGCGCCTGGAAGGCGAGCAGAGCCATCGCGGCGAAGTAGAGGAGCGAGGACACGTGCGTCGAGGAAGACGCGGCGGCGAGCGTCAGCAGGAAGAGAACGAGGAGCGCCGTCCGCGCTTCCCCGGCGCTCTTGATGGACGCGAGCTTGGCGAGCGCCGTGAAGAGGAGCAGGTGCGACACGCAGCGCAGCAATCCGTGTCGGAGCACCGACACCTCGAAACCGAGCACCAGGAAGTAGGCGAGGCCGGCCAGGTTCAGAGCCAGATCTGGCAGCCGCACCGGCCGGCCGCGGCGAGCCCGCCACCAGAGAAACAGAAGGGCCAGCTCGTAGAGGGCGAGCGCTTTCGCGGAGACGCCCTCGGTGAAATAGAGCGGAACGGGCGCCGCGATGGCGGCCGGGGCGAGCGCCTCCACGTAGGCCCGACGCAGTCCCGACGGAAGTCCCGGAGACTCGGCTTGCCCGCTCACGTCACCGTCACCCGATGGTCGCCGCGCCGCAGGGGCGGGAACGGGGGTGCGCCGTCGCCGGGAATCGCTTCCAGACGCGCCAGAGCCTCGAGCACTCGCCCACTCTGGGGACGTCCGACCTGCGGAAACACCGAAACCCCGCGCGCCTGAAAGCCGACTTCACCCCCGCGCGACAGCAGCACCAGCGTCTGGGCGGCGCAGCGAGAGATCGCGTGCTCGAGCGCTTCGAGCGCCGCGGGGTCCGAAGGGTCGGCGAGCGCGTTGTCGATGCTGAGCACGACGGCGCGGTCCCGTTCCGCCTCACGTTCGCGCACGATCCAGCGGCGCATGCGTGCCGATTGCTTCCAATGCATGTCGCGCGGGTCGTCTCCCGGAGTGAAGTCGCGCAGCGTGCGGATGTCGAAGCCGCCGCCGCGCCGAAAGGCGTGCGGCCGGCCGCCGCGCGCGTCCTCCGGCGGCGTCTCCGGGACGCGGGAGGACTCGGGAAGCGGGTAAACGACGATCTCGCGCGGGAGGCTCGCGCGCCGGTACTTGCGGAAGAGACCCATCGGGAAACGGGAGAGCAGGCCCGCGTCAGGCAGCCGAACGACCCCCCGCCGCGGGAAGCGCCCTTCGACGACGATCTCGCGCCTCTCGCCGGGCTTCAGGGGATCGACCCAGAGGGGACCGGGCAGCCCCTCGTGCAGAAAGAAGAGCGCTTGGGCGGTGCCCGTTCGAAGATGGTTCCGGAACCGAACTCGAAGGAGGGCCGGGCGGGTCGCGACGACCTCGCCGATCGGCTCGATCTCGCAGGAGACGCCGCGCACGTTGCGGCGCGATAGCACGCCGGAGACCGTCATCGACGCGAGCATTCCGGCCAGCATGAGGTAGAGCCCGTTGTTTCCGGTGTTCGTCGCCGCGATCGCGACGATGAGGCACATGAGGATGTAGCCGAGGCCGAAGTTCGTGATCCGGATTTCCCAGTCGGGGATGAGGCGAGTCATGGGATCAGCTTTCAGCTATCAGCTCTCAGCTCTCAGCTGCTCATACGGGGACCGGCACCTGCGCCAGAATCCTCTTCACGATCTCGCGCTCGCGCCCGCCCGCGCCGAAGCCGTCGGAGGCGACCGACAGGATGCGGTGCGCCAGAACGGGCTCGGCCACGGCGTGCGCGTCGTCGGGTGTGGCGTAGTCGCGGCCCGCGAGCAGCGCTCGGGCCTGCGTCGCGCGAAAGAACGCCTGCGCGCCGCGCGTGGAGACCGGCAGGCGCAATTCCCCGGACTTGCGGGTCGCTTCGATGAGGGCGTGCAGGTAGTCGAGCAGCTTGTCGGAGACGGCGACTTGCTCGACCCTCTCTTGCAGGGCCGTCACGGCCTCGGGCTCCATGACCGGGGGGATGGCCAGCAGCGCCCGCTCCGTTCCCCCTCGGCGCAGGAGCTTCTTCTCCTCCTCGGCATCGGGATATCCCAGGGACAGCCGCAGGAAGAAGCGGTCCATCTGCGATTCCGGTAGCGGGTAGGTCCCCAGATACTCGATCGGGTTCTGTGTCGCGACGACCATGAAGGGCTGCGGCAGCGGGCGCCGCTGCGAGTCGACGGTGACCGCCCCCTCGTTCATGGCCTCGAGCAGAGCCGACTGCGTCTTGGGTGTTGCGCGGTTGATCTCGTCGGCCAGCACGATGTTGGCGAAGATCGGGCCGGCGTGAAACTCGAAGTGCTCGGTGGCCGACTGGAAGACCGAGATGCCGATCACGTCGGCGGGCAGCGTGTCGCTGGTGAACTGGATGCGCCGGAACTCGAGCGCGAGACTCCTTCCGAGCGCCCGGGCGAGCGTCGTCTTGCCGACCCCCGGCACGTCCTCGATCAAGATGTGACCGCGCGAGAAGAGAGCCGTCAGCACGAGGTCCACCGCCCGGCGCGGTCCGCGATAGACGAGCTGAATGTTTTCCCGGAGGCGGTCGACACCCGAGGCGGCCTTTCCCGTCATCGCCGGTCGCGGCTCCGGCTGGCGGTGTCTTCCAGGTTGGGACGTCCCTTCTCCCCCCGCCGGAGGCGCTCCACGGCCCCCCGCAGCTCGCCCTCCCGCTCGAACGGAAGCACCAGCACGCCGCGTTCGGACACCACGATCGCGCTGTCGCGCACGCCCAGGGCCAGCACCGGCACGTCCGACACGATCAAGTTGCCATTCTCATCCGAGGCCTTCCGAAGCTCCCGTACGGACCTCCAGGTGCCCACGTCGCTCCAGCGCGCCCGCAGCGGCACCGCCCGGACCTCGGCGGCCTTTTCCATGACGGCGTAGTCGATCGAGATCGTCGGAAGAGCCTCATACGCCGCCGCGGCTCCCTTCTGGTCGCCGGCCCGCAGCCGCTCCCGGAAGCCTCGCACGGAGGAGAGCAGATCCTCCGCCACCCGGCGCGCTTCGGTAAGCAGGCGCGAGGGACGGAAGACAAAAATGCCGGCGTTCCAGAGTCGGCCCGCGCGAACGCACTCCTCGGCTTCGGCCGCGCCCGGCTTCTCGATGAAGCGGACGACCTCCATCCCCTCTCCGGCGCCGGGCTCGGTGATCTCCAGGTACCCGAAGTCCGTCTCCGGGCGCGTGGGCGGCACCGCCAGGACGACGACCGAGGAGCGGTCGGCCAGGGCCGCGGCGGAGGCCAGGGCGCGCCGGAAAGCCTCGTCGTCGGCGACGGTCTGGTCCGAAGGGATCGCCGCCGTGACCGGGTCGCCCTCTTCCTCGAACTGCATTGCCGCCGAGAGCAGCGCGGGCCCGGAGTTGCGGCGAGCAAACTCGGCGAGGATTCGGCCTTCCGGGATCTCCGGAAGCTCCCGCCGCACCAGGTCGACATAGGGCGCCGCCGTGGCGATGAAGACGTCCTCGGTGGCGGGCCGCACGCGCTCGTAGGTTTCGCGCAGGAGGCTCTTGTCCGACAGGAGCTTCAGGAACTGCTTGGGGCGCTCCTCCGTCGAGAGGGGCCACAACCGCGTCCCGCCGCCGCCGGCCATCAGAAGAGCTCTCATGACCGTCCCGCGACCGGCCCCGCCCCTACGTCCACTTCACCCCCAGCATCTCCACCTCGGGAGACAGGGTAATCCCGAATCTCTCCCGGACCGAATCGCGTATCCGCCGCATCAGGGCGAGGACGTCGGATGCCCGTGCCCCGTCCCGGTTGACGATGACGTTGGCGTGGCGCTCGGACACGACCGCGCCCCCCTCCCGCGCCCCTTTCAGGCCGCACGCCTCGATCAACCGCCCCGCGTACTCCCCGGGAGGGTTCTTGAAGACGCTGCCGGCGTTGGGCTCGGCCGGCAACGCACCTCGCCGCTTCTCGACGACGGCCCGAGTCCTTCCTTCGATCTCCTCGCGCGACGCCGGGGCAAGGACGAGTGTCGCCCGCGCGACGATCTCGCCCGAATCGCACAGCGCCGTCCAGCGGTAGCCGTGCGCGATCTCGGAGGCCGGCGTCTCCCGCCGCTCCCCCTGCCGCGACACGAGCCGCACGCTCTCGAGCACGTCGAAGATCTCTCCTCCGTAGGCGCCCGCGTTGATGCGCACCGCGCCGCCGATCGAGGAAGGGATGCCCGAGATCGCCTCGATTCCGGAGAGCCCGCCGCGGGCCGCCGCCGCACACACACCGCCGAGCGCCGCGCCGCCACCCGCCTCCAGTCGCTGGCCCTCGATCCGGATCTTCAGGAAATCCCCCTCTAGGCGCACGACGGCGCCCGGGAAGCCTTCGTCCGCGACGAGAACGTTCGACCCCATTCCGAGCAGCGCCAGCGGCAACCCTTCCCGGGCCGCCGCGGCGAGCACACGGCTCAATCCCTCTTCGGTCCGCACGCGGCAGAACCAGCGCGCGGGGCCGCCGATGCGCCAGGTCGTATGGAGCGAAAGAGGCTCTGCGGGCAGGATCTCGCCGTCCTCGGGAGGCAGCGCGAGCGCTAGCTCCACGGCCTGCCCCCCGAGGCGAGCCAGCCCGCCACTGCCGTCGCCCCCGCCGCGAGGAGCCCCGCCAGCACGTCGTCCACGACGATTCCCAGGCCCTCCGGCAGATCCTGGAGCCGCCGGATGGGGCCCGGCTTGAGAATGTCGAAGAAGCGGAAGGCGAAAAAGGAGAGCAGCCAGACGCCGATCGCGGCCGCGCGGGTCGGATAGAGAAAGAGGGGCGCGGGGCAGCAGGCGAGAAGCTGGCCCGCAACCTCGTCGATCACGATACAGCCCGGGTCTTTCGCCCCGAGCAGCCGGCAGGTCCGCGTCGAGAGCGGGACGCCGGCCGCCGCGACCGCGAGCCCGGACATCAAGAGTCCGACCGCCGGCGCCATACTGGCTCCGTGAGAGGACGACAGCACCGAAACGAGAAGCAGCGCGAGCAGGATGCCGAGCGCGGAGCCGGCCGTTCCGGGAATCACTGGAGAGAGACCGGCGCCGAGGCCCGTCGAAAGCAGCGTTGCCAGAGGAGCCTCACGGAAGGCGCGGCGCAGGTCCTGCATTGACACTCGATCGCCGTGGCGAGATGATTGCTCCGTCCTCATCGGTCCTTTCGGCGACACATCCGCAGACTATAATCGTCCGCATCGCGCGGAAGTCACGAGCGAAGGCTCCAGTAAGAAAGGCGAGGACATGTCCAGCGAGAAATCCACTGAAAAATGGCGCGCCGTCGAGACGGCGCTCACACAGATCGAGCGGCAGTTCGGCAAGGGCTCGATCATGCGGCTGGGAGACCGGCCCGATGTACCGATCGAGGTGATCTCGACGGGCTCCCTGGCCGTGGACGCCGCCCTGGGCGTCGGCGGGATCCCGCGGGGGCGCGTCGTTGAGATCTTCGGCCCCGAATCTTCCGGCAAGACCACCCTATCCCTCCAGATCATCGCTCAGGCGCAGAAAACGGGCGGGCTCGCGGCCTTCATCGACGCCGAGCACGCGCTCGACGCCGAATACTCCAAGAAGCTCGGCGTCGAGACCGAGAACCTGCTCGTCTCGCAGCCGGACAACGGCGAGCAGGCGCTCGAGATCGCCGAGATGCTGATCCGCTCGGGCGCGATCGACGTCATCGTGGTCGACTCGGTGGCTGCCCTCGTGCCCAAGGCCGAGATCGAAGGCGAGATGGGCGAGGCGCAGATGGGGCTGCAGGCGCGCCTCATGTCGCAGGCCCTGCGCAAGCTCACGGCCATCGTCTCGAAGTCGAAGACCACCCTCATTTTCATCAACCAGATCCGCGAAAAGATCGGCGTCATGTTCGGAAATCCCGAGACGACGACCGGCGGCCGGGCCTTGAAGTTCTACGCGACGATCCGCATCGACATCCGGCGCATCGCGTCGCTCAAGGACGGCGAGACGGTCGTGGGCTCGCGCACCAAGGTCAAGATCGTCAAGAACAAGGTGGCGTCCCCGTTCCGCCAGGCGGAGTTCGACATCAACTACGGCGAAGGCATCTCGCGCGAGGGGGAGCTGATCGACATGGGACTGGAGGCCAAGATCGTCGAGAAGTCGGGCGCGTGGCTCTCCTACGGAGACCTGCGAATCGGGCAGGGGCGGGAGAACGCGAAGCAGTTCCTGAAGGAAAACCCCGAGCTCGCCAACGAGATCGAGCTGAAGCTGCGGCGAAGCCTGGGCCTTCTGCCGCCGGAGCCGACCGACAAGACGCCTCCGGCGATGCCGGCGGCCGCCGATTTCGCCGCGAAGGAGAAGGAAAGGGGCGCCGTCGCAAAGCGGACTCTCTAAATCTCTACCCTCGCCGTCGCGTCGAGCGCCGGCCATCTGTCATACTTCGCTTCCGATGCCGAAGACATCGAGCCCGGGCGCCCGCGCTATCGCGGGCGCTTTTCTTTTGTTCGGGGGAACCATCGCGGCGGCCGATCCTCTGCGCATTGCCGCCGAGCGCCCCGACGCGGTCTGCCCCTCCGGCCGCATCCTGGCGATCGTCCACCCGGATATGGACCCCGAGTTGCCTCCCGCCGCCAGCCGCTGTATCGCCATCGTTTCGGTCGCCGATGTTTCCGATGCGGGCCTCGCCGAGGCCTCGCTGCGAATCGCAAAGCTTCCCAACGTCGCGGGCGTCATCCTGGAGTTCGAGAAGCTGCCTGCCGCCGACGACCCGGACTTCGCGATCCGCATCCCCTTCGCCGTCAAGAGGCTCTCCTCGGAAGCTCGCGCCGCGTCGCCCGGCGCCGAGATCGCCGTTGACCTGACGGGCAATCTCCCCTCCGACGCCGTGCCCAGACTTCCGGCGGAAGACCTCGGCCCATACGCGGACGCCCTCGTTCTCCGCCCGGGCCGGGGTCACGTCGAGGTCGCGGACGTACGCGACCGCTGGATCCTTACGCCTCGGGGGGCCGGGCCGTCGGCCGCCGGCGAAGCCTTGCGGGTCCTCGAGAGCGAGATCGCCGCGAGTCCCACGATCACGCTGATCGGCCTGCTCTCGAGCGCCGGGCAGCCGCTTTCGGAAGCGGACTGGAAGTCCCTCGAGCGCCTCCAAAACTACTGGAGCCCCGAGGTGTCGCACGACCCGACGCCGACGAAGGCAACGCGGGCGGACGGAACCACGGGCGACGTGCTGCGCTTTTTCGACGCGAAGGCCTTCACGCCGATCCTGATGTTGCCCGACGAATCGGCCGGCAGCGCCTCGATCGCGCTTTCCGGCGGCCCGTTTGCCAAGGCCACGGTCGAGAACCTGGACTCCGGAGCAAAGCGGGATTTCGAGCTGAAGGACGCCGCGTCCCTTTCGCTCGACGTGTCGAAGGGGCCCCTCGCCGTCGTGCTGCAGCCGGCCTCACGCCCCGGCGGGGAGACCCGCGCGGCGGTCGAGGTCGGCGCGAGCCGGGGCTTGACGGCAGAGGAGATCGTGGCGCGCGAGCGCGTTTGGGACGCCGGGCAGCGCGAGAAGACGCAGTCCTTCATCGCGGAGATGGACGCGTCGCTGCGGTTCCGCGTCGCCGACGTCAACGAGACCTTCGACTTGACGATTCAGGGCCCCTTCCTGTTCCACCGCGGCAAGGACCCCGACTGGGTCTGGAGCCAGTTCTACCTGAACGGCGTCAAGTGGAAGGGAAGGACCCTGCCGAAACTGCCGATCCTGCAGCCGGAGAAGGTCACGACCCTCCCGCTCGAAATCCTGCTGACGGAGGATTACGCGTACGTCCTGAAGCGCCAGACCCGCATCGCGGGCCGCCGGGCGTACGAGATCGGCTACACGCCGAAGTCGTCCGTGAGCACCAAACCCCTCTACCACGGCACGGCTTGGATCGACGTGAAGACCTTCGCACTGCTGCGCCGGACGTCGATCCAGTTGAACCTCACGGGCGAGACGCTCTCGAACATCCAGGACGAGTACTACCGGCCGGTGCCGAGCCGCCCCGACGTTTCGCTGCCGCTGCTGATCCGAGGCCAGCAGGTCTTCTCGACGGCCGGCCGCACGACGGCGATCGAACGAAACGTCACGATGTCGAACGTCGAGATCAACCCGGGCACCTTCGAGGAGCGCCAAGCCGCCGCCTACGCCTCCGACCAGCAGATCGTTCGCGACACCAATCACGGCCTGCGCTACCTGATCCCCGATCCGGCGAAGCCGGGCGCGCGGCTGGTCGAGGAAAAGGTCTCGCGCAAGAGCACCTTCGGCTTGCTCGGCGGCTTCTACGACAACTCGGTCGACTACCCGATCCCGCTGATCGGTCTGCAGCACTTCAACTTCGACCTGTGGGGCAAGGGCAAGCAGATCTCGGTCTTCTTCGCCGGCACGCTGCTGACCTTGAACTACACGGACCCGGCGTTCGCCGGCAGCCGCTTCGATCTCGGTGCGGATCTCTTTGCGGTGGCGATCCCGTTTGGCGACGTGTCTTACCGCAACGGCCAGGAAGTCCCGGGAGAGAAGATCAAGCATCTTCCCGCGGTCTTCCAGTTGAACTTCGGGCGGCCGCTCGGCCCGTACCTCAAGGCGTCGCTTGGCGTCTTTTCGAAGTGGGACAACTATCAGCGCGACAAGGACACCGAGGAGGACTTCGTGACCCCGGTCGACACGTTTACCAACGGCGCGGAGCTCAAGCTCGTCGCGAACTTTTCCGGGTTCAATGCGACCCTGACCGGCGCCTACGCCAGCCGGGCGAGCTGGCCGTTCTGGGGCCCGCCGGACAACGCCGACTATTCCCCGGACAAGAAGAACTACTGGAAATACTCGCTCTCCCTCTCCAAGGACCAGTACTTCACCGGCTTCCGCAAGCTCCACGTCTCCGTGAGCTATCTGGGCGGGTCCGATCTCGACCGCTTTTCCAAGTACGAGTTTGGAACCTTCTCCGGGAATCCCATCAACGGCTACAAGAGCGGAAGCCTCCGCAGCCAGGAGGCGATCGTGATGAACCTCTCGTACGGGCTCAACATCGAAAACATCATCCGGTTCGAGGCTTTCTACGATCAAGCGCTCCTCAAGGACAAGTTCTCGGGCTTCCAGGACACCTACTTCTCCGGCGCGGGCCTGCTCGCCTCATTGAACGGCCCGCTGGACAACTCGCTGATCCGAGGTCAAATCGGAACTCCGGTCGTCAGCCATGGGATTCACGGCGTCGTCGTGTTTCTCACGATGTTGAAGCTCTTCTAGCAGCCGGCCCCCGTCCCTCGATCCCGTCCGCCCCTTACAGACTCGAAGCGAGAACGGTAATATCGTCTTTCCGCCCATGGCTGAACCGATCCCCTTCCCCACCGCCGTGACGCCCGTGCGCCGGGCGCTGATCTCCGTGTACGACAAGGCCGGCGTGGTCGAGCTGGCACGGGAGCTCGCGTCCCGAGGCGTGCAGCTCGTCTCCACGGGAGGCACCGCGGCTCACCTGAAGGAGGCCGGGCTGCCCGTCAAACTCGTCGAGGAAACCACGCGATTCCCGGAGATCCTGGGCGGCCGCGTCAAGACGCTCCATCCCAGAATCTTCGGGGGCGTCCTCGCCGACGACTCGCGAGACGATCACGCCCGCGACCTGTCGGCGACACAGATCTCGCCCTTCGACCTGGTCGTGGTCAACCTCTATCCCTTCGAGAAGACGGCGGCCTCGGGCGTGAAGCCGTCCCAGGTCATCGAAATGATCGACATCGGCGGCCCCGCTCTGGTGCGCGCCGCGGCCAAGAACCAGGCGCGGGTCGCGGTCGTGGTCGAGCCGGCGGACTACGCGCCCGTGATGGAGGAGATCCGCGTGAGCGGGGGCACGACGCTCGCGACCCGCGAGCGCCTGGCGGCCCGCGCTTTCGCGCGCACCGCCGCCTATGACGCCGCGATTGCACGGTACCTCGCCTCGGAGGGCTCGTCGGAGGATGCCTTTCCCGAAAACCTCGTGCTCGCCTTCGAGCGCGTGGGCGCGCTGCGCTACGGAGAGAATCCCCACCAGCGCGCGGCCCTGTACCGCGAGCCGCAGGCGCCATCCGACGCCGTCGTGCGGTTTCAGATGCTCCAGGGCAAGGAGCTCTCGTTCAACAACCTCCTGGATCTGGACTCGGCCGTGACGCTCGCGCGCGACTTCGACGGGCCGGCCGCCGTCATCGTCAAGCACAACAACCCCTGCGGGGCGGCCATCGGTGACACGATCGCGGAGGCCTTCGGACGCGCCTTCGCCTGCGACCCGCTCGCCGCTTTCGGCGGCATCATCGCGATCCGCGGACGCGTGGACGGCGCGCTCGCCTCGCTCGTCCTCCAGCACTTCGTGGAGGTCGTCGCCGCGGACGATTTCACCGAGGAAGCAATCTCCTATTTTTCGAAGAAACCGAACATCCGCTTGCTCCGGGTCCCGGTCTCCCGGGCACCGAGGGGCGGGCTCGACTGGAAGCGGATCGAGGGGGGCCTCCTCGTACAGGACGCGGACTCCGAACCCGACCCGGCCTCCACCTGGAGGGTTCTGTCGCAACGCAAGCCCACCGCGGTCGAGCGGGCGGCCTGCGAGCTCGCCTGGAGAGTCGCCCGCCGCGTCAAGTCCAACGCGATCGTCCTTGCCAACGCCCGCCAGACGATCGGCATCGGCGCGGGGCAGATGAGCCGGGTGGACGCCTGCCGCCTGGCCGCCACCAAGCCCGTGCTCCCGATCGTCAATTGCGGGGCCGCTTCCGACGCCTTTTTCCCGTTCCGCGACGGACTCGACATCCTGGCCGACGTTGGCGTGACGGCGGTGGTGGCGCCGGGCGGATCGATCCGCGATCAGGAAATCGTCACCGCCGCCGATCAACACCAGATGGCCTTCCTGCTGGCCCCCAAGCGTCACTTCAGACACTGACGGATTGATTCCGTGATGGATGGATCCCGCGGAGAGAACCGGATTGCCGACCCAATGGACCAGTAATCCCGTGATTCAACGAATCCGCGATTCCATGATCCGATGATTCCATTCCTTCTCTCTACCGCACTGGCCCTGGCGCCCCCGGAGGCCCCTATGCCGAAAGCGGCTGAGGCCGTCCTCTCCCGGGCCGTCGCCCACTACGGCACCGAGGCCGCCCATGCCTCACCCTTCGACCAGACGTACACGCCGGCTGGCTTCGCGAACGCCAAGCGCGAGTCGGGAACGGTTTGGATCCAGCCGCCGCAGCGGTTGCGATTCGAGTACGCGGCGCCCGAGAAGAAGACGTTCACATACGACGCGGGTGAGGGGCGCTTCTATTCACCGGAGGACCGACAGCTCACCGTCAAGATCCTCTCTCTGGAAGAGCGCGCGCGCCTGCCAATCGTGTTCCTTTCCGACCCGGCGGAGCTGTCCCGGGCGTACCTCATCTCGATCGAGCCGGCGGATGGCGGAGCGGATCGCCTCCTCTTCATACCCCGGGCGCCGCGACCGGAGCTTGCGTGGCTGCGCCTGACGATCGCCTCCGATGGGTCCGTGAGCGAGCTTTCCTACGAGGACGAGGGCGGCAATCGGACCGGGTTCCGCTTCGGGCCCTGGCAAAGGGAGAAGCCGCGCCCGGCCGCCGACTACCGGGTGACGGGACCCGCGGGCACGAGGGTATTGGAATAGCGGAATAGTGGAGTCGAGGAGTCGTTGTCCGTCTTCCGCCGTCGGTTCTCCCTTGTCGGTCCAGGAACGGCCAACCGGTAACCGACATCGGACAACTCGACTAGAATCCGACCACCGTGGCGCAAGAGTTCTCCTTCGACGTCGTGAGCAAGGTGGACCTACAGGAGGTCGCCAATGCGGTCCAGCAGGCCACCAAGGAGATCGCGACGCGCTTCGATTTCCGCGGAAGCGCGTCTGGGATCGACTGGAACGAGAAGGAGCTCGCGTTGACTCTGACCTCCGACGACGCCCACAAGCTCAAGTCGGTCGTCGACATTCTGGAAACCCGGCTCGCCAAGCGCGGTGTGGCAGCGAGAGCGCTCGACTTCGGGAAGGTCGAGGACGCCGCGGGCGGCACGGTCCGGCAGGTGGTCAAGGTCCAGCAAGGGATCCCTTCCGAGAAGGCCAAGGAGATCGTGAAGGCGATCAAGGACCGGAAGCTCAAGGTCCAGGCGTCCATCCAGGCCGATCAGGTTCGCGTGTCCGGCCGCAACAAGGACGACCTGCAAACCGCGATCGCCCTGCTCCGGTCGGGCGACTTCGGCCTTCCCCTGCAGTACACCAATTACCGATGAGCCGCCTTCTCAACCAGCGCTTCGCTCGCGCCTACGACCTGATCGCCGACAAGCTCGCGCGCGTCGAGGAGGAGCTGCTGCTCCACTTCCGCTCGCCCATTCCGACGATTGACCGAATCGGCAGCTATCTCGCGCAGGGGGGCGGCAAGCGCATCCGCCCGGCCCTGCTGCTGCTTTCGGGCAAGCTCCTCGGCTACGACGAGGGGGAAAAGGACGTTCGCTACGCCACGGTCGTCGAGTTCATCCACACCGCGACGCTCGTGCACGACGACATCATCGACGAGGCCAGCCTGCGGCGCGGCCGGACCTCCGCCAACGCCCGCTGGGGCAACAACCTCACCGTCCTCTTCGGAGACTACCTCTACACGAAGTCGATGGGCATCGCACTCGACGAGGGAGACCTGACGATTCTGAAGGTTCTTTCCGATACGACTCTCTCGATGATCGAAGGCGAGATCATCGCCATCGAAAAGATCGGCTCGATCCAGGTCTCGCGCGAAGAGGCGCTCGAAATCATCCGCCGCAAGACGGCCGACCTCTTCTCCGCGGCCTGCCGGCTGCCGGCGCACTTCGCGCCCGGGGGCGACCTCTTCGCCGCGGAGCGCCTGGCCGAGTACGGGCGGTGCCTCGGGGTGGCCTTCCAGCTGATCGACGATCTGCTCGACTACACGGGCAACGTGGAGGCGATCGGCAAGCCGGTCCTGAACGATCTGCGCGAGGGCAAGCTCACGATGCCGCTCATCCTGGCGCTACCCCGGGCGGCCGCCGCCGAGCGCGAGAAGGTCTCCACCGTGCTCAAGGAACGCGATTTCAAGAGCGTCTCGAGCGCGGAGGTTCTCGCAATTGCCGAACGCTACGAGGGAATCGACGAGACGCGCGCGCTCGCGCGCGACTACGCGGGGGCCGCCCGCGTCGCGCTCGGCGCCTTCCCCGACTCGGAGGCGAAGGACGGGCTGCTGCTCGCGACCGAGTCGGTGATCGACCGCGTGTCTTGAAGGCGGCGCGGGTCTAGGACCCTGGATCTCACCGCCGCGATCTTCCCGACCCGCGCCGGAAGAGAACTTCAAATTACCCCGGCGAGGTGAGCCGCCAGACTCATGCCGGCAGCCTTAAAAAATTCGGGAAAATGCGCGCGTAACATAAATTAGTAAGGGCCTAAGAAAAGAAGGAAAATGGTGCTGCAAACCGAAATTTTTCTTGTCCTCTGAGACGGCCCTGCCTATACTGATCTCGAAACAGCCCATGTCTCAGCGTCTTACACCCTGGAACGGCATCGCTCAAACCTTGAGGCAGCTTTCCGCGCGCTTTCCCGTCCGGGATGACTCCGCCGATGAGGCCCAGCTCTATTACCGGCGCGCCTGTTTGGCCGCCTCCGAAGAGCGCTACGACGTTGCCATGGTGTTCGCCGGGAAGGCCCTGAACCTCGATCCGGGACACCTTCCGACGCGCCTGCTCGTTGCCCAGATCCACGACCGCGGGCTCCAGGACCTGGAGTCGGCGATCCGCGCCTACAAGAAGGTCATCGCTCTGGCGGGCTACGAGAGCGCCAATCCCTACTGCGCCGCGGCCCGGGAGGCGCTGGATCTTCTCGTGAATCGCGCGACCGCGATTCCGATCGAGGAGGTAGCCGGCGCGGGACGGTAGCTCGGCGCCTCGCAGGTCGGCGCCTCAGCGCTGCGGCATCCTCGGATAGCCCCAGGGATAAATCGGCGGTTTCCCCCACTCGGCTGCGGGCCGCTTCGGCTCGGTCCCGCCGGGCAGCCTTTCCACCTCCCAGCTCTTGTCCGAAACGACGATTCGCCCGCCTCCGAGATCCATCCAGAAGAGAAGCCCACCGACGCCGTTCGAGCTCGACGCCTCGACGGCGATCCGGTTCTCCCCCGGCTGGAGCCAGGTCGCGAGGTCGAGGACGCGCAGAGCCTCCCCCGGCTTCTGCGTCCCGCTCGCGACGTGCCTGCCGTTGACCTCTAGAGACCACTGGCGGTCCCCAAAGAGGCGAACGGGCGCTCGGGGGGGCGGCGCGCCTTCCAGCTGGAAGTCCTTCCAGGCGCGAAACTCCAATGGAGCCGGCTCCTGGACTTGACGCGTGTACCAGATCCAGCGTGCCGGTCCGGTTACGAGGTTGCCCCGGTCTTCCCGCCCGCGCCAAAGGGCGAGCAGGCCGGCGCTCGCCGCGAGCAGGAGTCCTAAGGCGGCGAGAAGCTTCGAGAAACGCTCGAGCGGGCGGGGTAACCGAGTTCCTTGACCCAAGGCGGAGCGCAGGATACACTGCTGATCCCGACATGATGATTGTCGGGGTCATCCCCGCACGCTACGCCTCGGTCCGCTTTCCCGGCAAACCCCTCGCTCTCCTGGCCGGCAAGCCCATGGTCTTGCACGTCCTGGAAGCGGCGCGTGGGGCCCGGCGGCTGAACCGCGTCGTCGTTGCGACCGATGACGAGCGCATCGCTGCCGTCGTGCGGGGGGCGGGGGCCGAGGCGCTGCTCACCTCGCCCGAGGCGGCGAGCGGCACCGACCGCCTGGCAGAGGCCGCGCGAGAGATCCCCGCCGAGGTCTACGTCAACATCCAGGGGGACGAGCCGATGATGTCGCCGGAAAACGTCGACCGCGCCGTTGAAACGCTGCTCACCGCTCCCGAGCGGCGCCTCGCGACGCTCGCGATCACGCTCTCCGCAGCGCAAGCCCCCGACCCCAACGTCGTCAAGGTCGCCGTCGCGCGCGATGGGCGCGCCCTCTATTTCTCCCGCTCCCCGATCCCCTATTTCCGCCACGGAGAGCCCGCCTATCGCAAGCATCTCGGCATTTACGCCTATCGGGCTGAGACACTGGCCGAAGTGGTCCGGCTCCCTCCTTCGCCGCTCGAGCGGGCCGAGTCCCTCGAGCAGCTCCGCTGGCTCGAAGCGGGCTACTCTGTCTGGGTCGGGGACGCCGACACGGATTCCATCGGAGTCGACACGCCCGCCGATCTCGCGCGGGCCGAGGAGATCCTGAGCCAATGCAAGTAACGAAACAGTGGAGCAGCCGCGTCGCGGCTGCCCGGGAGGTTTGATGAGCGCCAAGTACGTTTTCATCACGGGGGGCGTCGTTTCCTCCCTGGGAAAGGGGATCGCCGCCTCCTCGCTCGGCGCGCTGCTCGAGGCGCGCGGCTTCCGGGTCGCGCTCGCGAAGTTCGACCCCTACATCAACGTCGATCCTGGCACCATGTCTCCCTTCCAGCATGGCGAGGTCTACGT
>JBGPCK010000036.1:0-26176 GCA_041481715.1 Thermoanaerobaculia bacterium | reverse complement strand
GCATGGCACGTCCGCGGTGCGATCGTCGAGCACATGATCCGCTCGTATCAGATGGCGCCGGAATGGCTGCTCGCCAGGGCGGTCCGATACGGCCGGGGACAGTACCGGTGGTCGGCGGCCGACCCGGGCCATGCGCCCGGTGCCCTCACAACGGCCGTCCGTCTCGGGCGCGGGATCCTCGCCTCGAGCGTCCGAATCGCGAAGGCTCGGTGGAGGGGCGACCGCCGAGACTTGTTTCGCTCCCGCTGGGATCGCAACCGACTGTTCGGCACGCTCGTCGAGGCTTTCCGCGTCCGCTCAATGAAGCTCCTCCGGCCCATCCGAGGTCGATAGTCGCCGGGTGGCGCGACGCCTGCGGTCGGACAGCACGGAACCGTAGAGCTCAACCGTGCGGGCCGCGATGCGATCCCAGGAGTACAGGGTGTCGGCCAGGCGAGCGGCGTCTTGCCCCATCGTCTCGGCCATTTCTGGGTTCTCCAGAACGGCGACGATAGCGCCGGCGAGCGCTTCTGGATCTCGCGGTGGAACCACGAAACCCGTCCTCCCATTCTTCACGATCTCCGGGAGCCCTCCTGTGTCCGTGACCACGACGGGACGCCCCGCCGCGAACGCGCCGAGCAGCACTCCGCTCTGAGACGCCCCGGTGTAGGGGAGAACGACCAGGTCCGCAGCCGAAAAGTAAAGGCCGACCTTCCCGACCGGGACGTATCCCGGCACCCGGAGGACGTTCGGCCGGTGTGAGACCTCTTCCATCAAGCGGGAGTAACCCGCGTAACCGACCGGATCCCCGCGGAAGACGTTGCCCACGATCGCGAGCACGGCGTCGGGTACCCGCTCCTCGATCCGCCCGAAGGCCTCCACGAGGTACTCCAGCCCCTTGTACCGCTTGATCAGACCGAAGAAGAGGATGGTCGGGCGGCCCGCCGGAAACCCGAGGCGGGCACGCGCGTCCTCCTTCGAGATCCGGCCTTCTGGGAAGAAGAAATCGTAGCTCCCGTGCGGGACGACCTCGACCTTGCCAGGGTTGACGCTGAAGAGCCCGAGCAGCTCGTCCCGGGTTCTCTGGGCATGAACGATGATCCGGGAGACGGTCTCAGAGATCGCCCCCAGGCCGACCGGCTCCGGGGACTCCTCGCCCTCATGCCCACGCAATTCGTGAGCCGTATACAGCACAGGAATCCGAAGCCAACCGAGAAGGCGGACGAAGAAGGGCTCCCGCCCCCACCGCACGGACTGAAGATGAACCACGTCGGCACGCCGGACCGACAACTCGAGCGCCATTCGCGTCTGGAGCAGCCGTGTCCTCAGGGCCCCGATCCAGGCGGGAACGGGGCGGCGCGGTTTCGTGGCCGCCTCCTGGCCGTCCGGGAGCCGCCTCGGCGGCCGGCCGAGTCGGAAGATCGCTGAAAAGAGCCGCTTCAACAGGCTCGGCTTGAAGAGGTATCGCACGCGGAAGCGGCGGGGAAGGTGCGCAAGCTCGTAGGCCTCCGTCGTGATCAGAGTGACCTCGCACTCCTGCCGCGCGAGGGCTTGGGCGAGCTGATACGTGTAGTGGCAGACCCCGCCAAGCCCCGAAGGCTCGTAGAGGGTGACCCGAAGCCGGCGGCGTCCGCGGCGAGGCCTAGCCACGACTATCCTGCCCCCTCCGTGAAAGGCTCCCATTTCCTGTCTCGATAGACCTTCGCCTCAGAGGCCCGCCTCTCTCCCCGCGGAGCCAAAAGGGGCGGCAGACGGCGCGGGAAGCCGCGGTTCGCGTCGAGGTCTACGCCTCGGGCTCGCCGCCCGCTCCATTGTCGCCCAGTTTCCCGGGTTCGGCCTGGCTGTGACACAAGCCGGTCAGACTAAGATGACAGGAAGAATCCATGACGCCGATACTTCTCCTTCTCTCCAGCCTCGCCATTGCCCTCCCTGCGATTCCGACTCCGGGGCCGGCCTGGGGGAAGGAGCCGACGGTCTACAAGAAGGTCCCGTTCGGCATGCCGTACGCGGAGATGGAGGGCCGCATTCTCCTGACCGGGTGCCACCCGAGCTCGAGGGATCATGAGTCGGGCAAAAGGACGTGCGAGGGTAACGGGTTCCAGTCGAACGGCGTGTCCGTCGACGACGTCTTCCTCTTTCAGGACGACGTCTTCGTTGGCGTCACGATGTCCTTCGACTCGGACGACTACGAAAGGCTTCGCGATGTTTTCGTCGCCAAGTACGGCGAGCCCGGCCGGCTCGAGACGACCCGGGTCACGACCCGCGCGGGAACCCGGTTCGACAACGAGACGATGAACTGGGACGGCCGCAAAGTGAGCGTGTCGCTCCAGCGGTACGGCGACTCATTGGAAAAGGGGTCGGCCGCGATTTTTCTGAACTCGTACCTCGAGCAGCAAGAAAAGGAGCGGCAGGAGCGCCTGAAGAAGGACGCCGACGTTTTCTAGAAGGTTGCTGAAAACTCCGCCCGAAAAAGAAAAAAGGCGCTTGCGCGCCCCTCTCCCTTCCCGAAGGAAGGATCGTCACATCTTTTGCATTTCGCCGACGTGGACCCAGGTCGCCCACCACTTTCCGTCCTTCTCCGCCGCCTTGTAGTGGACCATGACGCCTTCCTTCAGGTCGCCACCCTCGACCTTGGTCGCGTCGTTCCAATAGATGGTCGAATCCTTGCCGGCCGCGTCTTTGACCATCATCATCTTAGCTGCCATGTCGACCTTTGTGATCTTGCCTTCCATGGCCTTGCCGTCCATCTTGCCCATTTTGTCGTCGCCGGCGATCGCGACCACCGCAAGACACAGAACCGCTACCAGTGACAGAGCCCATATCTTCTTCATCGGATTCCTCCACCGGCCAGCCGCGGGATTGCGGTGTGCCGGACCTGATGACCGAGCCCGTACGCCCGGCCGTACAACCCACTCTTTAGCCGGGCCCGGACCCCTGCCGATGCCCACACGTCCGGCCGCTTACCCGACCGAACTGGGAGTATCGGCCCGGGACCAAGACGGCCCGAACCGTCGCAACCATATCACGTCCGAGACGGTTTGACAGCGGCGGAATCGCTCCCGGATAATCCGGCGACGGCCCCCTCGAGGGGCCGAAAGTTTGCCCAACACTCTCAAGAGCATCTTCGTCGGAAAACCGCGGGATCCGATGGACCCGCAGGTCTTCCAGCACGTCACCCTCGTGGCCTTCCTGGCCTGGGTCGGACTGGGCGCCGACGGATTGTCCTCCTCGGCATACGGCCCGGAGGAGGCCTTCAAGGCACTGGGCTCCCATGCATACCTGGCGGTCGTGTTGGCGCTGATGATCGCTTCAACCGTCCTGATCATCTCGGCCTGCTACAGCAAGGTCATCGAGCTCTTCCCGGGAGGGGGCGGCGGCTACCTCGTCGCCACGAAGCTGCTCTCGCCGCGGTTCGGCGTCGTGTCCGGCTGCGCCCTCATCGTGGATTATGTCTTGACCATCTCGACCTCGGCCGCTTCGGGCGTGGATCAGATCTTCAGCTTCCTCCCCCCCACGTGGCACCAGTACCGGTTCGTCTCGAAGCTCGCGATCCTCGGTGTTCTCGTCCTCTTAAACCTCCGGGGCATCAAGGAGAGCGTTCAGATTCTCGTCCCGATCTTCCTGCTCTTCATCGCGACGCACTTCACGATGATCATCTCCGCGGTCGCCCAGCGCTTCTTCGCGATGCCCGGCGTGTTTGTCGGCGCCGTCCAGGAGGTGCGCAACACGGCCTCGACGTTGGGGCTCGTCCCGATGCTCCTCATCATCCTCCGGGCCTATTCGCTCGGTGGGGGTGCGTACACGGGCATCGAGGCCGTCTCCAACGGCATTCCCATCATTCGGGAGCCCAAGGTCCCCAACGCCAAGCGCACGATGCTCTACATGGCCCTCTCGCTCGCCTTCACGGCCGGGGGCATCATGTTCGGTTACCTCTTGACCGGCTCGCGCCCCGTGCCCAACAAGGTCATGAACGCCGTGCTCGCGGAGAGGGTCTTCGGAACCTGGCATCTGGGGGGGTTCGAGGCGGGGGGCGTCCTCGTGGTGCTGACCCTCGTGTCCGCGGGGTGCCTGCTCTTCGTAGCGGCCCAGACGGGATTTCTCGACGGGCCGCGCATCTTGGCCAACATGGCGACCGATTCGTGGGTGCCCCACCGCTTCGCGCAACTCTCCGACCGGCTGGTCACCAACAACGGCATCTGGCTGATGGGCCTCGCGGCCTTCGCGACACTGCTCTACACCCGCGGCTCGGTCTCGCAACTTCTGGTCATGTACGCGATCAACGTGTTCGTGACCTTCTCGCTAACGCTCCTCGGCATGGTGCGCCACGAGATTCAATCGCGCGGCACGCCGGGATGGATCAAGAACCTCGCTTTGATGCTGATCGGGTTCATGCTCTGCATTTCGATCCTCGTCGTCACCGTTTACGAAAAGTTCGAGGAAGGCGGCTGGCTCACCGTCCTCGTCACGACGTCGCTCGTGGCCCTGGCCTTCCTGGTCAAGCGACACTACCTGCGCGTCCGCGAGCAGCTCCGCCGCCTCGACGACACCCTGCTCAACATCCCCGTGCGGCAGCACGAGGAGCCGCACACGGCGATTCCGCGGGACGAGCCGGTGGCGGTCATGCTCGTCTCCGGCTTCTCGGGCCTCGGCGTCCACACCGTCCTGTCGGTCCAGAACCTCTTCCCGCGACAGTACCGGAACTATCTCTTCGTCTCGGTGGGCGTCATCGACTCTTCCCATTTCAAGGGAGCCGCCGAGCTCGAGGCCCTGAAGGCGCAGACCGTCGGCGATCTGCAAAAGTACGTCGACTTCGCGCACCGCCTCGGCTTCCGCGCCGAGATGCGCTACGCGATCGGGCGGGAGGCCGTGGCGCAGGTTGTGGAGCTGTGCGAGAAGATCCGAAACGAGTTTCCGCGCGCGATCTTCTACCTGGGGCAGCTCGTGTTCGAGAACGACAAGTTCTACTACCGCCTGCTTCATAACGAGACGGCCTTCGCGATCCAACGGCGGCTGCAGTTCGCTGGCCTGCAGGCGATCGTGTTGCCGATCCGGGTCCTCGAGCCCGGCCGGGGCGACGATCAGCGAAGGGTCTCGTAGGAACCGCGGTCGCTCGCTACTCCGCCCGCAGAGCCCGCGTCATCAGACGCTCGATGGCCTCCCGCGGGGGAACGTCCTCGTAGAGCACGCGAACCACGGCCTCGGCGATCGGCGCCTCGACCCCCGAACGCGCGGCGAGTGCGGGCACGGCCAGACACGTGCGCGCCCCTTCGGCAACCTCGGGCATTTCGACCAGTATCTCGGAAAGCTTCCGACCGTGCCCGATCTCCTCGCCGACGCGACGGTTGCGGGACTGCTGGCCCGTGCAGGTGAGCATCAGGTCGCCGATGCCGGCCAGGCCATGGACCGTCTGGGCCTTGCCCCCCAGGCCTCGAACCAGCCGGTCGATCTCGGCAAGCCCGCGGGTAACGAGCGCCGCCAGCGTGTTGTGCCCGAATCCAAGCCCGGAGACGATGCCGGCGGCGATTGCGACCACGTTCTTCAGAGCGCCGCAGAGCTCGACACCGATCAGGTCGTCAGAGGTGTAGAAGCGAAAAACCGGCGTGGAAAAGCGGTGCTGAAGCTCCAGGGCAAAAACACCCCCGTCGGCGGCAATCACAGCCGCCGTTGGATCCCCTTTCGCCACCCCCTCCGCGAATGTCGGCCCTGACAGGGCGGCGACCTGCGCGCCCGGGTGAGCCTCGAGGATCAGCTCCGACATGCGCTTGCCCGTCTCGGGCTCGATTCCTTTCGACGTCGAAACGAAGTTGTGGCGGCCGTCGGAAGCTGGGGTCGCCCAGAGCAGCGCGCGCATCGAAGCGCAGGGGACCGCAAGGACGAGCGTGTCGGCGAATCCGAAGGCCTCCGAAAGGTCCGCGGTGAGCCGGACCTCCGGCGGCAGGGCGATCCCGAAGAGGCGACGTGGGTGGCGGCGGTCGCGCGAGAGCGCCGCCATCGTCTCTGGATCGCGCCCCCAGAGAAGGGGCTCGAGACCGGCGCGCGCCAGGTGCACGGAGAGCGCCGTGCCCCACGAGCCTGCACCTAGGATCGAGAGCTTCATTTGCTTCCCAGGCGCCGCTCCTCGCCCCGGGCAAGGCGCTTGAGGTTCTCGACGTGCTTGAAGATGACCAGCAGAGCCGCTCCCGCTCCCGCGACCACGACCGGGCGCGCCGCGTGGAAGAGGAGACCCGCCATGGGAGGCAGCAGGCACATTGCCACGACCGATCCGAGCGAGACGTAACGCGTGGACGCCACGATGAGGACAAAGACCGCGAGGCAGACCAGGGTGGCAAGGGGCGCCAGGGCCAGAAACGCGCCTACGGCCGTCGCAACGCCCTTGCCCCCGCGCAAGCCATAGAAGATCGGGAAGACGTGGCCCACAATCGCCGCCAGACCGGCCGCCGCAGCAACCCGAGGATCGGCGGTAAACATCCGGGCGAGAAAGACCGCTCCGGCGCCCTTGGAGATGTCCGCCAACGCCACGGCGACCGCGAGCCCCTTGCCGTGCGAGCGCAGCACGTTGGTCGCGCCCGCGTTGCCCGAGCCCTCCGCGCGAATGTCCTTGCCCGTGCGCAGGCGCACCAAGAGCACGGCGAAGGAGACCGAGCCGAGAAGGTATCCCGCGAGAACGGGAAGCAGCAGTTGCGCGTTCACGCCGACATTCCCTCCGGTGCCGGCAATGCCCATTGGCCGACCGGCGTGTGAACGGCGCCCGCCGGCTCGAGTCGGCTCTCGTAGAGCACGCACGACCGCACCGGCCAGACGGGAAACGCCCAGCCGTCGGCCTCCGCGCGAAAGCGCGCGAGCGCCTCCGCGGGCCAGGTTCGCCGCACCCGGGCGAAGGTCACATGGGGATGGAAGTCTCGGTGCTCCGGCTCGAGGCCCATCTCCCGCCCCAAACGCTCGGCCTCCCGGGCGATCTGCGACAGCGCGCCTGCGACGGCGTCCGCGTCGAACTCGACGCCGAGAACCCGCGCCGGGCCGCGCGGCGGAAAGACCACGGCGCCCCTGGTCGAGAGGTCCCCGGCCGGCACGCGTTGCGCGGCCCGTTCGATCGCGGCCGCGAAGCCCGCGAGAGCGTCGCGCGACACCTCTCCGAGGAACTTCAACGTCAGGTGCCAGCTCTCCGGCCGCGTCCAGGAAGCGGCGGGGAGATCCCCGCGTACACGCGCCAGGAACGACCGGGCGCTCTCCGACCACGGCGGATCGGGGGGGATCGCGAGAAACGCGCGCACGCGAGCGGGATCACTCATCGAGCGTTCCCGCAAGGCTCCGGCGAACGAGCTCCAGGGCCAGCAGGGCCGCCGCGCGGCGCACCGTCTGCCGGTCGCCGTTGAAGAAGCGTTTCCGCGCCACGTCCAGGCCGTCGCGTCCGGAGACCGCCACGAAGACGGTGCCGACCGGCTTCGCCTCGGAGCCTCCGCCCGGTCCGGCAATTCCGGTGACGGCCGCGGCCAGATCCGCACCGAAGCGTTCGCGGGCGCCCCGCGCCATCTCGCGCGCGCTCGCTTCCGACACGGCTCCATGAGAGCGCAGCGTCTCTTCGGACACGCCGAGGAGACTCGACTTGACCTGGTTCGAGTAAGACACGACTCCGCCCAGAAAGTAGTCGCTGGAGCCGGCGACGTCCGTGACGAGCGAGGCGATCAGCCCTCCGGTGCACGACTCGGCGAGCGCCAGGGTCTGGCCCTTCTCGCGAAGGAGCTTGCCGACCGCCGCCGCGAGGTCCTCATCGTCGCGCCCGAAGACCCGGTAGCCGAGGACCTCCCGGAAGTCATCCTCCATCCTCGAGAGAACCGCTTCCGCGCGATCCGGCGCACCGCGCACGGCCAGGTGGAGCTGCACTTCGCCCGGCGAGGCCAGGATCGTGACGGGATGCTCCTTCCACTTCTCGTACAGGGGCGCCACGACTTCTTCGACCGCGGACTCGCCCATGCCGCCGATCCGAAGCACGCGGCGGCGTAGTGTCTCTCCGCCGGCACGCTCGCGCAATTGCGGGAGGACGCTGTCCTCCATGATCTCTCGCATCTCGGAGGGCACGCCGGGAAGGATGACGATCTCGACGGCTCGTCCCTTCGCCCAGAAGCCTGGCGCGGTTCCCCGAGGGTTCTCCAGGAGCCTGGCGCCGACGAGGAAGTCCGCCTGCTTCTCGTTGACGGCCGGCATTCGCATGCCTCGCGCCTCGAAGCGTCGGCGGATCCGGGTAACGAACTCTTCGTTGCGCTCGAGGGCCACGCCCAGCCACTTCGCGACCGCCGCGACGGTCACATCGTCGGCCGTCGGGCCGAGCCCTCCCGTCGTGAAGATCAGCGGGGCGGCCGCGGCAGCCGCGTCGAGCTCCGCGCCGATCTCGGCTACATCGTCGCCGACGATCGACTTGCGCGTCACGCGGACGGCGACTTCTTCCAGACGCGCCGTGATCCAGAGGGAATTGGTGTCCGTCCGGAAGGGCGAGAGCATTTCGCTGCCGACGGCGACGATCGCCGCGGCGCCTCGCCCGGGCCGGCCCGTCTCGACTTCCTTCGGTCCCGAACCTTCGCCGGCCATGCTCAAGACCGTTCGGAGGGCGCCGCGCGACTCTCGTCCTCGGAAAGCGCGGCCCATTCCTCGACCAGCCGATCGAGCTCTTGCCGGCGCGCCGTCTTGTCGCTGGCGATGCGATGCGCTTCCACCGGGCCGAGCGTCAGGGCCTCCTCCCAGAGACGCGACTCCAGAGCCTCGATCTCCTTCTCGAAGACGGCGATCTTCTCCTCGAGCGACTTGATCTTGCGGCGGCGTTTCGCGGCTTCCTTCTCCTCGCCCGATCCGGCTCGCCGGGACGGGCGCCGCGGAAGAGGTTTGTCGGCCTCGGGCCGCGGCACGGGGTCCGAAGCGGCGGCGACCGCCGGCTCCGGACGCTCCCGCCGCCGCGCACGAGCCAGCGCCGTTTCCGAGTAATCCCCCGGCAGCAGCATCGCCTTTCCGGCCCGCAGGTCGAGGACCCGCGTTGCCAGGCGGTCGATGAACGCGCGGTCGTGGGACACGAAGACGATCGAGCCGGGAAAGTCGTCGAGCGACTCCTCGAGGGCCTCGCGGGAGTCGAGGTCGAGGTGATTCGTGGGTTCGTCCAGGAGCAACAGATTGTGCCGCTGCCGCATCACGACGGCGAGCGTGAGGCGGCCCTTCTCCCCTCCGGAAAGCCCCGCGATCGGCGCGAAGACCTCGTCCCCGCGGAAGGCGAACCGAGCGAGATACGAGCGCATCTCTTCCTCGGTCTGTCCGGGGTGCTGGTCCCAAACGGCGTCGATGGCCCGCCGCGAGGGATCGAGGTCCGAGAGTTCCTGGTCGTAGTAGCCGATCGACACGTCGTGCCCGGGCGTGATGCTCCCGGAGAGCGCGGGCAGACGCCCCGCCAGGGTCTTCAAGAGTGTCGTCTTCCCCGTCCCGTTCTCCCCCAGGATCGCCATTGCCTCGCCTCGGAGCAGCTCGAACGAAACGTCCCGCACGATGGGCACCCCGGCCTGGTAACCGGCGTCGAGGTGTCGGGCGCGAAGAAACGTGCGGCCTCCCACGCGCGCGGCGTCGAAGCGAAACGCGACGGAGGTCGTATCCTCGGTCGGCTTCTCCAGCCGCTCCACCCGCTCGAGCTTCGTTCGGCGGCCCTTCGCCTGTCGGGAGTTGACACCGGCGATGTTGCGGCGGATGTACTCCTTCTCTTTCTCGATGAACTCCCGCTGCTTCTCGAAGGCGCGCGTCGCCGTGAGGACGCGCTCCGCTTTTTGCCGGCGGTAGGACGTGTAGCCCCCCGAGTAGGCCGTGAGCCTCCCGTTCTCCAGGTCGATGATCTCTTCGGCGACGCGGTCGAGGAAGCGGCGGTCGTGCGTCACGACAAGGTACGCGCGCCGAGAGCGCGCGAGGTACTCCTCCAGGAACTCCACGGCGTTGAAGTCGAGGTGGTTCGTCGGCTCGTCCAGCAGCAGGACGTCCGGGTTCGAGAGGATCGCCCTGGCGAGCATGCCGCGGTTCTTCTGGCCACCCGACAGCTCCGAGAGTTTGCGCGCGAAATCGGCCTTCTCGAACCCCAGGCCCGAAAGCGCCTTGTCCACCTCGGCCACCATCTCGTAGCCTCCCTCGTTCTCGAACCGGTGCGAGAGGGCGTCGTACTTGTCGTGGACGGAAGCCGAATCGTCCCCCTCGGCCATGGCGTGCTCGAGACTCCGAAGCTCCGCCTCGATCCGGTGCAGGTGGTCGAAGGCGCCGGCCACATAGTCGTGGAGCGTTTCCGAAAGGTCCGCGTCCAGGGCCTGGTCTACCGTGTTGATGCGGATGCCGCTCGCCTTCAAGAACTCTCCCGAGTCCGGCTCCTCGCGTCCGAGAGCGATGCGCAGGAGCGTCGTCTTGCCGGCGCCGTTGCGGCCCACCAGGCCCACCTTTTCCCCCGGGTTGTGCTGCCAGGTGACCTCCCGCAGCACTTCCTTGGGGCCATACGCCTTCCCGACGTTGTCGAAGCGATAGAGCACGGGGGAATTCTAGCCGGAACCCCCGATCGTCCGCCGTTGCGCCGGGAACCTCCAGATCACTTCGGGGTCTTTCCAACCAGGGAGGGCTGCCAAGCATGTTTGAAACAGCGCTGCTCTCGTCGCCGTCGATCGTCCGCCGCGGCTCTCTCTTGCCTCCGCTCTCGATTTCCGTTCACGCCGCGGTCGTGCTCGTGCTGGTCGGCGCTTCTCTCTGGCGCGACGAGCCACTCTCGGAGATTCCGGTCCCGGTCGTCTTCGTTCCGGGCCCTCCGGCGCCGCCGCCACGGGGCTCCGAAGACGAATCGGTCGTTCGGGAAGGGGCGGCGTCCACGGTGCCCCGAACGATTCCTCGAGACATTCCGCAGATTCGTCCCGCCTTGGCCCCGGCCGCCCCGGTTGACGATTCCGGGGCCCAGGACAGCGGCTCTGGCAGCGCGCTCGGCGTCCGCGACGGTGCGGAGGATGGAACCGGTTCGGTCCCCGGCGCCACCGGGACCTCCGACGGCGGCGGCGAGGAGGACCCGATCGTCGTCGGCGGCAAAGTGACGGCGCCCGTTCTGGTGCACCGCGTCGAGCCGGAGTACCCCGAGCCCGCGCGCAAGGCGGGCATGGAAGGCGTCGTGATCCTGCAGGCGATCATCAGCGCGACCGGACAGGTCGAGGAGCTGCAGGTCCTGAGGTCCCCGGTCGCCCTTCTCGGGGACGCGGCAACGCGCGCCGTCCGTCAGTGGCGCTACCTGCCATCCACCTTGAATGGACGTGCCGTGCGCGTTTTCCTGACGGTGAGCGTGACCTTCCGGCTTCGCTGACAAGAGACGGCGAACAAAGGTCCCGAGGGCGGCCCTCCTACTCCCTACCGCCGCTCACAGCTTTTCGACCGCCAGTGGCGGGGGCTCTACGCCCTGGTCTTCGATCGTAAAGAGCGCCGCGAGCTCCCGTTCGATGCCGGGCCGAGGCGCCGCCCGTTCGCCCAGACACAGAATCGCCAGCGGTTCGCCCTCCTCGACGCGGTCGCCCACGGTCTTCTCGACGAGAAAGCCCGCGGCGAAATCGATCGTGTCCTCGCGACGGCGGCGTCCGCAGCCAATGTCGATCGAGAGAAAACCCATACGTTCGGTCGCAATCGAGGCCACGAAGCCCGACCGCGGCGCGCGTGCGGGGATCCTCTCTCTCGGCTGAGGCAGGCGGGACGGATCGCCGACGACCTTCGGGTCGCCGCCCTGCTCCTCGATGAGCCGCTCGAAAACGCGCGCCGCCTTGCCCGAATCGATCGCGTCCTCGAGGCGCTTGCGGGCCGCGGCTTCGAGCAGATCCGGCTCGGCGAAGCCGAGCATTTCGACCCCGAGAAGCAGAGAGAGCTCCCGAACGGAGTCGGGGCCTTCGCCCCGGAGCACCCGAATCGCCTCCTCGGCCTCGAGGGCGTTGCCGACGGCGCGGCCAAGTGGCCGACTCATGTCCGTGATCCAGCCCGAGGCCTGCCGGCCGGCTGCGCGCGCCGTGTCGACCAGGCATCGACCCAGTGCCCGCGACTCTTCGCGCGTCTTGAGAAACGCCCCCTCGCCGGTCTTGACGTCGAAGACGATTCCGGTGGTGCCGGAGGCGAGCTTCTTGGAGAGGATCGAGGCGGTAATCAGGGGCAGCGACTCGACCGTGCCCGTCACGTCGCGAAGCGCATAGAGGATCCGGTCCGCCGGCGCAATCGCGTCGGTCTGACCGAAGAGCGCCGCACCGACCCTGAGCAGGACTTCCCGCACGCGCGGCAGATCGAGATCCGTGCGGAGTCCCGGAATTGCGGCGAGCTTGTCGAGAGTGCCCCCCGTGTGCCCGAGGCCGCGGCCGGACATCATGCCAACCCGGCCGCCGGCGGCCGCTACCAGGGGAGCCAGCACCAGGGTCACCTTGTCCCCCACGCCTCCGGTCGAGTGCTTGTCCACGACGGGTGCGATGTCCGAGAGGTCCCAGCTCTCGCCCGAGTCGCGCATGGCTTCGGTCAAGGCCGTAGTTTCGGCCGTCGAGAGGCCGCGGATGACGGCGGCCATCAGGAACGCCGCGGCCTGGTAGTCGGGGATGGCTCCGGAGACGACTCCGGAAACGAAGTGCGCGATCTCCTCGGCCGGGAGCTCTCGGCCGTCCCGCTTGGCGCGAAGGATCTCGTAGATGGTCCTCACGGCGCGACTCTCTTGGCCGGCGCGAGCGAGGCCTCGACCCTTGCGCGCCAGCGCACGGCCGCGGCCAGCAGAGCGCCCTCGTCGAGCGTGGTCGCGCGCCGGTTGGCGAGAAGCCTGCGCCCGTCTACCCAGACGTCCGACACGTCCCCGGCCTTCACCGAGTAGACGAGGGCCGAATAGACGTCAATGAAGGGCTCGACGTGAGCGTTGTGCACGTCGACGGCAATCAGGTCCGCGCGCTTTCCGGGCTCGAGCGACCCAATCTTGCCTTCCAGTCCGAGCGCCCTCGCCCCGGAGCGCGTCGCCGCGACCACGAGGTCGCGGGCGGGGAGCACGGTCGGATCCGCGGTTGCGACCTTGGCAAGCTTGCCGGCGAAGTCCATGGCCTCGAACATCGAGAGATCGTTGTTCGATCCCGCGGGGCCGTCCGTCCCGAGTGACCACAGCAGTCCCTCTCGTGCCATTGCCGTGACCGGGGCGATGCCGGAGGAGAGCTTCATGTTCGACTCGGGGTTGTGCGAGACCGCGACGCCCCGGCGTCTCAAGATCGCGCGGTCGGCCTGGTCCACCGAGACGCAATGAGCGGCGACAACGGGAACCGAGGTACCGGGGCCCGTGCCCTCGAAAAAGCCGATCCCGTCGAGGTAGGCCACCGGCGATTGTCCCCATTTCGCAAGCGCGTCTTCCCGCTCCTTCGCCGTCTCCGAAAGGTGGGTCAGGATCGGAATTCCATTTCGCACCGCGAAGTCGCGTGCGGCGAGCAGGGTCTCCTTCGAGCAGGTATAGGAGGAGTGCGGTGCCGCCGCCGGAACGATGCGCGCGTGCCCCTTCCACCGGCGGACGAAACCCTCCATATAGGCGATCGTCGACGGCAGGTCCGCATGGTCTGGCACCGGGAAATCGAGCCACGTCTCCCCGAGCACGGCCCTCAGCCCCGCCTTCTCGACGGCGCGCGCGGCGTCTTCCTCGAAGTAGTACATGTCGGCGAAGGCGGTCGTGCCGCCCTGAATCATCTCGAGCGCCGCGAGCAGCGTCCCGTCGAACACGAATTGCGGTGAGACGTTCTTGGCTTCCGCGGGGAAGATCTTGTCCTGAAGCCAGCGGTCGAGTGGAAGGTCGTCCGCCACTCCTCTGAGCAACGTCATGGCGGCGTGGGTGTGCGTGTTGACGAGGCCGGGCATCACGATCTTGCCGCGGGCGTCCCAGGTGGATCGCGCGGCGAAGCGGCCAACGAGGTCCGAAGACGGACCGACGGAGGTGATTGCGCCGTCTCGGACCGCGACGGCTCCCGGATCGAAGACGGCGAGACTCGCGTCGATCGTGACGACGCGCGCATTGAGGATCAAAAGATCCACGGGCTCTCGCCCCGAGGGCGCCGCGGCGACGAGAAGTGACCCGATCGCCACGAGAGCGACGCCCGCGAGCATCGCAATTCTCCCCGACCCTCGAGCCCGGATCCCGGATCGCTCTTGCGACGAATCCCGGCTCACCCTGGTCTCCTCTAGAACTCGAAGGGTTCCGGAAACAGCGCCGAGAGCATCATCCGCTTCGTCTTTCCATCCACGGTCGCCATTACGACCGGAATGTCGCCGGTGAACTCCCAGAGGATTTGTCGGCAGGCGCCGCAAGGCGGCGTCGGCACGGCGGCGCCGGTCACAACCGCGATTCCGGTGAACCGCCGCACTCCCTCCGACAGCGCCTTCCAGACGGCCACGCGCTCCGCGCAGACCGTCAGGCCGTAAGTCGAGTTCTCGACGTTGCAGCCGGTAAAGAGCTCCCCGCCTTGCGCCTCCAGGGCCGCGCCGACGGCAAAGCCGCTGCGCCCGCAAACCGCGTTGCCCCGAACCCGGGTGGCCGCCTCGATCCATTCTTTCTCGCGCTTCTCCCCCACGGTTTCACTCCGGAAGCGCCGCGGCGACGCGCGGCACCAGGGCCGTCAGCAGCGAGACGAAGCGCTTGCCCACCTTCTGCGTGACCGCGAGCACCTCCGAATGCACGAGCGGCCTGGGCAAGATCCCCGCCGCCATGTTCGTGATCGTCGAGATGCCGAGAACCCGCACCCCGGCGTGCGCGAGCGCGATCGCTTCGGGTACGGTGGACATTCCCACCGCGTCGGCCCCGAGACGCCCGAAGGCACGGATCTCCGCCGGGGTCTCATAGGAGGGCCCGGGGTTGCCGAGGTAAACCCCTTCCTTCAAAGGAATCCGCAGCCGGCGCGCGGTGTCCTTGGCGACTCTCCGCAGCGCCCGGTCGTAGACCGCGCTCATGTCGGGAAAACGGGGGCCGAACGCATCCTCGTTCTCGCCGATCAGGGGGTTCGTTCCGAAAAGATTGATGTGGTCGGAGATCAGCATCAGGTCCCCCGGCCGGAAGCTCCGGCGCACTCCACCGGCCGCATTGGTCAGGAGCACGGCTCTCACTCCCAGGCGGACCAGCATCCGGGCCGGAAAGACGACGTCCGCCATCGCTCGCCCCTCGTAGAAGTGCACCCGACCCGACAGCACCACGACCGGCGTCTTCCCGACCCGGCCGAGCACGAGCTCGCCGGCGTGCCCCACCACCCCCGTCGGGCGCGGAAAGTTCGGGATCTGTCCATACGGGATCGCCTTGCGGTCCGCCAGCCCCTCGGCGAAGGCGCCGAGCCCCGAGCCCAGCACCAGAGCCACTCCGGGAGCGGCTCCTCCCGCTCCGCGAACCGCCGCGGCCGCTTCATCCAGCCGGGAGAGAACGCCGCTTGTCACTAGGAACCGTAGATCATGCCGGCGATCGCCGCCGTCATGAAGCTGACGAGCGAGCCCGCGAGCAGCGCCCGGAAACCGAGGCGAGCCAGGTCGGACTTGCGCGTCGGCGCGAGCCCTCCGATCCCGCCGATCTGGATCCCGATCGAGGAGAAGTTGGCGAATCCGCAGAGCGCGAAGGTGGCGATGAGCTTTCCCTTCTCGGTCAGCTGGCCCACCACGTCCTTCATCATTGAAAAAGCGAAGAACTCATTGATCACTGTCTTGTTGGCGATGAGATTTCCGACGATCGCCGCGTCCTGCTTGGGAGTGCCGAGGATGACGGCGAGCGGAGAGAGCACCCACCCGAAGATAGTCTGGAGCTCGAAACCGGGCCGGCCGAAGAACCCACCCAGCCAGCCGAGGAAGCCGTTGAGCATGGCAATCAGAGCGACGAACGCGATCAACATGGCGGAGATGTTCAGGGCCAGCGTCATGCCCTGCGACGCACCCGTGGCGGCGGCGTCGATGAAGTTGGCGCTCGTCTTCTCGACCTTCATTCGGACGGTTCCCATCGTGACCGGTTCCTCGGTTTCCGGCCAGAGAATCTTCGCGATCATGAAAGTCCCGGGAGCCGCCATGACGGAGGCCGTGATCAGGTACTTCAGCGGAGCCCCCATCGTTACGTACGCGAGCATCACGGCGCCCGAGACGTGCGCCATTCCGCCGGTCATCATGGTCAATAGCTCCGAGGTCGTCATGACGCCGATATAGGGCGCGATCATGACCGGCGCTTCCGTCTGGCCGATGAAGACGTTGGCCGCGACGCACAGGGCCTCGGCGCCCGAGACTCGCATCGTCTTTTGCATCACCCAGGCCATGCCCTGGACGAGCCTCTGGATCACGCCGAAGTGATAGAGGATCGAGAAGAAGGCGCAGATGAAGATGATGATCGGCAAGACCTTGAAGGCGAAGATGTAGCCGCGGATCGGCATTCCGAGCCTGGACCCGAAGTCATCCATTGGCCCGGCGAGCCAGCCGAACAGAAAACTCCCGCCCTTGTCCGCGTAGGCGATCGCCTTGCCGACGCCGTTGGAGAAGCTCTCGAGTGCGTCTTTGCCCCTGTCCCAGTAGAGAACCAGAAACGCGAAGGTCAACTGCAGCGCGAAGGCCCACCCGACCGTTCGCCAGCGGATGGCCCGGCGGTTCTTCGAGAAGGCGAGCGCCACGGCCAGGATGACGGCCATCCCCAACAGGCCCATCCAACGCATTCCTTCCTCCCTCCCGCTCAGAAACGCGCCGAGCGCGCCTCGAAGTCGCGGCCGCGCCACGTCAGGCGGCGACGAACGAACCGGCGAAACAGGGAACGGGTCAGAATCCCCGACCAGACTGCCGCCATTATAGGGTGCGTAAACGCCGGCCAGAGCGGGTCGGAAAGCGACCCGGCGAGAATGATTCGCGCGAGCACGGCAAGAGCGAAGCCCGCGGCGGCCAGTCCGATGTCGGTCGCCGGGACCCTCGCGCCCGCGACGGCGGCCACGAGCGTCGCCGGCGGCAGCATCGCGACGGTGAGCGTCACGAGGGTCACAGGCAACAGCAGAAGCCCCGCGGCTCCCTGATAGATGTAGGCGACGTTTTTCGTGAACCCGTCGAAGACCTCGCGGAAGCCTCGGTACATCCGAACAACCACCTCGTCCTCAGCGCGGACGACACCGAACCGGTAACCCGCCCCCTTGATCGCGAAACCGAGGCGCACGTCGTCGACCACCGAGTCGCGAAGCGCCGCATGGCCGCCCACGGAGTCGTACACCGCTCGGCGCACGAGGTTGCCGGCGCCCCCTCCTGCCGCGATCGAACGCGGCCGGCGCCAGTTGGCCATGAACCCCGGCGCCTGAAAGAAAGCGACGAGCAGGTACGGCATCAGGACGTTCTCCCAGAATCCGCGCATCTCGACCCGTGGCAGGAGCATGAGGAAGTCCAGCCGTCTGTCCTCCAGGTAAGCCACCGCCCCCGACAGCGCGCGCGGGTGGTAGCGCACGTCCGCGTCTGCGAAGAGGAGAAGGTCCCCCTTCGCCGCCGCCGCACCCTGGGCCAGAGCATGAGGTTTCCCGAGCCACCCGGAGGGCGGCTCGATGCCCTCGACGACACAGAGGCGTGCATCTTCGAGGGCGAGGCGCTTCAGAATTCCCCAGGTCCCGTCCGTCGATCGGTCGTCCACCACGACGACCTCGAAGTTCGAGTAGTCCTGCGCCAGGTGCGAGCGCACCGCGCTCTCCACATCCCGCTCCTCGTTGCGGGCCGGAATCACCACGCTGACGCGGGGAGCGGTGTCGAGAACCCGGACCGCAAACCGCAGCCGCGGGATCAGGGCGAGGTTCAGAAGGAGGAGGCCGAAGCCTGCGGCGCCCGCGAGAACCGACACGGCGAGAGCGGCATGCAGCACGGCTTTAGACGAGCAGCCGGCCGAGCGCGCTCTCTCCGCGAGGCGCGGGCACGCCCAGCCACTCTCCGGCCGTCGCCGACACGTCGCAAAAGCCGCGGCGCACGCCGAGCTCGGCCTCACGGCGGACCCGCTTTCCCGCGGCGAGCAGCGGCACGAACTCGCGAGTGTGGTCCGTCGAAGCGTCCGTCGTTTCGCAGCCGTGGTCGGCCGTCAGGAGGAATAGATCCTCGGCCTCGAGCACCCCGAGGAGCTCCGGAATCCGGGCGTCGAGAATCGACAGGGCTTTCGCGAAGCCCGCCGGGTCGTTGCGGTGCCCGTACTTGCTGTCGAAGTCGACGAGGTTCGTGAACACACAATCCCACTGGCCCGAACGGGCCTGCTCCGTCGTGACGCGAATCCCCTCCTCGTCGGAGCCCGTGTGGATGGAATCGGTGATCCCGCGCCCGGAAAATATGTCTACGATTTTGCCCACGCCGAAGACGCGTCGCCCCGCCGAGACGAGCCGGTCGAGCCAGGTCTCCCCGGTCGGCTCGACGGAGAAGTCGCGCCGGTTGGCGGTTCTCCGGAAGCTGCCCGGACGGCCCTCAAAGGGGCGCGCGATGACGCGTCCCACCAAATGTTCGCCGCGCAGCAGGCCGCGCGCGAATCGGCACAGCTCCCAGAGCCTCTCGGGCGGCCAGATCTCTTCGTGCGCGGCGACCTGAAACACGGAGTCGCCCGAGGTGTAGAGAATGGGGCGCCCCGTGGCCAGATGCTCGGAGCCGAGCTCCTCGAGGATCACGGTGCCCGAGGCAGCCTTGTTGCCGAGGACCCGCTTGCCCGCGCGCTCCTCGAAGGGCCCGACGACCTCGGGCGGAAAGCCGTTCGGGTAGAGGGGAAACGGGCGCTCGATGACGAGGCCCATCATTTCCCAATGGCCGGTCGTCGTGTCCTTTCCCGCCGAGAGCTCCGTCAGCTTTCCACGGACGCCGGCAGGCCGGCCGAGGCCGGCGAGGTCGAGCAGGCCGAGGCGCTCGAGATTGGGCAGGGGCGTCGGATGCCGCTCCAGGACGTGCCGCAGCGTGTCGCTCCCCGTGTCGCCGTACGCCTCCGCATCCGGCGCTGCGCCAACGCCCAACCCGTCACAGACGAGGATCACGCAACGGCGCGGCACGCCTCTCATCCCACGATGCGGCCGGGGCCGCTGCGAAGAGAGTCTTCTACCTGCACCTCGGCTCGAGTTCGGACCGCTCAGCCGTTGGGAAGCTTCTCGCGAGCATCGGCCCTGTAAGGCGAGTTGGGGTAATCGCTCACGATGCGCTGGTATGTGGCGCGCGCGTCCGAGGAGGCGCCGCTGCCGTCGTAGATCTGCGCGAGCGTAAAGAGAAGAGCGTCCTTCGGGACGGTCGCTTCGGGTGACTCGATCGCGCGCTTCAACCGCTCGATCGCCTCGGTCGTCTTTCCCTGCGAGGCGAGAAGCCTCGCCGCGTTGATCTCCGCCGCGGCCGCGACCTCCGACTTGCCGTCGCGCGCCGCCCGCGTGAAGGTTTCCGCGGCCGCGGGGGGCCTCTCGACGCGCGCGGCCAGGATCACAGCGGCTGCCCGGCCCGGCGTCGTCCCGCCGTAGGCGGCGGCCTTTCGGAAATGGTCGTCCGCCACCTGGCTCCGCACGGCCGCAGTCACATACGTCTGAGCTGCCGCGGAAGCGCCGGGATCGGTCGCAAGAGGCGCCTGCAGGGCCGCCAGACCCGCCGAGAGCTCCCCGCCGGCGCGGCTCTCCCGGTACAACTTGACCAGAATGAAGCTCGCGACGAGCAATGCCACCCCGACGGCCACGGCCACCGCCTCGGTGACGCCCCTGCGATGAGTGGTCATGTACTCGACGGTTCGGCCGACCGTCTCCACCAGATCGTTGCGCTTCAAGTCCTTGCGAGTGATCTTTTCCTTCATCCCGCCGATTATGGCCGAGGGGTGGAAAGCCCGTCAATGCAGCTATACTCGAAGAGCATGAGCGCCGAGATCAAGATCACGGGCGAGCCGTCCGCATCCGGAGAGCGGTGCCGCTTCACGGTGGACCGACCCGTCGTCCCCGACGGCTCCGCGTTCTTCGCCGACCCGGAGGAAGCCCTTCGGCTCTCGCCGCTGGCCGGGGAGCTGCTGGCACTGCCAGGGATCGAGTCGGCGCTGCTGGTCGAGAATGTCGTCACGGTCGCGGCGGCTCACGCGGTCGACTGGCCCGCCCTCTCGATCGGCAACGTCATTCGCAAGCATCTCCACAGCGGCGTCCCGATCGTCGCCCCCCGATACTTCGAGAACCTCCCCTCTGAAGGGGACCTCAAGTGGGCGATCGGCGACCTGCTCGAGAGAGAGATCAATCCGGCCGTGGCGCAGCACGGCGGCTGGGTGGAGCTGATCGACGTGAAGAAGAACAACGTGTACCTTCGCCTCGGGGGCGGCTGCCAGGGCTGCGGGGCCGCCGACGTCACCTTGAAGCAGGGCATCGAGCGGGCGATCCGCGACCTGGCTCCTCTGGTCGGTGAGATTCTCGACACGACCGACCACGCCTCCGGAAGAAATCCGTATTACGCGCCGGCAAAATGAGCGGCTGCGGGCCGTCGCGCCCGCTCAACCTCGAATCCGAAATCTCAACAGGGCGTGAGCCTGCCTTAGCGCCGCTTCCGCCGCCTCGGGACTCTCCGCTCGGCTGAAGACGAATCCCAGGTAACGCGAGCCCTCCGGCAGCGGCACGAGCTGCTGCCCGAGGTGCGCCGAGATCGTCACCTCGACGATGCCGGGGACCGCCTGCGCGCGGTCGACGCCCCCGACTTCCTCGAGGACACCCGCGCGGGGAATCGGGATCATCAGGACTCCTGCCGCAGGGCGCTCCCGCTCGAGCGTTGGGATCGGCAGTCGCAACGCGCTTCGCAGGATCAACTCCTCGAGCGACATTCCCGTACCGAACCGCAGCACGCGCGAACACAGGCCCCCGATCGAACGCGCGGCGATCTCGATCAGCCAGGTCCCGGACACGCCGTGGCGCACCTCGGCGTGGACCGGGCCCTCCACGAGCTTGAGAGCCCGCGCTCCCGACTCGACGACTTCACGGATCCGCCGCTGCTCGGGCCCCTCCAGACGCGACGGCGTCACGTAAATCGTCTCCTCGAAGAACGGGCCGTCGAGCGGATCCGGCTTGTCAAAGAGCGCGAGGACCGTGAGCAAGCCGTCCTTCAGAAGCCCTTCCGCTGCGAACTCGCGGCCGCTCACGAAGTCCTCGACCAGGATCTCCCGAGCGAGCTTTCCGCCCCGCTCTGCCACCTCCGGATCGTCGAGGAGACGGCTTATTCGCTCCCAGGCCGCAACGAAGCCGGCGGGATCGTCGGCGCGAACGACGCCGCGGCTGCCGGAGAGAAACGTGGGCTTCAAAACGCAGGGGTATCGGAGGCCTTCCGCGATCCGCGTCGGGTCCTCGTCCCGCCCGAAGACGGCGTAAGCGGGAACCGGGACGCCCGCCGCCGAAAGGCGCCTGCGCAACGTCGCCTTGTGCCAGGCGGCGACGGCGGCCCCCGGCGAGTTGGCCGGCAGGCCCATCGCCGCCGAGATCGCCGCCGCCGCCACGGCGGTCTGCTCGTCAACGCCGATGACTGCGGCGATCGGCACCCTCTGGGCAAACTCCACGACGCGACGCGCGCAAGCCGCCGGGTCGCGAAAGTCGAGCGTGAGAAGTTGAGTGGGTTGCGCGTTCTCGAGTGTGCTCGCTTGCTCGGAGGCAACGGTCACGTCGAGACCGAGGGACCGGGCGGCCTCGAGAAGGTCGTGCGTCCGGTAGGTTGTCGTGGGTAGCAGGAGCAGGATTCGCGCCACGACCCCTAAGGTAAGCTCTGGGCAGAGGAAAGCAAGAATGCAAACCCGCCGACTTCGGCTCGCCGCGGCCGCTCTGCTGTTCTGCGCCGCCTCGGTGGCCCTCGCAGAGACCCCGATCACTCTCGAAGTGGACGCAAGAGAAGCCCCCCGAAAGATCTTCCACGCGAAGCTCTCGATTCCAGTCCGGACGGGCCCTCTCACTCTCCTCTACCCCAAGTGGATGCCGGGCGAGCACAGTCCGACCGGGCCCATCGCCGACCTCGCGGGCTTGAAGATGAGCGCGGGCGGCCGTCCGGTCCCCTGGAGGCGCGATCCCATCGACATGTACGCCTTCCACGTAGAGGTTCCGGCTGGAGCCGACGTGCTGGAAGTCTCGCTCGACTTCCTCTCCCCGGCCGGCTCGGGAATCTTCACGTCGGGCTCTTCCGCGACGGACCAGCTGGCCTTGATCAGCTGGAACCAGGTCCTGCTCTATCCCGAGGGTTCGGTCCCGGACGAGATTCCCTATGCGGCCTCACTGCGACTCCCGCCGGGATGGAAGTACGCAAGCTCTCTCACGACGCTGCACGAGGGGGCCGAACCGATCGGCTTTGCTCCCGTCTCTCTGACCATGCTCGTCGACTCGCCGGTGCTTGCCGGTATTCACTTCCGAACAGTGACGCTGACGGAGGGACCGATCCCGCACCGGATCCAGATTGCGGCCGACAGCGAGGCGGCATTGGCCATGCCCCCCGAGGAAATCGCGCGCTACCGAAACCTCGTAGCCGAGACGGGCGCGCTCTTCGGAGCCCGCCACTACCGCCATTACGATTTCTTGCTGACGCTTTCCGACCACGTGGCCCACTTCGGCCTCGAGCACCACGAGTCGAGCGACGACCGGACCGAAGAACGCTCCCTCGTCGACGAGGACGACCGTCGGCAGATGGCGGGCCTGCTACCGCACGAGATGGCCCACTCCTGGAACGGAAAGTACCGCCGCCCGGCCGGCCTCCAGCCCGGACACTTTCAAGAACCGATGAGAGGCGACCTGCTCTGGGTCTACGAGGGACTGACCGAGTACCTGGGGCAGGTCTTGACGGCGCGAAGCGGCCTTCTGACACCGGAGCAGTACCGGGAGAGCCTCGCCATGACGGCGGCGGCGATGGACTCGCAAAAGGGCCGTTCCTGGCGACCGCTCGTCGATACCGCGGTCGCGGCACAGGTGCTGTTTCAATCCCGCTCCGACTGGGCAGCCTGGCGCCGCGGAACCGACTTTTACGAAGAGAGCGAGCTCCTGTGGCTCGAGGCGGATACGATCATCCGGCACGAATCGACCAGCCGCCACACTCTCGACGACTTCTGCCGCCTCTTTCACGGCGGCCAGACTGGACCGCCGAAGGTAGTTCCGTACTCTTTCGAGGACGTCTTAGCGGGGTTGAATCAAGTCGTCCCCTATGACTGGAAGACTTTTTGGACCTCGCATCTCGACGCCACGACGCCGCGCGCTCCGCTCGACGGGATCGCCGCGAGCGGCTGGCGGCTCGCCTACGGACCGGAGCCGACCGAGATGCAACGTTCGGCCGAGGCCGCCCGCAAGGAGCTCGATGCGCGCTACTCCATCGGAATCATCGTCGAGGACGACGGTGACATTTCCGACGTGATCCCCGATTCACCGGCGGCCCGAGCCGGCGTCGGGCCCGGCGTGAAGATCGTGGCCGTCAATGGACGCCGGTACACGCGGGACGTCTTGCGCGACGCGCTGAAGGCCTCGGGCAAGCAGCCGATCGAGCTGCTCGTAGAGAACGGTGACTTCTTCCGGAGTCACCGGCTCGAGTACGTTGGTGGAGAACGATACCCACGTCTCGAGCGCGACGAGTCGAAGCCGGACGTGCTCTCGCAGATCGTGCGGCCGCTCGCGGCTACCCCGCCCAAGACCGGGAAATGACGCCGACGCCGCCGGCGCCGTGAGAAAGACGCTCACCGCTCTTCTGATCCTGCTTGCCGCCGCAGCCGCGGCGCTCGGCCTGCTTGCGGCCTCCACTTTTTCCGGCGAGGACGGCGAGCGGCCCGTCAAGGGAATCACCGGGCGCGTGTCGATCGAGCGCGACGGGCGCGGCGTGCCGACGGTGCGCGCCTCCTCCTCGACCGACGCGCTCTTCGGGCTCGGCTACGCGCACGCCCAGGACCGGCTCTGGCAGATGGAGTTCCAGCGCCGTGTCGGAGGCGGCCGCCTCGCCGAGATCCTGGGTCCCCGGCTGGTCGACACGGATCGATTTCTGCGGACCGTCGGTTTTCGGAGAGCGGCCGAGGCGGCTTGGCCCGCCCTCTCGCGGGAGACGCAGGGGCTCATCGAAGCCTACGCGCGCGGGATCAACGCCTTTCTCGCCGCGGACCGCGCGAGGCCGGTCGAGTTCCGTTTCCTGCGCTTCGAGCCGCAACCTTTCACGCCCGTCGATTCGCTCACCTGGGCGAAGATGATGGCCTGGGACCTCGCGGGAAATGCCCGGGATGAGATCCAGCGGGCGCGACTGACCGCCGCGGTCGGACCCGAGAGGACGGCCGAGCTCCTACCCCCGGTTCCCGCGCAACCGACCATCCTGCTCGACGAGGAGTGGATGGGCCAGCTCACTCCTGCGACGTCCTCGTCGGTGTCCCGTCTGGGGCCTCGGGGCCCATGGACTTCTCTCGAGAGAGAGTTTGCGCTCCTGCGGGACCTCGGCTTCAACGGCGAGGAGATCGGAAGCAACTCCTGGGTCGTGGCGGGTTCCCGGACGAAGTCCGGAAAGCCTCTTCTCGCCAACGATCCGCATCTGGGGTTGCGCGCGCCGTCGGTCTGGTACCTCGCGCGTCTGGAAGCGCCCGGAATTTCCGTCGTCGGCGCCACGCTGCCCGGAGTGCCGGGCGTGATCATCGGCCACAACGCGCGCATCGCCTGGGGCCTCACGAGCGTCGAGCCGGATGTCCAGGACCTCTATCTCGAGCAGACCGATCCCGCGGATCCCTCCCGCTACCGCTTCCGGAACGGATGGCGCAGCTTCGAGAGCCGCACGGAGCGCATCGTGGTGCGGGGCGCCGCCGACATCGCCTTTGAAGCCCGTTCCTCCGTGCATGGTCCGATCGTGACCGATCTCCTGCGAGGCGCCGAGACCCTCGGAAGGCCCGTGGCACTGCGCTGGACGGGACTCGACCCGGGAGATACCACGGCCGAGGCCTTCCTCGGAATCGACCGGGCCTCGAACTGGGAGGAGTTCCTCGCCGCCGCCGCTCATCTGCGGGCGCCGGCGCAGAACGTGATCTATGCCGACGTCGACGGACACATCGGCTACACGGCGACCGGGGCGATTCCGATCCGGCCGCGCTCCGACGGGCTCCTGCCGGTCTCGGGCGCGGGAGAAGACGACTGGAGCGGCTTCATCCCGACCGAAAAGCTGCCGCGCGTCCTCGATCCGCCGCGCGGCTACGTCGCGACCGCCAACAACCGTGTCGTTTCCGGCCGGTATCCCTGGCCGATCGCTCGCGATTGGCCGGAACCCTACCGGGCGGATCGCATCACGAAACGGATCCTCGCCGCGGGGAGGCTCGGCCCCGATGAGATGCGCGCCCTGCAGCTCGACCGGCACTCGGAACAGGCGGACGAGCTCCTCCCCCTGCTCCTCGACACCGCGCCGGCGGACGCGACTTCGCGAGACGCTCTGGCGAGGCTAAAGTCCTGGAACCGGGACTTCGAGCCGGACTCCGTGCCGGCCTCGATCTACGCCGCCTGGTACACGGCCCTCTCCGCGATGGCAGAGGACGAGCTCGCGGGGGGGCCCGCGCTAAGCATCCGATCGCGGTTTCTGATCGACGCGCTCTCCGGCAACTCCTCCTGGTGCGGCGACGTTGCCACGAAGCGGCAGGAGGGCTGCTCGGCATTCAAGACCGCCACACTCGCGAAGGCAGTCGCCGGTCTGCGCCGGCGGCTCGGACCCGATCCGGCCGGCTGGCAATGGCAGCGACTCCACCGCGCCCGCTTTCCCCACGCGGTCTTCGACGGGGTCCCCGTGCTCTCGCGCTTCTTCAGCCTCGAGATCGGCCAGGGAGGCGATGCGTCGACGGTCAACGTCGGCGCTTACCGGCGCGATGGCTCCTACGCGATGACCGACGGTCCCAGCTATCGCCAAATCGTCGATCTCGCGGACCTTTCACGCTCTCTCTTCGTCCACACGACAGGCCAGTCGGGTAACGTCTTCGCTGCCCGCTACCGGGACCTGCTGCCGCTTTGGAAGCGGGGAGAGTACTTCACGATCGGAGACACGTCCGCGCGAGCGACGCGGCTGGTCCTTGCACCCGCTCCCTGAACCGGATCCGGACCGCGGGGATCGAGGGAGGAAAGGGAGGGCCGATCGAGCCGGGCGCGCCGGGTCAGCCGGTGCTGGCGGAGGAAGCGCCATGGCCGGATCGCCCTTCGTTCGGGCGGTCATCACGCACCTTCCCGTCGCGCAGGCGAACGATGCGTCGGGCGTGCGCGGCGACGTC
>JBGPCK010000035.1:0-26298 GCA_041481715.1 Thermoanaerobaculia bacterium | reverse complement strand
GACGGCCGCGGCAACTACACGCTCGGGATCCGGGACCACTTCATCTTTCCGGAGATCGACTACGCGAGGACGGATAAGTCGAAGGGCTTGAACGTCACGATTGTGACGACCGCCGGGCGGGACGATCGGGCGCGCGTGCTGCTGCGCGAGCTCGGCATGCCGTTTGGGAAATGACATTGGAGTCGGGGGACCTTGCGGTCCTCCGGACCCTCGGGAGACATCATGGCCACCAGAGCATTGCGCATCAAGGCGGCGAGGAAGCCGAAGTTCATGACGCGGACCGTGCGGCGCTGCCGTGTGTGCGGGCGGCCCCGCAGCGTCCTGCGCAAGTTCGGCCTCTGCCGTATCTGCTTCCGCCAGAACGCGTCGGCGGGCTACATCCCCGGCGTGGTGAAGGCTTCGTGGTAGGGCGACGATGAACATCAACGATCCGATCACCGACCTGTTGAACCGGCTGCGCAATGCGATGCGAGCCGGCCACGAGCGCGTGGACCTTCCCGCCTCGCGACTGAAGGAAGACCTGCTCAAGGTCATGGCGGAAGAGGGCTATGTCGCCTCGTACCGCCGCGTCGAGGAGAAGGGCCGGCCGCTCCTGCGGGTAGGCTTGAAGTACGACTCGGAAGGGGAGCCCGTGATGGGAGGCCTCGAGCGCGTCTCGCGGCCCGGCCGGCGTGTGTACGCTGCGGCCAAACAGATACCGGAAGTCCTCGGGGGGCTCGGCATCTCGATCGTCTCGACTTCGAAGGGGATCCGCACGGGGCGCCAGGCGCGGGAAGAGCGACTGGGCGGCGAGATTCTCTGCAACATCTGGTAGGAGCCGACGTGTCACGTATTGGAAGAATGCCGATTGCGATCCCGAAGGGGGTCGAGGTGCGGGCCGACGGGACGTTCGTCCGGGTGAAGGGTCCCAAGGGAGACCTGGCGAGCCGGATTCCGGCGGGGCTGACGGTCCAGATCGAGAACAACGAAGTCCGCATCGCGCGGGCGAGCGACGAGCCGCGACAGCGGGCCGTGCACGGCCTGTTGCGCAGCCTCGTCGCAAATTCAGTCAACGGGGTCACGAAGGGGTTCACGAAGGATCTGGAGATCGTCGGGGTGGGATACAAGGCCGAGCTGAAGGGCAAGACCATCGTCTTCACGCTCGGCTACTCCCATCCCATCGAGTTCCCGATCCCCGAGGGCATCTCGATCGCGCTGGACGCCAAGGCGGGCAAGCTCACCGTTTCCGGAGCGGACCGGCAGAGAGTCGGGCAGACGGCGGCGGAGATCCGCAAGCTTCGGGTCCCGGACCCCTACAAGGCCAAGGGCATCAAGTACGCGGAAGAAGTGATCCGCCGCAAGGTCGGCAAGGCGGGCGGAAAGTAAGCCATGAAATTGGAAGCGAAAGTGGAAGCGCGCCGGCGAGTCCGAGTGCGGATCCGGCACAAGGTCAGGGGCTCGACCGGGCGCCCGAGGCTCGCTGTTTTCAAGAGCGGGCGACACATTTATGCCCAGGTGATCGACGACGCGACGGGCTCGACGCTCGCCCACGCGTCTTCGCTGGATCCGGGCCTGCGCGGCAAAGCCAAGACCGGCGCCAACGTCGCGGGAGCTCGGCGTGTGGGCCAGCTCGTTGCCGAGCGCGCGAAGCAGAAGGGGGTCGCCCGTGTGGTGTTCGACCGGGGCGGCTACATTTACCACGGCAAGGTGAAGGCGCTGGCGGATGCCGCCCGCGAGGGCGGCTTGGAGTTCTAACGATGAGGACATCTCGATGAGCAGCAACCGCGGCGGGGGCCCCCGTGCGCCCCGGGAACGCGAGAAGGAGCGCGACGCACAGGGTCGAGAGTTGATCGACCGGGTCGTGCACATCAACCGCGTGACCAAGGTCGTCAAGGGCGGCAAGAACTTTTCCTTCTCGGCCCTCGTGGTCGTGGGCGACGGGCAGGGGCGCGTCGGCTACGGCTCGGGCAAGGCGAAGGAGGTTCCCATGGCCATCAAGAAGGGCATCGAGATGGCCAAGAAGAACATGCGCCCGATGTCGCTCAAGGGCACGACCATTCCACACGCCGTGATCGGGCGCTACGGCGCCGGCCGCGTGCTCTTGAAGCCCGCCGCGCCCGGCACGGGTGTCATCGCCGGCGGGCCGGTACGCGCGGTTCTCGAGTCGGTCGGAATCACCGACATCCTGACCAAGTCGCTTCGTACGACCAACCCGCACAACGTCATCAAGGCCACCTTCGACGGCCTGCGGAGACTGAAGAACGAGGACGAGATCCGCCGCCGGCGCGGCCTGCCCGTCCGGCGGACGGGGGCAGGGTCGTGATCGACGCCGAAAAGGAGCTTGCCAAGATTGCCGCCGCGGCGGGCAAGCCGGTGGCGAAGCGGACGGAAAAATCCGCCCGGTCGGCCGGGTCGCTGACCCTGCGTCTCGTGCGGAGCGGAATCTGCGCGCCAGAGAGCCAGAAGGCAACGCTGAAGGGCCTCGGACTCCGGAGGCTCGGCCAGCGGGTCGTGCGGCCCGACGCGCCGGCCATCCGGGGAATGGTCCACAAGGTGCGTCACCTCGTGGAAGTCGAGATCGAAAAGAGCTAGGGACCTATGGTCGAGAAGAAGAAGACCCGCAAGCCCGCGGCCGGCAAGAAGGCCGCGCCCGCGTCGAAGAGCAAGGCGCCCGCGAAAACGAAGAAAGCCGCGGCGCCAAAGGCGCGCCCCGCAAGAGACGCTCGCCCCGCGGCCCCACGCAAGGCCGTGGCCGAGGCAACGCCGGCCGAGCAGCGGGCGCTCCCCGAAGCCGCCGGGCTCCATGGTCTCGCGCCTTCCCCCGGAGCCACGCACTCCCGCAAGCGCGTGGGCCGGGGCCCTGGCTCCGGCCACGGCAAGACAGCCGGGCGCGGAAACAAGGGCCAGAAGTCCCGGTCGGGGTACCGCCACCAGCGCGGCTTCGAGGGGGGCCAGATGCCCCTCCATCGCCGGGTGCCCAAGCGCGGCTTCACCAACATCTTTCGGATCGAGTACGACATTGTGAATCTCTCCGATCTCGCCCGGTTCGAAGCCGGCCAGGCGATCACGCCGGACACGCTTGCCGCGGCGAAACTGTCGCGCCGCAACCGTCCGGTCAAGATCCTGGGGGACGGGCAGGTCGCCAGGGCGCTGACCGTGTCGGCGCACAAGTTCTCGGCGGGAGCGCAGGCCAAGATCGAGGCGGCCGGCGGCCGCTGCGAGGTGATCCCGCGTTGAACGCGTTCCAGAGCTTCATCAACATCTTCAACATCCCCGATCTGCGCAGGCGGATCATCTTCACGTTCCTCCTGCTTGCGGTCTATCGGCTCGGGGCGCATATCCCCACGCCCGGGATCGATCCGGGAGCGCTGCACGCATTCTTCCAGGGAACCGCCGGGGGAGCGCTCGGGTTCCTCGACATCTTCTCGGGCGGAGCGCTGCGCCGCCTTTCCGTCTTCGCCCTCGGGATCATGCCGTACATCTCGGCCTCGATCATCCTCCAGCTCCTGACGGTCGTCTGGCCCTATCTCGAGAAGCTCTCCAAGGAAGGGGAGATGGGGCGCAAGAAAATCACGCAGTACACCCGGTATGGAACCGTGCTGCTGTCGGTGATTCAGGCCACGGGCATTGCCTTCTGGCTCGAGAAGCAGAGTCCCAACGGCATCCGGCTCGTGCCGCACCCGGGCTGGGGCTTCCGGCTCATGACGGTGCTGACCCTTACGACCGGGACGATCTTCATCATGTGGGTGGGCGAGCAGATCACCGAGCGCGGCATCGGCAACGGAATCTCGCTCATCATCTTCGCCGGCATCGTCGTGCGATTGCCTTCGGCGATCTTCGGACTCTTCGACCAGATGCGCAGCGGAAACCTGAAGATCCTGACGCTGCTCGGCATTTTGGGGTTCATGGTGGCCATCATCGCGCTCATCGTCTTCGTCGAGCGGGCGCAGCGCCGTATCCCCGTCCAGTACGCCAAGCGTGTCGTCGGCCGGCGTGTCTACGGAGGCCAGAACACGTACCTGCCGCTGCGGATCAACACGGGCGGCGTCATCCCGATCATCTTCGCGATCTCGATCATTCAGTTGCCGGCCTACGTGGCCCAGCTCTCCGGGGCCGACTGGATGAAGAAGGTGGCGAGCTCGCTCGGGCAGGGACAGCCCCTGTACGTGCTCCTGTACGCCTCCGGGATCCTCTTCTTCTGCTATTTCTACACCTCGATCGTCTTCAATCCGACCGACACGGCGGACAACATGCGCAAGTACGGCGGCTTCATTCCGGGTATCCGCCCGGGCAAGAAGACTGCCGACTACATCGACACGGTGCTCTCGCGCCTGACGATCATGGGGGCGCTGTACCTGACGTTCGTGGCGCTCTTGCCCGACTTCCTGGCCAGCGGATTCAAAGTGCAGTCGATCCCATGGATTGGCCCCCCGCTCGACGCGGTCCTGCCCCAGTTCTTCACGCAGGGCTTGAACGTTCCCTTCTATTTCGGGGGCACCTCGCTCCTGATCGTCGTGGGCGTCGCCATGGACACGGTCCAGCAGGTGGAATCGAAACTGGTCGAGCACCACTACACCGGATTCCTGAAGAAGAGCAGGATCCGGGGGCGGCGCAGCTAATGCGGATCCTGTTCTTGGGGCCTCCGGGCAGCGGCAAGGGAACTCAGGCGAAGCTGCTTTCGCAGCGGCTGTCCGTCCCGGCCATCTCGACCGGAGACATTCTCCGCGAGGCGGTTCGAGTGAGCTCGCAGCTCGGCCAGCAGGTCCAGGCGGTGATGGAGCGGGGCGATCTCGTTTCCGATGGCGCCATGATCGACCTGATCCGGGAGCGCCTTCGGGCTCCCGACGCCCGCCAGGGTTTCATCCTGGACGGTTTCCCGCGCACGGTCGAGCAGGCTCTGGCCTTGGAAAGGCTGCTCGCCGGAAATGGAAGCGGCATTTCCGCCGTTATCAACCTTTCCGTGCCGGAAACCGTTCTGGAGGAGAGGCTTCGGGGCCGTTCCGGGGCGGAGCATCGGGTGGACGACAAGCCCGACGCGGTCCGGGAGCGGTTGCTCGTTTATCACGAGAAGACCGAGCCTCTGGTTCAGTTCTTCCGGGATCGCGGGTTGCTGACCGAGGTGCGGGGAGTGGGGGAGATTTCCGAGATCGCCGGGCGGATCGACCAGGCGCTCGGAGTACCCCGATCGCAGGGGGCGGCGTGATCACGGTTCGGGGATCGGATGAGTTGCGAAAGCTCGAAGACGCGTCGCGCGTCGTGCTGGAGACCCTCGACATCGTCGAGCGGGCGGTCGCGCCTGGGGTCACCACGGAGGAGCTCGACCGGATCGCGGAGGAGGAGATCGGACGCCGGGGTGCCAAGCCCGCCTTTCTCGGGTACCGGGGATATCCGAAGACTCTCTGCACGTCGATCAACGAAGAGGTGGTCCACGGCATCCCCGGCAAGCGGGCCCTTCGGGAAGGGGACATCCTGGGGATCGACTGCGGGGCCGTCGTGCAGGGCTACTACGGAGACGCGGCGCGGACGGTGGCGGTCGGCCGGATCGACACGGAACGCGCCAAGCTGCTGCGCGTGACCCGCCAGGCGCTGGAGGCGGGGATCGCCGCGGCGCGGCCGGGGGCGCGCGTGTCGGACATCGGCGCCGCCGTCGAGGCCATAGCGATCGTGCATGGCTACGGCGTGGTGAGAGATTTCGTCGGCCACGGAGTCGGGACGGCGCTTCACGAGGAGCCGCAGATTCCCAACTACGGGCCGGCGGGGCGCGGCGCGATGCTCAAGGCGGGCATGGTCATCGCGATCGAGCCGATGTTCAACCTGGGGCGGTCCGAGGTGGTGGTGGGCGAGGACGGGTGGACCGTCCGGACCCGCGACGGCAGCGCTTCGGCGCACTTCGAGTACACGGTGGCGCTCGAGCCGCACGGGGCGGTCATCCTCGGGACCGGAACGGTCGGGGCGGCGGTGGCGGCGCCCGCGGGCCCGGAACCGGGCGCGCTCGCGGCGGGGGTTTCGCAGTGAGCAAGGAAGAGGCGATCGAGGTCATGGCGACCGTCGTGGAGCCTCTGCCCAACGCGATGTTCAAGGTGGAGCTCGAGAACAAGCATCAGGTGCTGGCGCACATCTCAGGGAAAATGCGCAAGAATTTCATCCGGATCCTTCCGGGGGACAAGGTGCTCGTGGAGCTTTCGCCCTACGATCTGACCCGCGGACGGATCATCTACAGGTACAAGTGATGAGGAGCCATCAGCTGTCAGCGGTCAGCCATCAGCCGGAAGGGTTCCGGCCGCGGTCGCTGAGAGCTGAGAGCTGAGAGCTGAGAGCTGAACCATGAAAGTCAGAGCGTCCGTCAAGAAGATTTGCGTCAAGTGCAAGATCGTTCACCGCAAGGGCGTCGTGCGGGTCATCTGCGTGATTCCCAAGCACAAGCAGAGGCAAGGGTGAAGCAGGGGTTAGGGGCTAGGGTTTAGGGGTAAGGGTGGGGCCGGCGCTAGGCCGGACAACCGACTTCTGAGACAGGACATCGGAGAAACAACATGGCGCGAATTGCTGGCGTGGACCTGCCGCTAAACAAGCGGGTCGAGATCGGCCTGACCTACATCTACGGAATCGGCCGTCCCAAGGCGAATTTCATTCTCGAGAAGGCGGACGTGCGACCAGACACTCGGGTCAAGGACCTCTCCGAGGAGGAGGTGGTTCGGATCCGCAAGGTGATCACGGACGACGTCAAGGTGGAGGGCGACCTGCGCAGGGACGTCTCCGTTGACATCAAGCGTTTGATGGACATCGGCTGCTATCGGGGCGTGCGCCACCGCCGCAACCTGCCGGTGCGCGGGCAGCGAACGCACACCAACGCTCGAACGCGCAAGGGTCCGCGCAAGCAGACCATAGCGGGCAAGAAGAAGGCGACGAAGAAGTAGCTTTCAGCGTCCGATAGCTGATAGCTGGAGAAAGACACATGGCAGAAGCGACAACGGTCTCCGCAGCGCCAGAAAAAGGCGCAAAGCCCAAGGGCAAGCGCCTGCGCACCGGGAAAAAGGAAAAGAAGAACATCCCGCACGCGATCGCGACGGTGCAGGCATCCTTCAACAACACGATCATCGCGATCGCGGACCAGGAGGGCGGGATCCTCGCGTGGTCCTCCGCCGGCCGGATCGGCTTCAAGGGTTCCCGAAAGGGCACGCCCTTCGCCGCGCAGCTCGCCGCAGCCAACTGCGCCGAGCAGGCCAAGGAGCACGGCGTGCGATCCGTGGATGTGCGCGTGACCGGGCCGGGCGCCGGGCGCGAATCCGCCATCCGGGCGCTGCAGGCCAACGGGCTCGACATCAAGTCGATCAAGGACACGACCCCGATTCCGCACAATGGGTGTCGGCCGAGGAAGCGGAGGAGAGTGTAGCTTTCAGCTATCGGCTCTCAGCTTTCAGCCGGAAACGACCGGAAGGGATGCTGATAGCTGAAAGCCGACAGCTGAGAGCTGTCCGTCTGTAAACCGGCTCAGCGGTTCCTGGCCGGGAGGAAGGACGAAAAGGAAACGAAGGGACCGCGGAGGTATCCATCTTGGCGCGTCACACCGAAGCGGTTTGCCGGCTCTGCCGGCGAGAAGGGATGAAGCTGTTCCTGAAGGGGGACCGTTGCTTCAAGGACAAGTGCGCCGTCGAACGGCGCAACTATCCGCCGGGACAGCATGGGCGGCGGCGCAGCAAGCTGCTCGGCTACGGCATTCAGCTGCGTGAGAAGCAGAAGGTCAAACGGATCTACGGTCTGCTGGAGAGCCAGTTCCGGCTGACGTTCCAGCGCGCCGAGCGGCGCAAGGGCATCACGGGCGCCAACCTGATCGAGAATCTCGAGCGGCGTCTGGACAACGTGGTCTACTCGCTCGGCTTCGCGGCGTCACGGGCCCAGGCCCGCCAGCTCGTGCGGCACGGCCACGTCACGGTCAGCGGCCGAAAGGTGACGATTCCGTCGTACGGCGTTTCCAAGGGCCAGGTGGTCGCCATCAAGGAGAAGAGCCGCACCAACGAGCAGATCAAGGTTTCGGTCGAGACGGCACGGGCGCGCGGCGTCCCCGTCTGGCTGGACCTGTCGCCGGAGACGTTCTCCGGGACCGTGGTCGAGTTGCCCAAGCGCGAAGACATCAAGCTGCCCATCCAGGAACAGCTGATCGTCGAGCTCTACTCGAAATAATCCGGCAACGGAGGAGAAGTCTCATGACGCTCTGGAAAGGCTTTCAGAAACCCAAGCGGCTCGAGGTTGAGAACGAGACGCTGTCCAATATGTACGGTAAGTTCTATGCGCAGCCGTTCGAGCGGGGCTTCGGCACGACCATCGGCAACGCACTGCGGCGGGTGCTGCTTTCCTCGATCGAAGGGGCGGCGATCACGGCGGTGAAGATCGAGGGGGTTCTCCACGAATTCTCCTCGTTGCCGGGGGTGGTCGAGGACGTGACCGACATCATCCTGAACCTCAAGCAGATTCCGATCAAGATGCATACGACCGAGGAGAAGATCCTGACACTCGACGTCGAACGCAAGGGAAAGGTCACCGCGGCCGATCTCCAGGGGGACTCCTCGATCGAGATCCTGGATCCCTCCGCCCCGATCGCGACGCTCTCGGAGAACGGCAAGCTGCAGATGGAGCTGCGCGTTTCGATGGGGCGCGGCTACGTCTCGGCGGACAAGAACTTCGACGAGGACATGGGAATTGGCTACATCCCCATCGACTCGGTGCACTCGCCGGTGCGCCGGTGCAACTACCACGTCGAGGCGGCCCGCATCGGGCAGGCGACGGATTACGACCGTCTGGTCCTGGAGGTCTGGACCAACGGGACGGTCACGCCCGCCGACGCCGTGGGCCTGGCAGCGACGCTCCTGCGGGACCACCTGACGATCTTCGTCAACGCGGAGCACGAAACGGCTCTCGAGGGCGCGGGCGAAGGGGAGCTGCCGGAGAACCTGGCGGAGTACCTGAACCGCTCGGTGGATGAGCTCGAGCTCTCGGTCCGCAGCGCCAACTGCCTGAAGAACGCCGGGATCCGAACGATCCGGGACCTCGTGCAGAAGACCGAACGCGACATGCTCGAGACGAAGAATTTCGGGCGCAAGTCCTTGAACGAGATCCGGGACATCCTGCGGCCGATGGGGCTGTCGCTGGGGATGGAACTGGAGCCCGCCGAAACGAAAAGCGAGTAACCGGCCATGATGCACAACCGAGCGGGGCGAAAGCTCCGACGCACCACGTCCCACCGGCTGGCGATGTTCTCCAATCAGCTCCAGTCGCTGATGACCCACGAGCGGATCGAAACGACGCTGACCAAGGCCAAGGAGCTCAGGCCCCTGGCCGAGAAACTCATCACCATCGGCAAGGCCGACGGGGTGGCGGCGCGGCGCAAGGTCGCGCGCTGGCTTCCCGATCGCACCACTGTCAGGAAGGTCTTCGAGAAACTCTCCCCGCGCTTCGTGGACCGTCCGGGCGGCTACACCCGGATCCTGCGCCTCGGCTCCCGGAAAGGGGACGCCGCCGAGGCGGCGATCCTCGAGTTCGTGGATTACAAGTTCGAGGCTCGGGAAAAGGCGCCGCGCAAGGAGTCCCTCTCGGATCGGGCGCGGCGGGCGGCCGGCGGGCGGGTCGAGACCGTCCGGAAAGAGAAGCCGGAGGGCGCCGAAGGCGCGGAGGAAGCTCCGAAACCGCCGAAGAAGGCACGGCCCACACGGACGGAAAAGGCGGCCAAGGCTCCCGCAAAGGGTGGTCCCAAGAAGGGGCCGAGCCGCACGGGGCACACCAAGCGCGGCGATTAGCCATTCTGAGACCGGGAGACGGAGTGAAAGGGTGACGGGGAGTCGCGTCTCCCCGTTCCCGAGTCTCCTCGGCCTAGCAGGTTGCTGAAAAAGGGTGTGGGATGGCGTTGCGAGCGCCGGTGGGTCAGATGCCAGGAGCCGCGACGACGGCGATGCGAGAGCATCGGAGAGGAGCGGCGACGCCGCAGATGACCCGCCGCCGCCGCAACCGCTTGCGCTGGCTGGCGTTTTGCCCGCGGCGCCCCCAAGAGTGGAAGCGGCTTGAAACCATACGCGCAAGCGCCGCGGACTGGCAAAACACCAGCCACGACGCCCGCATCCATTTTTCAGCACCCTGCTAGCGTTCGCCCCCTTCCGGCTAGCACGACGATGGGCGCTCCTCTGGGGCGCCTTTCTCCTCGTCCTCACCTCCTGGCCCTCGCCCCCGAGCGTTCCCGTCCTCTCGCAGATTCCGAGCTTCGACAAGCTCGTCCACGGCCTGCTCTACGGTGTCGAGGCGGTGCTGCTCTACCAGGCGATCCGGTGGCCGGGCCGGCCTGGCTTCGCCCTCTCGCGGGTGCTCGCGATCGTGGGATTCCTCGCGGTCTTCGGCACCGTGGACGAGACGCATCAGGCGTTCATTCCGGGTCGGTCCATGGAGGCCATGGACGCGGTCGGGGACACTGCCGGCGCGGCCGTCGGGGCGATGGCGGGAGCCTGGTGGGCGGGGAGGAGGACGAGACCGGTAGTTTCGAGCGCCGGAGGCCCGAGGGATTTCGAAGTTTCTTAGGTCGGGATCCTTCGCTGCGCTCGGGATGACTCTCGAGCTCCGCGGAGCCCGAGAGTCACTTCTTGAAGAACCCGCCGCCGCCGGCGGCGGCCTTTCCACCCTCGGCCATCATCACGCGCTGGTTGAGCTCCTTGATGCGCTCGTTCAACTGCGCGATCTTCTGCTGAAAGTCGCGGGTCGTCCGTTCGTTGTCCGCCTTGAGCCGGACGACCTCCTCCTCGAGCTCGCCGATGGACCCCTCGCGCGTCTGCGTTGCGCGCCGCTGCTCGCGTAGCTCCGTGACGTAACGCGCGACCTCTTCCTCCTTCTCCCCGATGCGCAGCTTCCATTTCTCTTCCTGCTCCTCGTAGAGGCGCTTGACGTCCATCAGCTGGGTGATGGCGGAGAAGTCGTTGTCCGAAGCCATGAGGCCACCTCGCTGTTCCTCCTCGATCTGCGGGAAGAGCTTCCGCAGTTTCAAGGAAAGGTCTTCCGGGTCCGTGGAGAGCTGCATCGCGCGCTCGTAGGTGATCCGGCCATTGACGAGTAACGCGATGAGAGATTGATTCATCGTCTGCATCCGGTAGTAGCCGACCGAGGTCTCGATCTCGTCGAGGATCTCCTTGGTCTCGGCGTGCTCGATGTGCTTGGCGATCTTAGGAGAATTGATCATGATCTCGCAGACGGGCGCCAGGCCCGAGCCGTCCGACTTTTCGATCAGACGCATGGAGACGATCGCGCGGAGGACGAGCGCAAGCTGCGAGCGCAGTTGCTGTTGTTGCCCGGCCGGGCAGGTGTCGATCATCCGGTCGATCGACTGGCCCGCGCTGTTGGTGTGGAGGGTGGAGAACACGAGGTGACCCGTTTCGGCGGCCGTGATGACGGTCTGGATCGTCTGCCAGTCCCGCATCTCGCCCACCATCACGACGTCGGGATCTTGCCGGAACATGTTCTTCAGGGCCTCGGAAAACCCGGGCGTGTCGGTCGAGACCTCGCGCTGAGAGACCGCGGCCTTCCCGTCCGCGAAGAGATACTCGATCGGGTCCTCGATCGTGACGATGTGGACCGGCCGCTTCTCGATGATCGAGCGCATGATGGCGGCGAGTGTCGTGGACTTGCCCGAACCGGTCGGGCCGGTGATGAGCACGAGGCCCGCCGGAATATGGACGAACGTCTCGAGAACCTCCGGGAGGCCCAACTCCGAGATCTCCGGGATCTTGAACGGGATCCTGCGGAAGACCGCGGCGAAGGACCCGCGCTGCACGAACATGTTGGCGCGGAAGCGCGCGACACCGGTCACGCCGTAGCCGATGTCCACCGACTGGTTCTTTTCGAGCTTCTCCCGCTGCGCCGGCGACAGGATGCCGACGAGCATTTCTTCGAGGTCCTTGGGCTGGAGCGCCTCGGTGTTGATCGGAATGAGCTTGCCCTTCACCCGCAGGAGGGGAGGGCGCATGGGCTTCAAGTGGAGGTCCGAGGCCTCCTTCTTTGCCATGAACTTGAGGAGTTCGGCGAGGGTCAAACTGTGCGGATTATAACCCCGTTCGGCGGGTGAGAGGTTGGGTCGTAAATTCAAAGGAGAACCGAGCTAAGAGCAGCGTTACCTTAGGCCTGTTAAGGGCGTAGCCTTACGATCTTCGGAACTTCTGGTTCAACATCACGACGTTTTCGGTTCTGGAGCCACAAACGCGCCTGCCTCCTCGTTCGAACGGCTCCCCGCAGCGCCTCGATCTGGACCTCGCGGAGCAGGCGGCCGACCGCCGGGCCCGGGGTTTCCTCGAGCCAGCTCATCAGATCCGCCCCGGTGACGATGGGCCCCCGGCGGGTCCGGCCGGCCAACCGTCGCAGGCGTCGGGCGAGCGACTTGGAGCGGGGATAGGCGGCGGTCAACAGGGTCAGGGCGTCCTCCGCCTGGGCTCCTGCGTCGTGGACCCAGGCCCAGCGTCCGCGCTCGGAGCGGGCCCCGAAAGCCGCAGCGGCGAGCTCCAGGAGCCTCGCGGCGGCGTGCGCATCGGCTCTCCCGAGGCGGCGCCGTCGCAGCCATTTCGATGCCTCCTGCGGGGAAAGCCCGAGCCCCGCCGCGATTGCCGCCAGGCGCAGGATCCGGCGCCTGTCCCCTGGGAGGCGGGCTGTCGGCGCGCCATCGAGTCGAGTGAGATTGCGGGCGGCGCCCCTCCAGAGGGACGAGGGAAGCTCGAGCCCGAGCGCCGGGGAGAGCAGGTCCGCGCTTTCGGCCCAGCGGAACGCGGCATCGACCCTTTGCGCTTCCAGCATCTTGAAAAGCTCCGACTGAATTCGTTCGGCGGCGACTGTTGCCAGTGCCGGGGCCGTGGTTCGGCATGCAGCGCGGGTACGGCGGTCCGGACGGAGGCCATGGGTCGCGTAGAGACGGGCGGCCCGGAAGGCACGCAACGGGTCCTCCGTCAGGTTGGACGCCTTCACCAGGCGCAGGCGCCGTCTTGCCAGGTCCCCGGCGCCTCCGAACGGATCGATCCAGCTGCCGGTCGCGAGGTCGATCGCGATTGCGTTGGCAGTGAAGTCGCGCCGGGCCAGGTCCTGCTCGATCGAAACTCCCTCGAGCTCGGCCAGATCCACGGGGAGACGCCCGGCGACTCGATAGACGCGGGGTGCGCCTTGCGAGATCGCAACTGCCTTTCCAAAGCCCTGCGCTTCGAGGGCTCGGGCAAGGCTCTCGGCGTCACCCGAGACGGCGACATCCACGTCGAGCTCCGGCCGCCCGAGAAGGCCGTCCCGTGGCGCTCCACCGACGATCCAGGCGCGCACACCCTGTGCGCGGGTGAGACGAGCGAGCGCCGCGAGAGGGCGGCGGCGCCGGAGCGAGGCGGCGAAAACCAATTTCTTTCGGCGAAGAGAGGGTTCTAGTGCCTGAATATTCGGATTCCTCCCGAAAAGTCTCTACAATTATTCGAATGGTGGACGATCGGCGAACCGTCACTTCGGAAATCGTCCGGAAGGTCGCGGAGCTTTCTCGTCTGCGTGTCCCGGACGGCGAGCTTCCCCTCTGGACCGATCAGCTCGCACGCATTGTCTCCTACATCGACCAGATCGCACAGATCCCGGAGGGGGCGTTTGGTCCGCCGGCGACGCTCTCGGCCACCCCGGTCCGCCCCGACGAGCCCAGGGCCGGGGGAGGCCGCGATGCTCTCGACCGAAACGCCGCCCGCCAATTCGAAGGGTTTGGAGTGGTACCGCGGGTCGTCGGGACCGGGGAATGACCGGGTCCGTGCGGCTGGTCGCCGACGAGGTCTCCCGGCGCGTCCGTTCGGCCGTCGAGGTCGCCCGGGACGCTCTGGACCGGGTCGAGCGCGCCAATCCGGTCCTGGGGTCGTTTCTGGAGGTGTCCCGCGAGGAGGCATTGCGCGAGGCCGGGAACGTCGATGAGCGCGTGTCGGCAGGGGAGCGGCTGCCGCTCGCGGGTGTTCCGCTTGCGATCAAGGACAACCTCTGGGTGGCGGGGCGCAAGGCGACCTGCGGCTCTCGAATCCTAGAGGGATTCCGGCCCTCGGCCGACGCCACGGCGGTCGCCCGCCTGCGGCTGGCTGGGGCCGTCTTCGTCGGAAAGACGAATCTGGACGAGTTCGCGATGGGATCCTCGACGGAGAACAGCGCCTACCAGGTCACCCGCAATCCTTGGGACCTCCACCGCATCCCGGGCGGCTCTTCGGGAGGCAGCGCTGCCGCCGTCGCCGCGCGGCTCGTGCCGGGAGCGCTCGGCTCCGACACCGGCGGTTCGATCCGCCAGCCGGGCGCCTGCTGCGGAATCGTGGGCTTCAAGCCGAGCTATGGCCGCGTCTCCCGCTATGGGCTCGTGGCCTTCGGCTCCTCGCTCGACCAGGTCGGGCCGCTGACCCGTGACGTCTCCGACGCAGCGCGTCTCTACAGTGTGATGGCCGGGGCCGACCCGCTCGATTCGACCGCCGCAGATGCGCCCGTGGGGGACCCCGAGGGAGCTCTCGACCGGGGTATCGAGGGAACGCGGGTCGGCTTTCTCGAGGAGGCGGAGGCCGAAGGCCTCGATTCCCGCGTGGCGGAGAACCTCGACGCGTGCCGCCAGGCCTTCGAACGAGCCGGCGCCCGGGTGACGACGGTCTCGGTGCCTCGGGTAACGGCCGCCATCGCGATCTACTACGTGATCGCGAGCGCCGAGGCCTCTTCAAACCTGGCTCGGTACGATGGCGTGCGCTACGGTCCGCGCCGCTCGGAGGCCGACCTCGCCTCGCTCTATGTCGAGACGCGGACACAGGGCTTCGGCCCGGAGGTGAAGCGGCGTCTCTTGCTCGGCACGTTTGCGCTCTCCTCCGGCTACTACGAGGCCTATTACGGCCGGGCGCAGCGCGCCCGCGCGCTCCTCTCGGGAGACTTCGATCGCGCCTTCGGCAGCGCCGACCTGATCGTGTGCCCTTCGATTCCCTCGCCCGCGTTTAAATTGGGCGAAAAACTCGACGACCCTTTGCAAATGTACCTCTCGGACATCTTCACGGTGCCGGCCTCGCTGGCGGGGCTGCCGGCGATTTCGGTGCCATCCGGGCTCTCCCCCGAGGGCTTGCCGCTCGGCCTCCAGATCATCGCGCCGCGCTTGGCGGAGGAGCGACTGTTTGCGGGCGCCCGCGCATTCGAACGGGAGATCGGATTTACGGATGAGGTTCCTCACGGAATCCGTTCCATCCTTTCCTGAGGGGCCCATGTTTGGGTCTCTTCTGCTCACGCTGCTTTTCCTTCCGGGAGCGCCCATCCTGGCAGCGGAGAAGGTCATCGTCGTTTCGCAGGAGCTGCGGGTCTCGATCGGCGAGGGCAACGAAGTCTTTGTCTCGGCGCGCCCGCTGGAGACCGAAGGGATCGATGCGTTCGTCAAGCGACTCACCGACGACCCGGGCGCCCGAAAGGAGATCCTCGGAAGCCGCGACGGGCCGCGCCTCTTGCGGCGGGACACTTATTTTCGCGTGCCTTACGGGCGGCTGTCCGCCAGCTACCGGAAAATCGCGATGGAGGCTCTCTTCCCCGGGGACGGTGCCGACGCCGCGGGCTGGTCGCACCGTGTCACGGCGCCGGCCGGCCGACCGGAAAGCCTCTGGCGGATTGCCGAGTGGTTTGCGGGAGACGGGCGTCGGTACCGCGAGATCCGCGAGACCGGGCGCATCGCCTCGCTGGAGACGGAGAAGGGGCAGGTGGTTCGAATTCCGACGGAGCTGCTCCTGCCGGTCTTTCGCGCCGCGGCGGCCGCCTCGACGCCGCCCGAGGTTCCCCTGGAGTTCGGCTCGGACGAGAAGGGGCGTTACGCCGTCTATCACCTGCAACGCGGGGAGGCCCTCTACTCGGCAGTCGTCGTGCGGTTTACCGGGCGTGTCCACGCCGAAGACGTCAATGACAAGGCCGTCGAGATCGCGGCCCGCAACGCGATCGCCGACGTGCGCGCCATCCCCGTCGGCTACCCGGTCAAGATCCCGCTGGACGATCTCGCGCCGGAGTTTCGACCTCGCGACGACCCGCAGCGTATCGAGGAGGAGAGCGCCCGTCTCGAGACCGCTCAATTCGTCAATCGCGTCCGCGCCACGGACTTATCGGGAGTCACATTCGTGCTCGACGCCGGGCACGGCGGCCGGGATACGGGAGCGATCGTCGAGGGGATCGAGGAAGCGCGGGAGGTCTACGAGATCGCCTGCCGCGTCGAAACGTTGCTCGAGAGGCACACGAAGGCGAGAGTCGTTCGCACGGTCAAGGGGGAGAGGCCCTGCTCGTCCCGGCGTCCCGAGAGCCCTGGAGACTGGCGCAGCGCGCGGGTCATGACGACGCCCCCTTACGATCTGCAGGACGCGGTGGCCGGAGTGAACTTCCGCTGGTACCTGGCGAACGCGGTGCTGCGCCGCGTCGAGAAGGACGGCGGTTCGGGGGACCGCACGGTCTTCGTATCCCTCCACGCCGATTCGCTGCACCCCGCCGTCCGGGGCCTGATGGTCTACATCCCGGGCGAGAAGTTCCTGCACGGAACGTACGGCAAGACGGGCGAGCCCTACGCCTCCCGGCGGGAGGTGCGCGAGGCCCCCCGGGTCTCCTTTTCTCGAAGGGAGCGGATGCAGGCGGAAGGGATGTCGCGCGACTTCGCCGAAAGGATCGTCGTCGCCTTCCGCGCAGCCGCGCTGCCGCTGCACGACTTCCAGCCCGTCCGGCGCAACGTCATCCGGGGCGGCCAGGAGTGGGTCCCGGCGATTCTGCGCTACAACCGGATCCCGACGCGCGTACTGGTGGAGGTCTGCAACTTGAACAACCCGGACGACCGCAAGCTCCTCGTGACGCCCTCCTACCGCGACCGGGTGGCGCGGGCATTGGTCTCGGCGCTGGTCGACTTCTACGGCGGCAAAGGGACCGAGACGATCACCGCCGCTCTGCCGCAAGCCAGCGGCAAATGATCGCGCAGCTCGGCGCTCAATTGCCGCCCCCGGGCGTTTGCCCGACGGCCGGCGATGGCGCCTCCGCGTTGAGGAAGGCCACCCAGACGGGGTCGTTCGCGATCGGCAGGTAGGCCGGGTCACAGCGCAGCGCCTCGCGATCGAGCCGGCCCGTCGGCTCGATCTCCCGAAGCGCGGCGACCGCGCCGCCGGCGTCGGCCGCCCGGGCGTGGATGCGCGCCTCGAGCTGTGCGGCGCGGGTCCCCCCGCCCACCAGCTCCCGAGCCTGGCGGATCGCTTCCACGGCCTTCTGCGGTTGCCCGAGATTTGTCTCGACGACTGCGTCGAGTGACAGCGCGTCCGGATCGGGGCCGGTCGAATCGAGGTAGCGATCGATGAGGAGCTTTGCCTCGCCGCTCTTCCCGTGGGAGAGAGCGAGCAGCGCAAGCTCCCGGAAGGCGCCCGGCGCAGGCTCGGGCGCCCCGAGCGCGGTTTTGAACTCGCTCTCCGCCGCGCCCAGATCTGCCCGGTCGCGCGCCGACAGGCCGCGCTCGTAGGCGACCGGCGCTGGAGCCGCCCCGGCGCCAAGGGCGTGCTCCCACAGCGGAGCGGCCTTTCCGGCGTCGCCCTCACGCTCGGCGTCCCGTGCGAGTCGCACCCACCGTTCCCAGGGAGCCGCCGGAGGATTCTCCGAGATGATGTACGGCTCGGCGAGCGTGCGGCGTACCGCGAGAAAGCCGTCGACCAGAAACAGGACGGCCGGCGCCGCGGCGGTCAAGAGCAGCAGCACGCGCCTGCCCGGCGCCAAGCGACGGTAAGAAAGGACGACGATCAAGGCAATCGCTCCGAGGCCGAGCAGACGCGGATAGGCCTCCTGCCGCGCCTCGAGGCGCTGGTCCCGCGGGCGCACCGGGTGCGGGCCGAGGGAGGCCCGGGCCCGGGCGGCGAGGGAGACACCGGGGTCGCAGAGGGTGACGTCCTCGATCCGCCAGCCGCCGGGGCCGGCGTGGCGCAGTGCCCACCGGGTTTTCAGGAAGCGGTCGGCGAAGCGAAGCCCGAGGAAGATCGACGCCCCGCGATCCCTCTCGCGGGCCGCGGACCATGCGATCTCTCCCGGCACCGACCGTGCGGAAGAGAGGGCCGCCGCAAAGACGTGTCGCACGATCGCGCGCAGCGGCTCGCGCTGCCGCTCCGTCAGGTGGGCCCAGACGCCGTCGCCGATCCGGCGTTCCAGTATTGCGTCGATGTCGAGAGCCTCGAAGAGGACTCGTTGCTGGCCGCGCAAGGAGGCCGCCGCCGCGCGCCGGGCGACTTCGGCGGCCTCTTCCAGCTCGGGAGGGGAAATCTCTGCCTGGAGGGGCAAGGCGGCAGTGAGAACGAGAAGCGCGGAAAGAAGCAGACGGGCGGGTGAGGGAACGGGGTGACTCCGGGAAATGATCAACGTCTCTCCCCGTCCCCGAGTCTGCCTGTCTCCTCGTCCCGTCGTCAGGCGGCGATCGGCTCGAGGCGACTTACCCGGGGCGACAGGGACTCGGCACCGCTCGCGGTGACGATCACGTCGTCCTCGATCCGGACGCCGAAACGGCCGGGCAGATAGATGCCGGGTTCCGAGGTGAACGTCATCCCGGTCTCGAGTTCCGTGCGGTCGTGGCCGACCATGTAGGGCGGCTCATGGACGTCGATGCCGAGGCCGTGCCCCAGGCGGTGCGTGAAGTACTCGCCGTAGCCCGCCTTCTCGATGACTCTGCGGGCCGCCGCGTCCACCTCGAAGCAGGGCACCCCGGGAGCCGCCTTGTCGATCGCGGCCGTCTGCGCCTCCAGCACGATCGACCAGACCTTGCGGTACTCCTCGGTGGGTTTCCCGAAGAAGGTCGAGCGCGTAATGTCGTAGTAGTAGCCCTCCGGCCGGTCCCAGGCGTCGATCAGGACCGCTTCGTCACGCGAAAGAGCGCGGGCTGTCGACGCGCCGTGGGGAAGCGCGGAAGAGGGGCCGAACTGCACCATGTTCTCCCCGCCGAAAAGCGCCGAAATGTCCGACTCCAGGGCCCCCGGCGTGAGCGCCGCGAAGGCCTTCTGGAAGCGCCTGACGGCCACCGCGATGGCGCGCCGCATGGCGTCGATCTCCTCGGTGGTCTTGACCATCCGCATCGCGCCGAACGCGGCGCCGGCGGAGACCGGCTTCCAACCGGGCCGCTTGAGGACCAGACGCTCGACGTCGTCGTACGCCGTGGAGGGCTCGACGCCGAGGACGCCCGCGGCGCCGGGCAAGAGTTGCGCGGCCTTCTCAAAAGCGTCCTCGGTCTCTCCCCAGGTGACGACGCGAGCGACGGCGGACATCCCTCGCAGCCGCGCTTCTTCGAAAGCCGGGCAGATCACGAAGGGCTCGGCGTCGCGGAAGAGAAATAGGGCCGTCAAGCGCTCGCTGCGATGGAAGTCGATCCCGGTGAGGTAGTAGAGGTTCGATGAGGGCGTCGCGTAGAGGGCGTCGGCCGGGACGGACGAGAGCCGCGCCCGCATCGTCTCGAGGCGCTGCAAGTAGATCTGACGCGAAAGTGCCATGAAGGAATACTAGCATTCGCGAACCACGAACCACGAACCGCGAACCGCGAACCGCGAACCGGGATCCGGGAACCACGAATGGTGAATGGGCGAATCGTGAATCGAAGGTGATCGTCGGCTAACGACGAACGTCTCTCAGGTCCCGGCCCGTCATCTCCCGAGGTATCGGAAGGCCCTGGAGTCGGAGGATCGTCGGCGCTACGTCGGCGAGGGTTCCCGGCACGAGATTGGCGCGCTCCCGCGCGTTGACCAGGACGAAGGGGACGGGATTCGACGTGTGCGCCGTATGGGGCTGGCCCGTGTCGGGGTCGATCATCTGCTCGGCGTTGCCATGATCGGCTGTCATGAGGAGAATCGCCCCGGCTTCCCGCACGGCGCGCTCGACGCGGGCGAAGCATCCGTCCAGAATCTCGATCGCCGCGATCGTTTCGGGAAGCTTGCCGGTGTGGCCCACCATGTCGGCGTTGGCGTAGTTGACGACGAGCCCGGCCCGATCCCGGCGCGCGAGGGCCCGGACCAGCTCCTCGGTGATCTCTCGGGCGCTCATCTCCGGATGCAGGTCGTAGGTGGCCCCCTTCCAGGAGGGGACAAGGATGCGCTCTTCTCCAGGGTAGGCTTGCTCCACACCGCCGTTGAAGAAGTAAGTGACGTGCGCGTACTTCTCGGTCTCGGCCAGGCGGAGATTCGCAATCCCGTGCGCCGTCCAGGCATCGGCGAGGATCCCATCGAGCCGCAGAGGCGGGAAGGCGACGGGCAGCCCGAACTCCTTCTTATATTCCGAGAAGCAGACCAGGAGGAGCCGAGCCACCTTTGCCCGGGCAAACTCGTCGAAGGCCGGGTCGGTCAAGGCGCGCGTTAGCTGTCGCGCACGGTCCGCTCGGAAGTTGAAGAAGATTGCGGCGTCGCCGTCGTGCACGCCCGGACGCGCGCCCGATCCGGCGAGGACCGTGGGTTGAATGAACTCGTCCCCCTCGTCTCGGGCGTAGGCGGCCGCGATCGCCTCGCCGGCGCTGCCGGCCGAGAGCCCCCGCCCCGAAACGATCGCATCGTAGGCGCGCGCGACGCGGTCCCAGCGGGCGTCCCGGTCCATCGCGTAGTAGCGCCCGCAGACGGTCGCGATCCGCCCTCCCCGGGCGCCAAGCGCCTCCTCCAGGCGCGCGACGTGGGCCTGTGCGGAGCGTGGCGGTGTGTCGCGCCCGTCGGTGAAGACGTGCACCGCGACGCGCGGCACGCCTCGCCGCTGCGCGAGCTCGAGCAAGGCGAAGAGGTGCCGCTCGTGCGAGTGCACGCCGCCGTCCGAGAGGAGGCCGAGGAGATGAAGCGTCGAGCCCGGCCGCTTCGCATGCTCGGCGGCGGCGACGAGGGCGGGGTTTTCGAAGAAGGACCCCTCGCGGATCGTCTGATCGATGCGCAGCAGATCCTGCGGGACCGTCCGGCCGGCGCCCAGATTGAGGTGCCCGACCTCGGAATTTCCCATCAGCCCTGCCGGGAGGCCGACCGCCTCGCCCGAGGCGTCGAGCAGCGTCCATGGCTCCTCCGCGATCCAGCGGTCGAACACAGGCTTGCGCGCGCGGGTGATGGCATTGCCTTCCGATGCCGGGGCCCACCCCCAACCGTCGCAGATGAGGAGGAGGACGGGCGGACCCGTCAAGCGCGCGTCGGTCCGACGGAAAGCGCCCGTTCCGGCCGAGGGCGCGGCAGTCGCCGCTCGAGGTCCGAAACGGCGTGCCGGAAAGCCATGTACGCCTCGTAGGGGGAGTCGAAGGCGCCGGTTTCGCCTCGAGCGGCGTCGCCGGTGCTCAGCGACATCGCCCGGAAATGCTCCGAGCCCGTCAAACGGCGGAAGTCATCGACGCAGAGGGTCCCGCCCTCGGCCTTGACACGTCCCTCGAGCGAGGCGAGGGTCGAGAGAGCGTCCTGCTGCATCTCGTTTGCGGTCCCGGCCGCCGTGGCTCCTCGGGGCAGGGATTCTGCGGGACTCAGTTTCTCGAAAGCCTCCGAGGGCGTCAAGAAATGGGAATCCGGCCGCGAGAGCGCCCGGGCGACCCACGTTTGGAAGAAGTCGAAGATGCCGCCTTCCGCAGGATGCCGCAGGCCGAAGGTCTCGAGGTCCATCGACAGGCAAAGGATGTCACCGGGCGTGGCCGAAATCCAGCCGTCAAACTTTTCGGCGGTCAGCGGCGATTGTGCGGAGCGCCGGTCCGAAAAACGGCGCTCGATACCGTCGGAGAGCTCATCGTCGCGGACCATTACGGGGAGCCCTGCGGGCGACGGCGGGCGGTAGAGCCGGCGCCGGGCGGGCCCGGAGGCAAGCGCGCCCGAACCGTCGAGCAGCATCCCGGACAGCCCGATCGATTCGGCGAGCGCGCCGAGGACACCTGCGTCGGACGGGTCCTCTCCGCCGAAGACCGCCGGCACCCGGCCGAGCGCGCGGTGGATCTGCTGCCGGTGGATCCGAATCTGCTCTTCGAGCTCCGAGGAGGAAACGGCCCAGGGCAGGCAATGGTGAGATGTCGCGCAGAGTGCCTCCACCCTGCCCGTCTCCACGAGTCGCCGGAAGGCCGTCAGCCGCGAGGGGACGAGTACCGAGAGTTGCTCGAGGAGCGGCCCGGAGAGCGCCAACGAAAAGGCGAACCGCGGGTGACGCTCGAGGAGCCGCTCGAGCATCCGGGTTGCCGGCTCGTAGGAGAGCTGCTCGGAGCGCGCCAGGCGGCGGTGCATCGCGGCGGCGTCGAAGTAGTCGTGACGGCGGCCGACGTCGAAGTAGTTGTATCGCCGCAGCCGATAAGGCTCGTGGGCGCGGAAGACGAGGCAGATGGGAATCATCAGGCTCGATGCCTCGGCTCCCGCAGCATCTCCCCGTACACCGCGAGACAGCGCTTTGCCGACTCGCGCCAGGAGAGCCGTAGCACTTCGCGGCGTCCGCGGGCGGAGAGTGAGCGTCGCAGCGGCGGGAAGAGAAGGACCGAGAGAATCTTGCTCGCCAGATCGTCCACGTCGCCGAAGTCGACACGCAGCACGTTGCGCACGACCTCCGAAACCCCCGCGTCGCGCGAGACGATGACGGGAGTTCCGTGCTGCAACGCCTCGAGCGCCGTCAGGCCGAAGGGCTCGGAGACCGACGGCAGGACGTAGACGTCCGCTCGAGCGTAGAGCCGGTCGAGCTCGGGGGCCGGCAGGAAGCCGGTGAAAAGGATATTGCGTCGAAGCCCCAGGGCGCGGACCCGCTCGCGTATCGCGGGCAGGCGATCGCCCGAGCCCGCGACGGCGAAGCGCACGTCGGGAACCTCCCGGGCGACGCGGGCCGCCGCCTCGACGAAATAGTCGGGCCCTTTCTGCCGGGTCACGCGGCCGGCGAAGAGAACGAGGGGCTCCGCGCCGATCTGTCTCTCCCACGACTTCGGGTTCGGGTCGATGGCGTTGTGTACCACCCGGATCCGCCGGCGGGGCACCCCGTAGCGGCTCGTGAGGAGCCCGGCGGTATAGCGGGAGACGGCGATCACTCGGTCGGCTCCCGAGAGGCCCGTCCGCTCGATGTCACGGACGAAGGAGTTGCCGCCCTCTCCCGCCCGGTCGTACTCGGTTGCGTGGACGTGAACCACCAGCGGCTTGCCGGAAACGCGCCGAGCCTCGAGGCCCGCCAGAAACGTCATCCAGTCGTGAGCGTGGATCACGTCGAAGCGCTCGCGGCGGGCGATCGAGCCGGCGCGCTCGGCGTAGCGAAGGACGTCGGTGGCGAGGCTCGGGCCGTAGTTGGGAGAGGCGGCGTCGCCTTCCACCGCGGCGGGAGCTTCGATTTCATCGGCTGCCGTCTCGACGCCCGAATCGGGATAGGGCTTGAGCCAGGTCGAGATGCGCCGAATCTTCAACTGTGTGCGAGCGGGCCGCGCGGGATGAGCCGGGGCCGTATCCACCAGAGCCTCGACGATCCGGAGCCTCCCAACCGGCTTTCGGTAGGGGTGTCGCGGCAGCACGAGCGCGATTTCCGTCCCGGTCTGGAGCAGCCCGCGCACCAGTCCCTCGCAGGCGACGCCGAGGCCGCCGCTGATCTGGGGGGGAAACTCCCACCCGAACATGAGGACGCGCATGACGAGGAGCTTTCAGCTGTCAGCTCTCAGCCTTCAGCCGGAGCCGGCTATTCTACGCTTCGGATCCGTTTCTAGCTGATAGCTGATAGCTGATAGCTGATAGCTGATAGCTGATAGCTGAGAGCTGCTGGCTGACAGCTGAGAGCTACTCTCCCTCCCGCGCCTGCAGGTGCGTGTAAACGATGCGTGCGACTTCGGCCACGCTCCAGGCCTGGGCGAAGCACCCGCGGGGCGTGTGCGGGGGATCGCCGTCGAAGATCTCGGAGATGGAGCCCAGGCCCGCCTCGCGAATGTGTGCACGCAAGGGGGCGAGCCACAGGCGCATGGCGCGGCGGGAGTCCTCTTTGCTGCCGAAGACGCGGAAGTGGGCGTCGGCAAAGGGCCCGAGCAGCCACGGCCAGACCGTCCCCTGGTGGTAGGCGAGATCGCAATCGCGCTGCGTCCCGAGGCAGGTTCCGCGGTAGCGCGGATCCTTCGGGTCGAGCGTGCGCAGACCGAAGGGGGTCAGCAGTCGCCGACGCACCGTCCAGTAGACGGCGCGCGCGCGATGGGGAGGGAGCAGGTCTTCGGTCAACGAGACCGCGAAAATCTGGTTCGGGCGCACCGAGAGGTCGGGTCCCTGTTCGCCGATCAGGTCGTAGAGGCTTTCGCTGTCCGCATTCCAGAAGATCTCGTTGAAGCGGCGCGCGACGTGCCAAGCCTCGGACTCGAGTTCGCGGGCGCGCACGGGCTCCTCGGCCAGCCGCTCCAGACGCGCGGCGCTCTTCAGGGCGGCGTGCCAGAGGGCGTTGACCTCCACCGGCTTGCCCGCCCGAGCGGTGACCGGCTGTCCATCCACGACCGCGTCCATCCACGTCAGAGCTCGGCCCGGCACCGAAGCGGAGACGAGGCCGTCGCCCGCAACACCGATACCAAAGCGCGTACCCTGTCGGAAGCCAGCGAGGATCGATCGCACCGCGGCCAGGAGCGGTGCCGGCCGGCTGGCGTTGCGGCGGGCACGAGCAAACCATTCGACGGCCAGAATGAACCAGAGGGGTGCGTCCACCGACCCGTACTCCGGCTCGCCGCGCTCTCCGGCAAAGTTGTTCGGAATCAGACCGTCGCGGCGCAACGCCGCGTAGGTGTTGAGAACCCGCGACACCGCGCCGAAGCGTCCGGTCGCCAGCGCCAGCCCCGGCGCCGCGATCATGCTGTCGCGCCCCCAGTCGGCAAACCAGGGGAAGCCCGCGAGGATCGTACCGTCCCGGTAGTCTCCCTCGACGAGGAACACCTCCGCTCGGCGGGCCATCTCGTCGAGGACCGGGTCCCCGGTGCGCGCGAAGGTGTCGCGGCGGCGGCGCTCCGCTTCCAACAGATGGGCAGGATCGGCGGCGACTTCCTCGAGGGAGAAGAGCAGGTAGGCCTCGCCTCCCGGCGGCAGGGTTGAATTCCAGACGACCGGGCTCCAGAGGTCCTCGGAGGCGTCGTACCCGCGCTCCGCGTCCAATGGGTAGTAGAAGTCACGGTACCAAACCGGCTCGGCTGTCGTCGCGGCGCCGACGGCGCGCAGGTAGAGGCGAGGCAGATACGGCACGGGCCGGACCCAGCACACCTCGCCCCGGATCTCGGTGGTCGCGTCGAGATCTTGCGTCTCGCGCAGCAGCTCCCCGTCGCCCCGGAAGCGCAGCAGCGGCCGGACGCGAAGTGCGATCTCCGATGAGCCGCGATTGACGTAGCGCACGATCGTCACGGAGCGATCGCGCACCAGGCAGAGGGAGCGCTCGACCTCCCAGCCGTCCGCCTGATACGTCCAGGTAGGGAAGGGCTCGAGCGCGAAACCGGCGAGGTTGGCGTCCCCCTCCGGATATGTCGCCTTCTCGTAGATCTGTGTCGAGATTCCGGTCTCCTCGTTTCCCTGCAAGACGAACTCGTCGCATCCGGCCACCAGCATCCAGCGGCGCCGTGGCGGCGGGATCGCCGGCACGTACCAGCCGTGATAGCGCCGCGTCCGAGCGCCGGCGACCGTGCCGCAGGCGAAGCCGCCCAGGCCATCCGCCTCCACCCACTCGAGCGCGAGCCGGCGCTCGCGGCTCTGCAGCTCCGCCGCGGACCACTCCAGATGGCGCCGCGCCGATGCCCGCGTGGAAGTATCGTTCATGCTCATGCCGACTGGGAACCCACGCGATTCTCTTACAGAACGGCACGCCGGAGGTAGCTCGCGGCGCGCGGGCCGCGGATCGGGTCGCCGAAAGGAAATCCTCGCCGCGCGGCGCGCGTAATAAGATTCACCGGAGCGGGCCGCGGGGAACCCGGCGCCGCTCTTGCGCCGCGGAGGGGAGGAGCCAGACTTGAGCACCGTGCACACGACCGTCGACGAGCTCTGCGTGGACACGATCCGAACGCTTGCGATCGACACCGTACAGAAGGCCAATTCGGGGCATCCCGGCCTGCCGCTCGGCGCCGCGCCGATGGCCTATGTCCTCTGGCAACGCCACCTGAAGCACAACCCGCGCGACCCGCACTGGCCCGACCGGGATCGGTTCGTCCTGTCGGCCGGTCACGGGTGCGCCTTGGTCTACACGCTGCTCCACCTGACCGGCTACGACCTGCAGATGGAGGACTTGAAGGCGTTCCGCCAATGGGGCAGCCGCACCCCGGGCCATCCGGAATATCGGGTCACCCCGGGGGTCGAGGCCACGACCGGCCCGCTCGGCCAGGGTACGGCCAACGCCGTCGGGATGGCCATGGCCGAG
>JBGPCK010000034.1:0-26520 GCA_041481715.1 Thermoanaerobaculia bacterium | reverse complement strand
TTGTCTTTGAGGAGAGCTCCCATGAGCTGAAATCGCGTCTCTTCGGCTGAAACGGCATATAAGACTTTACGGGTCAATCGTTTCCATAGATCGAGCGGAAACGAAAGTTGTCCCTTCCCCTCCACTCGGGGCACGGTTGGAAAGTCTTCGGCCGGCTGGGCCACGAGGCGGAAGTTCGACCGCTCGCAGGTGACGCCCAGATAGTGGTTGTCGAGAAGCTTCAGCGCCACCTCCGCCTCGGGCAGGTTTCGGATGAGGTCGAAAAGCTTGCGCGCCGGGACCGTGACACTGCCCGGACGAGACACCTTGGCCGTCGCCCGCGAGAGCAGCGTCAGGTCGAGGTCTGTCGAGGTGAAATCGAGATGGCCATCCCCGGCCTTCAGGAGGATGTTGGAGAGGATCGGAATCGTGTTTTTCCTCTCGACGACCCCTTGCATGAGCGTGAGCTCATTCAAGAAGTCCCCCCTGCGCAACGTCAAATCCATGGGATCAAACCACCTCCGGAAAGAGAAAAAAGTCTATCACACGTAGAGGCATTCGTAGAGCTGCGGATCGGCTCGGCGATGATGAAAAAAGGCAGATAAAACGGGCTCAGAATGCATGTCGTCCCTGTCGAGCGCGCGTCGATGAATCCGCAGAAACGGAGCTTCGCGCGCGGCACCGCGCGCCTCCGGAAAACGGTCCGGTGGAAAAGTCGCGCCCTCGCACCCGTGGGTCAGCGGTAGGGCTGCAGGAAGGCCGTGATGACCTTGCGGAAATTCGCGTCGTCTTCGACCATGTGCTCGATCTTTTCGACCGAATGCATGACCGTCGAGTGGTGCTTGTCGTTGAAGAGCCTGCCAATCTCCGGATAGGAGAGGCCGGTGAGCTTGCGGCAGAGGTACATGGCGACCTGCCGCGGAAACGCGATCGGCTTTGCGTTGGATCGGGCCTTCAGATCCGAAACGCGCAGGCCATAGTGCGCCGCGACCGTCTTGATGATTTCCGTTGGAACGGCCCTGTTCTCCTCGGTCCCGACGATGTCTTTCAGGGTCTCCCTCGCGAGCTCGACGGAGAGACGTTTGCCGGTCAGGGAAGAGAAGGCGAGGACGCGGTTCAGACGCCCCTCGAGCTCCCGGATGTTCGACTTGACCGTCCCGGCGATGAAAAGGGCGAGATCGTTGGGGATATCCATCCTCTCCGCGGCCGCCTTCTTGCGAAGGATCGCGACCTTCATCTCGAGATCCGGCGGCTGGATGTCGGCGATCAAGCCCCACTCGAATCGCGAGCGCAGCCGCTCCTCGAGGGTCGGGATCTCCTTGGGCAAGGCGTCCGAGGTGACGACGATCTGCTTCTGCGCCTCGTGCAGCGCGTTGAAGGTGTGGAAGAACTCCTCCTGGGTCGAGTCCTTGCCGGCGATGAACTGGATGTCGTCCATCAGAAGCACGTCGAGCTCCCGGTAGCGCCGCTTGAATTCATGCATCTTCTCGAAGCGCAGCGCGTTGATGAGCTCGTTCAAGAAGCGCTCGGCCGAGAGGTAGGCCACGTGCGCGTCGGGGGAGCGGTGGAGGATCTCATGTGCGATCGCGTGCATGAGGTGCGTCTTGCCGAGGCCGACACCCCCGTACAGGAAGAGCGGGTTGTAGGAGCGTGAGGGTGACTCGGCCACGGCTCGAGCGGCCGCGTGGGCAAACTGGTTAGAGGACCCGACGACGAAGGTCTCGAACGTGTACCGGGGATTCAGGATCAGGCCCCGCGAGGCCGCCGGCGCCGGGGCGGCGGGCTCGGGATGTATGGCGGGCACGACGGCCGGCTCGAAGCGGAACACAAGGCCCGGCAGGCCCGCCGCCGCCGCCTCCCGCGAAAGCAGCGCACCGTGCCGAGTCTCGATCCACTCCGCAAAGACGCGGTTGGGAACGGCCACCGTTACGCTCGGGGCCCGGGTGGCGCCGTCGAAGGCCACCTGGCGCGTCGGGGCGAACCAGGTCTTCAGCTCTCTCGGGTCGAGCTGGTTTTCCAGGCGCTTGAGGATGGAGGCCCAGATCTCGCTCATTGAAAGCCCCGTTATCCGCAAAGTTTTCCACAGCTGTGGAAAGCTTTCGGCCGCTCAGGGGCCGGGAGTATATCCCCGAGCGGTGAGCTTTCGGCTATCGGCTTTCAGCCATCAGCCGGAGCTCAGGCAGAGAGCGAACGGCTGATAGCCGACAGCCAACGGCTTCCTTACCTTGACTTCCTTAGAGCCTCCCCCTAGGATTCCCCCTCCTCATGAAGCGTACGTTTCAGCCGAACAATCGCCGGCGCAAGCGCACCCACGGGTTTCTCGTGCGCATGCGGACGCGGTCGGGGCGCGCCGTTCTGTCCGCGCGCCGCCGCAAGGGGCGCAAAAGACTCGCGGTGTGAACTCGGGCTCGGCCGTGCGGGAGACCTTCTCCCGGGACGACCGCCTTCGAAAACGAAGGGAATTCGAAGAGTGCTACGCCTCCGGCGTCCGCGTTTCGGGACGCCTGCTGCAGGTCTTCTTGCGGCCCTGCACGGACAATCCGCGAATCGGGATCTCGGTGCCCCGCCGCGTCGGCAAGGCTGTCACGCGCAACCGGCTGCGCCGGAGGGTCCGCGAGATCTTCCGCCGGAATCGCGATCTCTTCCGGATGGGCTCGGCGTGTCTGGTCGTGCACGTGCGTCCCGCGGCCGCGGCCGCCGCCTTCTCGGAGCTGTCCGAGGAGTACCGCAGGAGCGTCGTGCGAGGCCTCGCCCGAGGCCGGTGATACCCTCGCCCGAGGACCGGCAACGGCCGGCCAGGCGGCCGGCGCGGCTGGCCCTTCTGTTGCTCGCCTTCTACAAGAAGGCAATCTCACCCTGGCTCCCCCGCGCCTGCCGCTACGAGCCGACTTGCTCGGTTTACGCCCGCCAGGCGATCGAGCGCCACGGCCTGAAGCGCGGAAGCTGGCTCGCGTTGCGGCGGCTGGCGCGCTGCCACCCGTTCCGACCGGGCGGCTTCGACCCCGTGCCGTAGGGGCACTAGAGGAAAGTCTTGGAAAAGCGCCTATTGCTCGCGGCCGGACTCTCGCTCGCCGTTCTGATCGTCTGGGAGCTCGTTGTTCCCAAGCCCCGGCCGGTCTCGACGCCTCCGGCCTCGGCCCGCGTCGCTCAGACGGCAGTCGCTCCCGCCGCTGAGACGCCCGCCGCCGCGCCGGTCCCCGTCGAAGCGGTGCCCCCGGTCTCGGCTGCGCAGGAATCGACGACGGTGATCGAGAACGGAGTGTTGCGACTGACGCTCGGCAATCGCGGCGCCGTGATCGTCTCCGCCGTCCTTCCGAAGTATCTGGACGAGCAGAAGCACGCGCTCGAGCTCGTGCGGCAATTGCCGCCCCCGGCTCCGCGGCCGCTCTCCCTCGACTTCCCCGGCCGCGCGGATCTGACCGCAGCCGCCGCGGCCGCGCTCTTTGCGGTCGAAAAGCTCTCGGATCGCGCCGCTCGGCTGAGCTACTCCGACGGGCAATTCCAGGTCACCAAGGAGATTCGGCTGGGCGACGGCTACCTCTTCGAGGTGTCGGCCGCGGTTGTGGGCCCGCCGTACCGGCTTTTCGTGGGCTCGGGGTTGCGCAATCCGACGGAGTCGGAGCTCGCCAACCGCTACGTGATGCCCGCGACCGCCGTCGCGACCTCGGGCGGCGGCGTTGAGAAGATCCGTGCGGAGAAGCTCGAGAAGCAGGAGAAGGGCGTCTCCTGGCCGGTGCCGGGAAAGGGGTTCGCCGGCATCGAGGACAATTACTTCCTCGCGGTATTTCTCCCCGAGCGCCCGACCGACGCGCAGATCCTGCCGGTCGTCAGCCGGGACGCGGCAGGGAAGCCTCAGACGACGCTCTCGGCGTCCGTCACGGGAAACGGGCAGCTTGCGGTGCGCGCCTACTTCGGGCCCAAGGACGTCGAGATTCTGGAGAGCCTCCATCTCGGCCTCGAGCGGACGGTCGACTTTGGCTGGTACGGCGTCCTCGCGAGGCCACTGCTGTGGCTCTTGAAGCGCACGTACGGCTGGCTCGGCAACTTCGGCCTCGCGATCCTTCTCGTGACGCTGCTCATCCGGATCGCCCTCTTTCCCCTCATGCACAAGAGCTATGCGTCCATGAAGAAGATGCAGAAGCTCGCTCCCAAGATGAATTCGATCCGGGACAAATACAAGAAGGCGAAGACCGACGCTGCGCAGCGCGCAAAGATGAACCAGGAGCTGATGGCGCTCTACCAGGCGGAGGGATACAACCCGATGAGCGGCTGCCTGCCGATCCTGCTGCAGCTGCCGATCCTGGTCGCCTTCTACAACGTTCTCTCCCGTTCGATCGAGCTGCGGCACGCGCCGTTTGCGCTCTGGATCAAGGACCTGTCGGCGGTGGATCACACGTACGTGCTCCTGATCCTCATGATCGTCTCCATGTACGTGCAGCAGGCAATGACGCCCTCGACGGCCGATCCCGCGCAGAAGAAGATCTTCATGGCGATGCCGCTCCTCTGGGGATTCTTCCTGAAGGACATGCCGTCGGGCCTGGTGCTCTACTGGCTCTTCTCGAACATCCTGACGATCCTCCAGCAGGTCCTCATCAACAAGATCGTGAAAGACGACGCGCCGCCTCCCGCACCGGCGCGCGCGTCGGCGCGAAAGGCCCGGATCGAGGCGGCCAAGGGCGCGGGGCGTTAACGAGGGAACCCATGCGATACGAAGGAAAGAGCGAGGCGGAAGCGGTCGAGACGGCGGCCCGGGAGCGAGGTGTCGCGCCCGGAGAGCTGCGCTACCACGTCGTTCGCGACGAGAAGTCCTTCTGGGGCGGGAGGGTCGTCGAGATCGAAGTGGAGGGGGGCGGTGCCGTCGAGAGCGCGGACGGGGGAGCCGGGGGAGCCGAGAGCGAACCGGAACCGGAGCGGGCGCGGCCCCGTGAGTCTCCCGAGGCCCCCGCGCTCGACGACGAAGCCTGGGCCGCAGTCGAGGCGACGCTGACGGAGTTGCTCTCGGCCGCCGGCTTCCTGGTCGAGATCCGGCGCCGCCCTTCCTCCGAGGAGATGGTCTTCGAGCTGATCGGCGACGACGTCGAGCCTCTTCTGGCCAACCGCGGCGAGGGGCTGAACGGTCTCGAGGTTCTGACGGGGCGCATCGCCGGCCGGCGGCTCGCGCGGCCTGTGCACCCCCGCTTGGACGCGGAAGGCTTCCGCCGCCACCAGAAGGAGACCCTCGAGGATCTCGCACACCGCTCCGCGGAGGAAGCCAAACGAACGCGCCGTCCGCAGCTCTTGCCCCCTCTTTCGCCGGCCGAAAGGCGCCTGGTGCACCTGGCGCTTGCGGAAGACCCGGAGGTCGAGACCGAGAGCGAAGGAAGCGGGTTCTTGAAGCGCGTCGCCGTCCGGCTGAAATCGAACTAGCCGCTCGCTCTCAGCTACCGGAGTCCGGATTCACCCCGCTGAGGGCCGACCGCCTGGCTCGAGTGCCCATGCGTTCTCAATCAGACTCCTGGCTCGACACCATCGTCGCCCTCGCGACTCCGGCCGGGCGCTCGGCGATCGCCGTCGTGCGGCTCTCGGGGCCCGACGCCCGCGCGGTCTTGGCGCGGGTTGTGCCGCGGTTGAGGGACCCGCTCGAGCCGAGGCGCGCGACACTCTCCGCCATCGCGGACGACGCAGGGGAGCCGATCGACCGGGGCCTCGTGACCTATTTTCCGGCGCCCGCCTCGTACACCGGCGAGGACTCGGCCGAGATCTCCGTGCATGGGAGCCCTGCGGTCGTCGAAAGGCTGCTCGGGGCATTGACTCGCGCCGGGGCTCGGCTGGCGCGTCCCGGGGAGTTTACCGAGCGGGCCTTCCTTCACGGCAAGATGGATCTGCCGCGCGCCGAGGCGGTCGTTGACCTGATCGAGGCCCGCACCGCGGCCGCCGCGCTCTTTTCGGTCCGCCGCCTGGAAGGGGGGCTCTCGCGGCGGCTCCTGGCCGTCCGGGAAGAACTTCTCACGGCGGCCGCGAGCCTCGACGCGGCGATCGACTTCGCCGAGGACGTGGGCGAGGCCGTCCCCGACGAAGCGGCGCTGCGGATGCGGTCGGCCGCCGCGGAGCTCGAAATCCTGCTGGCGACCTACGAGACGGGCCGTCTTCTTTCCGCCGGATGCCGCGTGGTCGTCCTCGGCCGCCCCAACGCCGGCAAGTCGACGCTATTCAACGCGCTCGTGGGAAGCGCCCGCGCCATCGTGACGGAGATTCCCGGCACGACTCGGGACACTCTCGAAGCCGTGATCGATGTGGCTGGCATCCCGGTCACCGTGGTCGACACTGCCGGGTTGCGCGAAGCCGACAACGTCGTCGAACGCCTGGGTGTCGAGCGTGCGCGGGAAGAGTCGCGAAAAGCCGACGTGATCCTCTACGTGCTCGACGCGAGCCACGGGGAGACCTCGGAGGACCGCGCGGCGCTCGAGGGGATCGGCGACAAGCCGGTGCTGCGGATCGCCAACAAGATCGATCGGGCCACGCCGGGGGAAGCCGCAGCGTCCTCTGCCGGGGCCTTGCCGGTCTGCGGTCTCGCCGCGGATGCCGGGCAACGGCTGCGCAACCTTCTGGCTCAGGAGATTTCCGCCCACATCGACACGGAGACGAGCTCCGAAGTGCTGGCCTCCTTGCGGCAGCGGGAGCTGGTAGAACGCGCCCGCGCCTCGGCGGCTGGGGCGCTCGACGCGCTCGCGCGCGGGGAGTCGCCCGAGTACGCGGCCGCCCACGTCCACGAAGCGATCGACGCGCTGGCGGATTTCTTCGGTGAGACGACCGCGGAAGATATCCTGCAGCGCATCTTCTCGACCTTCTGCATCGGGAAGTAGCTGATCGCTGATCGCTGATAGCTTTCCTTCATGGAATTCGACGTTCTCATCATCGGCGGCGGCCACGCCGGCATCGAGGCCGCGCACGCCGCGGCCCGCATGGGGCGCCGCACGGCTCTGCTCACGGGCGATCTCGCGGCGATCGGCCGCATGTCCTGCAACCCCGCCATCGGCGGCCTGGCCAAGGGGCAGCTGGTGCGCGAGATCGACGCGCTGGGGGGCCTCATGGGAGCGCTCGCCGACGGCGCCGGCATTCAGTTCAAGATTCTCAATCGCTCGCGCGGCCCGGCCGTCTGGGGGCCGCGCGCGCAATGCGACAGGGCGCTCTACGCCCGTCTGGCGCGCGAGGCGCTCGCCGGGACCCCCGGTCTGGCGCTCCTCGAGGGCATGGCGGAGGAGCTCTTGGAGGAGCGGGGCTGCGTGGCAGGCGCGGTTACAGAGGACGGCCAACGCATCGCCGCGCGCGCGGTCGTCGTGACGACAGGCACGTTCTTGCGCGGCTTGATGCACACGGGCGAAAAGAGGACCGAAGGAGGACGTGTCGGGGAAGCCGCAGCGAAGGGGCTTTCTCTTTCGCTCTCCCGGCTCGGCCTGAGGCTTGGACGTTTCAAGACGGGTACGCCCCCTCGCGTTCACCGCGATGGGATTGACTATGCTGCGTGCAAGCCCGAGCGCGGTGACGTCCCGCCGATCCCTTTTTCCTTTCGCACCGAGCGGCTCGAGCTCGATCAGGCGCTCTGCTGGCGGACGTCGACCAACGCGCGCGTGCACGAGCTCATTCGCGAGAACCTGCATCGAAGCCCCATGTACTCGGGTCAGATCCGAAGCATCGGGCCGCGGTACTGCCCGTCGGTCGAGGACAAGGTGGTCAAGTTCGCCGACAAGAGCCAGCACACGCTCTTCCTCGAGCCCGAGGGATGGGACGCGCCCGAGATCTACATCAACGGACTCTCGACATCGCTTCCCGAAGAGATCCAGCGCCGGATCCTCAAGGAAATCCCGGGGCTCGAGAACGCACGGATGCTCCGCCCGGGCTACGCGGTCGAATACGACTACTGCCTTCCCGAGCAGCTCCGGGCGACGTTGGAGACGCAAGCGACCCGGGGGCTCTTTCTGGCCGGGCAGATCAACGGCACTTCGGGATACGAGGAGGCCGCGGCGCAGGGCCTCTGGGCGGGCATCAACGCGGCCCGGGCGGTGGCCGGCGAGGAACCTTTCGTGCTCGACCGCTCCGAAGCGTACGCCGCCGTGATGGTGGACGATTTGATCGGGAAGGGACTCGAGGAGCCGTACCGCCTTTTCACCTCGCGGGCCGAGTACCGGCTGCTTCTGGGAGTGGACTCGGTTCTACCCCGCTTGCTGCCGCACGGGCGGCGCCTCGGCTTGATCGGCGAGGCGGAGTACACGACTGCGATGCGGGGAGAGCAACGCCTTGCACGGGCCGAAAAGCAGCTTCGGGAGAGAGTCCTGACCCCCAGCGCAGAGACCCGTCAGGAGCTCTACGAGGCGCTCGAAATTCGGGTCGACGCGCCGACAAGTTTGTATAACATATTGAAACGAAATGACTTATCAGTAGAAAGGCTCAGGTCTTTTGCTCCGGAGATCTTAGACGACCTTTCGGCGGAGGAAAGAAGCGTTCTGGCGAGCCGCGTGCGTTACGAAGGCTACATCCGGCGCGAGCGCGAGAGGGTCGAAAGACTCAAGCCGCTCGAGTCGCGGCCGATCCCCGAGAACTTCCGGTACCGGGGCGTTCCCGGCCTCTCCCGGGAGGTCGTCGAGAAGTGCGAGAGGCGCCGCCCTTTGACCCTTGGTGAGGCCTCTCGGATTCCGGGAGTCACGCCGGCCGCCGTGGCGATAGTCTCGGCGCATGTCGCCCGCTGGCCCGCCGCTCCTGCCTGAGGCGTTTACCCGACTGCTCGAGCCCGCCGCGGCCCGGTTCGGGCGCTCTCTCTCCCCCACCGCGATCTCGGACCTTTCGGTTTACCTCGCCGAGCTCGACCGATGGCGAAGACGGATCAACCTGGCGGGTGCGCTATCGGGCGAGGACCTGGTCGCTCACGCGATGGAGTCGACTGTCGGGGAGACGTTAATTCCTCACGGAACTAGGGTTATTGACATCGGCTCGGGCGGAGGGTTCCCGGCGCTTCCCCTCGCGATCCTACGGCCGGATCTCGATGTAACGATGATCGAGCCTCGTGGGAAGCGAGCCGCGTTTCTTCGTCATGTCTCGAGACTTCTGCATCTCGACAGGGCCGAAGTGCTCGAATCCTCCATCGAGGCCCTGAAGACACCCGGCTGGAGCGTCGCGACGACACGTGCCCTGGGAGACCTCGGACGGCTGGTCGGCCGGGGGTCGTTTCTGCAGGCCTCGGGGCTGCTTCTCGCTTGGACCACAGAACCGAAGACGGTCGCCGCGGCCCTGGAGCCCGATTTCCTTCTCGAGAGCGTCACGCCGCTCGAGGGTGCGGACCGACGCGTGATCGCGGCCTACCGGAAGCGCTGAACTAGCGACGTTCCACGGGGAACATCACTCTTTTCGGACGACCTGTTACTCTCGCCCGCCGTGGGAAGCGTCATTGCGATTGCGAACCAGAAAGGCGGCGTCGGGAAAACGACGACGGCGATCAATCTCGCGGCGGCCCTGGCTGCCCTCGACCGCAAGGTGCTCCTGGTGGACCTCGACCCGCAGGCAAACGCCACTTCCGGGCTGGGGTTTCCCCGAGCGCCAGCGGGGTCCGGAAGCTATGACGCGCTCCTCTCGGGCGAGGCGGCTTCCGCCGTCCGGCCGACGCTGTTTCCGAACCTTTCTCTGCTTCCCTCCGGCCGCGACCTCGTCGGCGCGGAGATCGAGCTCGTCGAGCGCCCGGACCGGGAGCATCGGTTGCGAGCGGCGCTTGAAAGCGTCCGGGGAGGCTACGAGCTCATCTTCGTGGACTGCCCTCCGTCGCTCTCCCTGCTCACTGTCAACGCCCTTTGCGCAGCGGACTCGGTCCTGGTGCCCATCCAGACGGAGTACTTCGCGCTCGAGGGCTTGAGCGAGCTGCTGAACACGGTCGAGCGGGTGCGTAACTCATTGAATCCGTCGGTCAAGCTCGAGGGGGTCGTCTTGACGATGTTCGACGAGCGGACTAACCTCGCGAGGCAAGTCATCGAGGACATCCGCAAGCACATGGAGGGCCGCGTCTACGACACCGTGATCCCGCGCAACGTTCGTCTCGCCGAGGCGCCCTCTTTCGGGAAGCCCGTGCTCGCTTACGACGTCAAGTCGAAGGGGGCGGAGGCGTATCTGGCCCTGGCGCGGGAGTTCTTGAAGCGCCGGGGAGGCCGATGACGCGAAAGCAAGCCCTGGGTCGAGGGCTCTCGGCGCTGCTTCCCGGCGGGGAGGACGTTCCACGGGGAACGGCCCTGCAGGAAGTCGAGATCGACCACTTGAAAACCGGCCGGTACCAGCCCCGCCGGGGATTCCCGGAGGGGAGCCTGGCCGAGCTTGCCGCCTCGATCCGCGAGCATGGAGTCGTGCAACCCCTCGTCGTCGTCGTACGCGGCGAAGGGTTCGAGGTCGTGGCAGGGGAGCGGCGGTTGCGGGCTGCAAGGCTGGCCGGGCTCACCCGGGTGCCCGTGGTCGTGCGAGAAATGCCGTCAGACCGGGAGCTGCTCGAGCTCGCTCTGGTCGAAAATCTACAGCGGGAGGATCTGAACGCCATCGAAGAAGCTGAAGCCTACGGCCGCTTGAGGGAGGAGTTCTCCCTGACGCAGGAACAGATCGCTGCGGCCGTCGGCAAGGACCGGGCTACAGTAGCTAACTCATTACGTATCTTACGTTTACCTCAATCCGTTAAGGACCTTGTCCGCGACGGAGCTCTGTCTGGCGGCCATGCGCGAGCCTTGGCCGGCCTCGCCTCTCCGGATGAGCAACAGGGCCTGGCGGAAGAAGTGATCCGGCGAGGCCTTTCGGTCCGGCAGACCGAGGCACGCGTCGCGCAGATCACAGCCGAGCCCAAAGTCAGGCGGGAGAAGCGGAGGGATCCCTTCACGCGGGACGCCGAGGAGAAGCTCTCCCGGCGGCTTCGTACGCGCGTTCGCATCGCCAGGCGCCGCCGGGGCGGACGAATCGAGCTTCTGTTCGGATCGGAAGAGGAATTGATCGGGCTCTACGAGAGACTGATGGGAAAGGGTTGAGTTGGGATGAGGACGTAGGCGGAAGGTCGTAGGTCGTCGGGAGAAGCGAACCTCCCACTTCCCACAACCTTCGTCCTACGACCTCCTTCCGAGGGAGGGACACATGAAGATCAAACCGGAAGGCACGACGTTGAACGGCTTTCTCGACAAGGGGAGCCAATTCCAGGGAGACCTCGTCTTCGAAGAGACCTTCCGAATCGATGGAAAATTCGAAGGCAAGATCCGTTCGGGAAGCGAATTGATCCTCGGAGACACGGCCGACGTAACCGGAGACATCGAGATCGGCCGCCTCTCGATCAACGGCACGCTGAAAGGAACGGTGCGCGCGAGGGAGCGCATCGAGCTGCACGCGCGCGCGCGTGTCGAGGCGGATCTCTCAACACCCATCTTGAAGATCGAAGAAGGCGCGCGTTTCGAAGGGTCCTGCCGGATGGGAGAGGAAGCGAAATCCAATGTTGTCGATCTTCCAGCCGCGCCGCGCAAGTAACGTAACTATCTGATAATAGACGTTTTATAGCAATCTCGCTGCGGCGTACACAATCGCTCTTCTGTTGGATGTCGGCCCGTCGACCATCCATCGACTCTGACGCTCTCGACTCCGAACGCTCTGTGTGTTATTTCTCCGCGCTCTCGGGTCTCGCAGGCGCGACAAGGCAGAGGCTCTCGCGGCCGTCCGGCACGGCCGAAAGGTCCGAAACCCAATGATCAGGCTCCCGGACATCACGACCGTCTACGTGATCATCTGCTTCGCGATCGCCTACGCGATCCTGAAGCGGTATCTGTTCGTTCCGCTGGGCGCGATTCTGGACGAGCGGGAACGCGAAGAAAAGGAAGCGGCCGCGCTGCGTGCCGAGAGCCACAACCGCTTGCAGAAGGCCATGGCCGAGGCGGAGCAGAGCCTTTCGCTCGCCCGCCGCGAGGCCTTGAAGGCGCGCGAGGAGCTTCGTGGCGAGGGACGCGCCCGTCTGGAAGCGCGACTCGCGGAGGCGAGCGCGGCAGCCGCCGCCTCGATCGAGAGCGCCAGCCGAGAGATCCAGGAACAGTCACACGAGCTTTCCCGGCAGCTGCCCGAGCGCTCGGAGAGCCTCGCGCGAACGCTCGCCGAAAAGATCCTCGGGCGGAAGCTCGCTGCGTGAGCTTCCCGAGGCGAGCCCGATCGGGCACCGGCACGACTTTGCTCGCGCTGCCGGCGCCCCTTGCCCTCCTGGCCGAGGAAGGCGCAGAGCATGCGGGGAAGGTCCTCGGGATTCCCGGCTGGATCTGGCAACTCGCCAATCTCGTCCTCTTTCTCGGAGTGCTCGTCTACTTCGTGGCGCGGCCGCTGACGGAGGCATTTCGAAAGCGACAGCTCGAAGTCGGAGAGCGCCTGAAGGAGGCGCGCGAGCGGCGGGCCGACGCGGCTCGCTTCGAGGCCGAGATCCACGATCGGATGATGCGCCTCGAGCGCGAGATCGTCGAGATCCGGGCCGAAGGTGCCGCCGAAGGCGAGAGCGAGAAGCGTGCGCTGCTCGCGCGGGCGGATCAGGAAGCCGAGCGGGTGCGGCGGGAAGCGCAAGCGGAGATCGAGAGGCGTCTCACGTTCGCGAAAGAAGAGTTGAGGCGCACGGCGGGGGATCTGGTCGCCGCTGCGGCCCGGGAGCGGGTCTCCCGCGAGATCACCGAGGAAGACCGGCGGCGCCTGCTCGAGGACAGTGTCGAGCAGATGGAGGCGCAACGGTGACGAAGGTGGCGCGAAGCTATGCGCAGGCCTTCCTCGAGGCCGCGCCCGCGGGCTACGCGGTGGAGCGGTTCCTGGAAGGGGCCCGGGCCGTCGTGCGGGCAGTCGCGGAAGCCCCCTCTCTCAGGGCGTTTCTGTCGGCGCCCAACATTCCTGCAGACACGAAGGCGAAGACCCTGGAAGAGATCGCCCGGCGCGCCGGCCTCGACGATTTCGGTCGGCGGTTTCTCGGCGTGGTTCTAGGCAACCGGCGGATCCTGCACCTGCAGGAGATTCTCACGGGGCTGTCGGAGGCGTACGACCTTCGGGCGGGAGTCGTCGGGGCCCGCGTCACCGTGGCGGCGCCGATCGTCGAGGCCGAGCGGGCACGCATCGAGGCGGCCCTTGGCAGGCGCACGGGGCGAAAGGTGCGGATGCAGGTGGAAGTCGATCCGAAGCTGCTCGCGGGCTTCGTGGCGAGGGTCGGCAGCGAGGTCTTTGACGCCTCGATCGCGCAGGCGATCGAGTCTTTCCGGAGGGCGGCGAAGGAGAAGGCGACAGCCTGAAACATGGAAATCAAAGCAGACGAAATCACCGCGATCCTGAAGCAGCAACTCGCCGGCTACGAGAAGGCGATCGACGTGGCGGAGGTCGGAACCGTTCTCTCGGTCGGCGACGGCATCGCCCGCGTTTACGGCCTGGACAAGGCGATGGCGGGCGAGCTGATCGACTTCGGCCACGAGCTGTACGGCCTGGCCTTGAACCTCGAAGAGTCCGACGTTGGCGTCGTGCTCCTCGGCGACGCGCAGGGGGTCAAGGAGGGGCAGGAGGTCCGCCGCACGGGCAAGATCATCCAGGTTCCCGTCGGCCCGGCGCTGGTCGGGCGCGTCGTGGACGCGTTGGGCCGTCCCATCGACGACAAGGGCCCGATTCCGGCAACCGAGTTCTATCCGACCGAGCGCATCGCGCCGGGCGTCATCGACCGCCAGCCGGTGAAGGAGCCCGTGCAGACCGGCTTGAAGGCCATCGACGCGATGATCCCGATCGGCCGCGGGCAGCGGGAGCTCATCATCGGGGATCGCCAGACCGGCAAGACCGCGATCGCGCTCGACACGATCATCAACCAGAAGGGCCAGGGGATGATCTGCATCTATGTCGCGATCGGCCAGAAGAAGTCGACCGTGGCGCAGGTTGCCAAGACGCTGGCCGAAAACGGCGCGCTCGAGCACACGATCATCGTCTCCGCCACGGCCTCGGACCCCGCCCCAATGCTGTATCTGGCGCCCTACGCGGGCTGCGCGATGGGCGAGTGGTTTCTCTTCAACAGGCAGCACGCCCTGACGATCTACGACGACCTCTCCAAGCACGCGGCGGCGTACCGGGAGATCTCGTTGCTGCTGCGGCGGCCGCCGGGCCGCGAGGCGTACCCCGGCGACGTCTTCTACCTGCACTCGCGGCTGCTCGAGCGCGCCGCAAAGCTCTCGGACAAGAACGGCGGCGGCTCCCTGACGTCGCTTCCGATCATCGAGACGCAGGCGAGCGACGTGTCAGCCTACATCCCGACCAACGTCATCTCTATCACCGACGGGCAGATCTACCTGGAGAACGACCTCTTCTACTCGGGCGTGCGCCCCGCCGTCAACGTCGGCATATCGGTGTCGCGCGTCGGCGGCAACGCGCAGATCAAGGCGATGAAGCAGGTTGCGGGGACGCTGCGGCTGGATCTGGCGCAGTACCGCAATCTGGCGGCCTTCGCGCAGTTCGGCTCCGACCTCGACAAGTCTTCACAGGCGCAGCTCGCCCGGGGGCAGCGCATGGTCGAGCTCTTGAAACAGGCGCAGTTCCAGCCGATGGACGTCGCGCTCCAGGTGGCTTCGATCTACGCGGGCACGAACGGGCACTTCGACTCGCTCAAGGTGGAATCGGTTCGCCCCTTCGAGGCGGGGCTCCACCTGCACCTGAAGGCGAAGCACAAGGAAATCCTCTCGGCGATCGTCGCCACCGGCAAGCTCGAGAAGGCGACCGAAGAAGCGCTCGCCGCGGCGATCAAAGAATTCAAGGAGCGCTTCGTCAGGGAAAACGCGGACGCGCAGGCCGCTTGACCGCGAGCGGAAAACGGATAAATCGCCCCAATGGCTTCCCTCATCGACATTCGCCGCCGCCTGCGCTCGGTCAAGAGCACGCAGCAGATCACCAAGGCGATGAAGATGGTCGCCGCAGCGAGGCTGCGCCGCGCGCAGGAGCGCGTCATCGGGGCGCGCCCCTACGCGCGCCTGCTCTCCGACGTCCTCGCCTCGGTCGCGGCGCGGGCCGCGGACGTCCGTTACCCGCTGCTCGAGGTTCGGGAAGAGAAGCGGGTGATCGTGGTCGTCGTGGCCGGAGACCGCGGCCTCTGCGGCGCCTTCAACACCAACGTCCACCGTGCGACGGCGCAGCTTCTGGCCGCGCACCCCGAGTGGACGGAGAGACGAATCCTGGCGGTCGGCAAGAAGGCGGTCGAGTTCTGGAAGCGGCGGGGGCTGCCGTTGACCGAGAAGTCGTACTCGGGCATCTTCGCCACGCTATCGTACGCCCACGCGCGGGAGATTGCCGGGTACCTCTCGGGGGAGTTCCTCGCGGACCGGATCGACGCGGTCTACATCGTCGCCAACGAGTTCCGCTCGATCCTGTCGCAGGTGGTCCACACGGCCCGTCTCCTTCCGCTCTCGGCGGCCGCGCCGGTGCCGGCCGAGGCCGTCACGACCGAGTACCTCTATGAGCCGGATCCACAGACGATCCTCACGTGGCTCCTCCCGCGGTACCTCGAGTTCACAATCTTCAAGGCTCTTCTGGAGTCAAACGCCGCGGAGATGGGTGCGCGGATGACCGCCATGGACGCGGCCTCGAAGAACGCCGGGGAGCTGATCGATTCGCTGACGCTGACCTACAACCGCGCCCGCCAGGCGCGCATCACAAAAGAACTGATCGAAATCGTTTCGGGCGCCGCGGCGCAGGGTTAACGGACAACGGATAACTCAGAGGGGTAGACCATGGCGGAACAAAACATCGGCCACGTCGTCCAGATCATCGGGCCCGTGCTGGACGTGAAATTTCCGGAGGGGAAGCTCCCGGCGATCTATAACGCGGTCCACGTCGTGGACGACGGCAAGTCGACGGGTATGCCCATCGACGTCATCGCGGAAGTGGCACAGCAACTCGGCGAGAGCGTCGTTCGCTGCGTCTCGATGAAGCCGACCGACGGCATGGTGCGCGGCATGAAGGCGATCGACACGGGAGCGTCGATCTCGGTGCCCGTCGGCCGCGAGACGCTCGGGCGGATTCTGAACGTGATCGGCGATCCAGTCGACGGCCGCGGTCCGGTCAATTCCAAGGAGCGCTGGCCGATCCACCGCGAGCCTCCCGGCTACGACGAGCAATCCACCTCGGTCGAAATGTTCGAAACGGGCATCAAAGTGATCGACCTGCTGGAGCCCTACACGAAGGGGGGCAAGACCGGCCTCTTCGGCGGCGCCGGCGTCGGCAAGACCGTCATCATCCAGGAGCTGATCAACAACGTGGCCATACACCACGGCGGATTCTCGGTCTTCTCCGGCGTGGGCGAGCGGACCCGCGAGGGCAATGACCTGTACCTCGAGATGACGGAGTCGGGCGTTGTCACGCCGGGCGACCCCTCGAAGTCGAAGTGCTCGCTGATCTACGGCCAGATGACCGAGCCACCGGGCGCGAGGCTTCGCGTCGGGCTGACGGGCCTGACGGTCGCCGAGTACTTCCGCGACACGGAGGGCAAGGACGTCCTGCTCTTCATCGACAACATCTTTCGCTTCACGCAGGCGGGGTCGGAAGTCTCGGCGCTTCTGGGCCGGATGCCCTCGGCCGTCGGCTACCAGCCGAACCTCGCGACCGAGATGGGCGAGCTGCAGGAGCGCATCACGTCGACGAAAAAGGGCTCGATCACCTCGGTGCAGGCGATCTACGTTCCGGCCGACGACCTGACCGACCCGGCTCCGGCCGCCGCCTTCGCCCACCTCGACGCGACGACGGTTCTCTCCCGCTCGATCTCGGAGATGGGCATCTACCCGGCCGTCGATCCGCTCGCCTCCACCTCGACGATTCTCTCGCCCCGCGTGGTCGGCGAGGAGCACTACAAGTGCGCCCGCGACGTGCAGGCGGTGCTCCAGAAGTACAAGGACCTCCAGGACATCATCGCGATCCTCGGCATCGACGAACTCTCCGAGGAGGACAAGCGGACCGTCGCGCGGGCGCGCAAGATCCAGCGTTTCCTGTCGCAGCCGTTCTTCGTTGCCACGCAATTTACGGGCATCGAGGGGCGGTACGTCAAGATCGCCGACACGATCAAGGGCTTCCGCGAGATCGTGGACGGCAAGTGCGACGACCTGCCCGAGCAGGCCTTTTACATGGTCGGGACGATCGAGGAGGCCCGGCAGAAGGCGGCGGAGCTCGCCAAGGCCGCGGCGTAGAACGGGATGGCCGCGCTGAAGCTTCAGGTGGTGACGCCCGAACGGCGTGTCGTCGAGACCGACGCCGACGAGGTGGAGTTGCCGGGGTCCGAAGGGTACCTCGGGATCCGTCCCGGGCACACGCCGCTGATCACGCTCTTGAAGACCGGTGTCCTCTCCTACCGCCATGCCGGCGCGGAGCAGGTCCTCGCCGTCTCGACGGGCCTTGCCGAGATTTCCAACGACCGCGTATCGGTTCTGGCCGATACCGCCGAGGCGGCGGCCCAGATCGATGCCGCGGCCGCCGAGAGTGAGCGAGCGGCCGCCGAGAGAGAGATGCAAACGGCGAGTCGGCAGACGCTGCCGGAAATCCTGGCGCGCTACGAGCTGGCTCAGGCACGCCTTTCGGTCGTGCGGCGCGGCTGACCGGCGCAGGTCCCTCGTGTCATCCTGAGGGCCGAAGACCCGAAGGAGTCGGTGCCGGATCGCCGGCAGGGGCAAGCGAGCCCGGGATCCTTCTCTTGGCTGCTACGATTCCGGCGTGCCCGAGAGAGCGCGGCCGGAGGTCGTTGCGGCGGAGAGCCCCGCTGATCCGGGACCCGAGCCGGCAGAGCGCTGGTTTCTCGAGGGCCCGCGCTCGCGAAAGAGCGAGTTCTTCTCCGTCTGGAAGATCGCGCGCGAGCTCATCCGGGGGTTCCGGACGCTCCACTTCGTCGGTCCCTGCGTGACCGTCTTCGGATCCGCTCGCTTCCAGGAGGACCACCCCTTCTACGCGCTCGCCCGGGACGTGGGGAGGCGTCTGGCTGAGATCGGGTTGACGGTCATGACGGGAGGCGGTCCGGGGATCATGGAGGGGGCCAACCGCGGGGCCAGAGAGGCGGGGGGGCGCTCGGTCGGCTGCAACATCGTTCTGCCCGAGGAGCAGAAGCTAAACCCCTACCTGGACGTCTTCGTCACCTTCGAGCACTTCTTCGTGCGCAAGGTGATGCTGGTCAAGTACTCCTACGCCTTTGTAGTGATGCCGGGGGGACTCGGCACCATGGACGAGCTCTTCGAGGCGGCGGTGCTGATCCAGACAGGCAAGATCCAGGGCTTCCCCGTCGTGATTTTCGGGAGGGAGTACTGGCGGCCCCTCTTCGATCTGCTCCACGAGATGGTGCGCGCGGGCACGGTTGGAGCTTCCGACTTGAACCTGCTTCTTCTCACGGATTCGGTGGACGAGGCGATCGACCACATCGAGAAGCATGCCGTCGAGCAGTTCGGCTTGGTGCGGCACGCGATGAAGCGTTCCCGCATTCTTGGCGAGGGGAGAGACCCCACCGATTCCCTCTCCCCCTTTGGGGGAGAGGGGTAGGGTGAAGGGGTTTCTCTCCCAGGGCGAGAAGGAGGGACCTCAGCGCACCTCCGCCAGAGCCATCTCCGTCGTCTGGAGGAGCGCCTCGGGGCCGACGGGCGCGCCGGTGGCTTGCTTCATCCAGATGTCCGGGGCGACGTTGCCGATCCTGGCCATCCGCTCGAACTCGGTGCCGATCGCGCCGGCCTTCTCCATCTGCTGCTCGATCTGGAACGCGATGAGGTGTCCAATCGGATAGTCCGGCAGGTACAGGAAGGAGTCGATCATGTGGGAGTAGATCCCGAGCGTGAGCACGACGTCCTTCTTCTTGAAGATCGGCGCGTAGTACCTGTTCCAGATGTCCCGGCAGATCTGGAGCGTGGCGTTCTTGAGCTCGCCGGGTGTCGACTCGGGGTGGTCGTACATCCAGTGCCAGACCGCCATGTCCACGAGCGCCACTCCCGAGATCTCGTAGGTCCCCCAGAAGTCGTTTAGGGCCTTGAGCGCTTCGTTCCGCGCGTCCGGCTGGGCGAGACCCAGCAGCTCCAGGTCGTGCGCCTGGAAGACAAACGCGAGGGCCTCGGTAAAGGCGGTGTTCGGAACGCCCTGGAGCAGTGTGGAGTCCACGTCGTTCAAAGAGAAGGTCTGCTCGACGTTGTGCCCCATCTCGTGGACCGCGATGTTGAAGCCCTTGTAGTTCATGCCGTCCTTCTCGACGCGCGTGCGAAGGTGCGCGTTGTCGGCCCGGCGGGAGGCGCCAAGGGCGTGGCCCGAGCCACGGGCGGGATCGACCTCGATGTGATCGGCGAGGTAGACGGCTCGCTCCTTCGAGAAACCGAGCTTCTGGAGCAGGTTCGGGATGTCCTTCTTGTAGGCCTCGGGTGACGGGTAACGGCCGCGAACGATCGCGTCGAGCTCGGCCTCGCTGTGGTCGCTCTTTGGCCGAAAGCCGGCGTACCAGACGTCGAAGGGCTCGAGCTTGCGCTTGAGGCGGCGCTCGATCAGATTGGCGACCCGCGGAACTAGAGGCGAGGACAGGACCGCTTCGAGCATCTTCCGTACGCGCTCCTCGGGGATCTGCCGGTTCTCGTCGAACCGGCGCGCGATGAGCGTCGGGGCCGTCGGCGAGTACGGGTCGGCCTTGCGCGCCGCCTGAAAGCACTCGAGAAGCATCGCGTAGCGCGTGTCGGGCTCGCGGTCGGCGGTCACCGGAGCGTCCTTGCCGGCGGGATCGTCCGAGTCCTTCACCGCGGCGGGCCGGACCGTGTTGCCGGCCGGGTCCCAGTCGACGTGCGGATTGTCGATGACCGATTTTGGAATCGTCTGGGTGACGATCCGCTCCATCACGAGGGCGATCTCCCGCTGCTTGGCGAGGCCCGTCGCCGCGTCGGCGTAGTCGGCCTTGAGCTCGTCGCGGAGGTTCCAGTGAGACAGGAGGCGCAGCCCTGGTGGAAAGAGGCGATTGCCCCTCGCGTCGACCAGATGGTGCATCCAGACGTTGTACTGCGCGACGTACTGGTTGGCCTCGGCGGCGGCCTGGCTGATCGCCTGGTTGACCTCCGCGGGGATCCTCTTCGAGAACCGGTCGGCCAGGCGCGCCTCTGCCCACTGGCGGCGAGACCACGACTCGCCTTCGCGGAGCCGGTCCGTGAGGGTCGTGACCGGAAAGTTCAAGAGGACCGCGAAGGCGAGGCGGTTCTGGAAGGCGTCCTCGACAAAGTGCGCGCCGGGATCGTAGCCCGCGAGGATCTCGTCGAAGGGGTAGATCGTGCCCAGATCCAGGTCCGACTGGCGCCTAAAGTCGCGCGCGATCTCGCCGGCATGGCCGTCGTACGACTCGAGAGCGAACTCCATGCGCGAAAAGAGCGCCTCGAGGGTCTTCGCATCCCCCGCGAAGTGCGTCCGGGCGACCTCGTCGAAGGCCGCGGCGTCGCCGTCGGACGGGCGCCAAAACTGCGCGGCCTGCGAGAGCCCGCGCCGGATCCGCTCGCGCTCTCCGTCGCCGTACTTTCCCGCGAGCTCCGCTTCGAGTTTCGTCATCGTTTCCCTCAGGGCGTTCGACGGGGGCACGGGCGCGGCGCCGCCGGCGACAAAAAAGGAGAGAGCCAGGGCAAGAGCGATCCCGCGCGCGCGGGGGTGGCCGGGCATGAGAACCTCCTCTGCCCGCGGCAGTCTACCGGCCTCCGGCGGCGTAGCCCGGACCCCGCAGCGCCTTGCCGGGCTTGGCCCCAGTGAGCTTCCCCTCGTCCACGACGAGCACGCCGTTGACGGCGACGTAAGGGAACCCTTCGCTGTATCGGCGCGGCTCCTCGTAGGTCGCGAGGTCCTTGACCTTCGGCAGGTCGAAAACGACCAGATCCGCGGCGAAGCCGACCTTGACGAGTCCCCGGCCCGGCAGCGCCGCCCCCTCGGCCGGGAACGAGGTCATCTTGCGCACGGCCTCCTCGAGCCGCAGCACCTTCTCATCGCGCACGTAGAACCCCAGAATCCGCGCGGTCGACGCCCAGCCCCGCGGGTGGGACTTCTCCTCGGAAAAGATGCCGTCGGTCGCGCCCGCGCCCGAGTCCGTGCCGAAGGAGACGAGCGGGCTCTGGAGCGCCGCGCGCACGTCCTTCTCGTCCATGATGAAGATGATGCAGGCGGTGTTCGCCCTATCGGCGATCACGAGGTCGATCAGGGCGTCGCGGGGGTCCTTCTTCTCCTCCGCCGCGATCGCGGCGATGGACTTGCCCTCGTATTTCTTCAATTTCGAGTCGATGACCGAAGCCACGAGCACGCGGTCCGGGCCGCCCGAGCCCAGGTACTGGTTGCTCCAGGCGTCCGAGTCCTCGAGCATCTCCTTCTTGGCCCGCTCGCGCTCCCCGGGATCGGCCAGGCGCTTCAGGAGAGCGTCGGTTCCCCCCTCGCGCACCCACGGGGGCAGGCACGCATCGAGGCCGTTGGAGCCGGCGGTGTAGGGATACTGGTTTGCGGCGACGTCGATGCCCTGGGCGCGCGCCGCCTCGATGCGAGCGAGTACCGCCGGCATCCTCCCCCAGTTACGCTGGTACGCGGTCTTCAGGTGCCAGATCTGGCTGCGGATCCCGGCCTCCTTCGCGATCCGGAACACCTCGTCGAGGGAGGAGTCGATCGCATTGGCCTCCGAGCGCTGATGCGTGAAGTACGCGCCGCCGTAGCGCGCCGCAACCTTGGCCATCGCGATCAGCTCCTCGGTCGAGCTGTACATGTCGGGCACGTACTGGAGCGAGGAGGAGAGGCCGAGCGCCCCCTCGCGCATGGCCTGGTCCACGACGTCGCACATGCGCTTCAATTCTTCGGGCGTCGCTTTCCGGTTCTCCTTGCCGATGACGAGATTGCGCACACCGCCGGCGCCGACGAAGGTTCCGAGGTTGATCGCGGTGCCGCGCCGCTCGAGGGTCTGGAAGTAGCCGCCGAGCGTCGTGAAGTCGGGCGTGAAACCGTAGCGCTGGTAGACCTCACGCCCCTCGGCGAGCATCCGGTCGTTCAGGGGCGCGATGGAGCCGCCTTCTCCAGTGACCTCGGTCGTGATCCCCTGCGTGATCTTCGAGGCCGCGCGTGGATCGACGAGCACGTTGTACTCGGACTGGCCGAGCAAGTCGATGAAGCCCGGCGCGACATAGAGGCCCGCCGCGTCAACGACGCGTTTGGCCCGCGCGCCGTCGAGCCGGCCGACGGCGGCGATCTTTCCGTCGCGTACGGCGACGTCTGCCTCGAACCAGGGAGCTCCCGAGCCATCCACGACCTGCCCCCCGCGAAAGAGAAGATCGTAGGGGACAGGAGCCGGATCCGCGGCCCGGAGCGTAAGCGCGAAGGCCGGTAACGCGAGCAGAACAACGAGCGTCTTTCTCATGGGCTCAAGTCTATGATCGGTTGGAGCCCGTTCACGAAGGGTTCACCCGCCAGCCGATAGGCTTTGCCGGAAAGGGGTAGGTTCCATGAAGGCGTCTTTGAGGCTCATTCCGGCGCTGTTGCTCACGGCCGGCATTGCCTCCGCCGAGCCCACCAGCTCGAAGAACCATGCCAACACGCTCTCGGGCACGGTCTCCGAGATGGACGCGGCTCAAAAAAGCCTGGTCGTCCGAGACGCGCAGGGCAAGCAGACTCGGGTCATCTGGACGGGCGCCACGCACATGACCGGAGGCACCCTCCGGCCGGGAGAAAAGGTGACCGTGCGCTGGATGCATCGCGACGGGAAAAAGATCGCGACGGTCGTGAAGGTCCACGACGCGCAGGTCGAGACCACCGCCGCCGCGGCGCCGGCCCCCGTCAGCCCGACGCCGAAGACTCAGTAGCCGCGCAGGGCGCCACGGGCGGCGCCCCGGGGAGCGTCACCCGGAAGACGGCCCCGCCGCCCTCACGCGCGTCGACCTCCGCTTCGCCTCCGTGCGCTCGCACCACTTGCTCCACGATCGCGAGCCCCAATCCGGAACCCTCCGGGTGCCGCGAGCGAGCCGGCTCGAGCCGCACGAACCGCTCGAAGATGCGGCGCCGGTTCTCGAGCGCGACGCCGGGGCCCCGGTCCCGGACCTCGAAAACGACACTTCCTTCGCGGCGGCGGCACACTTCGACTTCCACCTCGCTTCCCTCTGTCGTGTACTGGAGGGCGTTGGAGATCAGGTTCGACGCGACGCGCAACAGCGCCGCCCGGTCCCCGGCCACGAGGGCTCCTTCGCGCGACTCGAGCCGGCAGCGCACACCGCGAGGGTTGCCGAGCGGCTGCGCCGCGGCCACCGCCTCCGCCGCGACCTGCGCGAGGTCCACGACGTCGCGGCGGGCGGGCATCGCAGCGTCGCCGCGCGCCAACAGGAGGAGGCCATCGACTTCGCGCGCAAGGCCCCGGGCGACGCGCTCGATCGTATCGAGCGACTGACGCGTCTCCTCGGGCTTCGCGTCCGGCCGGCGTGCCTCCTGCGCCTCTCCGAGAAGGACGGCGGTCGGGGTCTTGAGCTCGTGCGCCGCGTCGGCGATGAGGCGTCGCTGGGCGCGAAAGGCGTTTTCCAGCCGGTCGAGCAGCGAGTTGATCACGGCGGCCAGGCGCCGGAACTCCTCGCCGCCCGAGGAGACGTGCACGCGCCGCGAGAGGTCGGTCGCCTCGAGCTCTTCGGCCACTCGCGTCACTTCCTCCACCGGCCGGATGGCGCGCGTCACGGCGAAGGCGAGGATCGCAGCGGTGCCGAGAAAGCCGATCAGCACGATCGCGGCGAGAGCCCGGTCGAGCCGCGCGAGCGCGTGCAGGTTCGCCTCGATCGAGCGGAAGAGCACGAGGGTCGCTCCCTTTGCGTTTCCCGAGAGATGCGTCACGAGGAAGCGGCAGTCTCGGTTCTGGCCGCTGTAAGGCTCGACCGCCGTGTAGGGCGTTTCGAGCTTGTCCCGATAGGGCCCGATCCCGCCGGGCAGCCGTGAGCGAAGGAGATTGCCCGAAAGCGCGACGGGAGTGTCGCCCTTGAAGAGGATCGCCGAGTGATTGGCGAGGCGGAACTCGAAGGCGTTGGCTTCGAGGCCCGCCCGCAGCGTGTCGCGGCGCGACTCGTCGAGCCCTTCGAGCTCGAAGCTCGAGCCCAGCGCCGCCGCGAGCGTGTAGAGCTCTTCGTCGATGTCGGCAAAGGTCATGCTGCGGATCACGGCGCGGGTCGAGAAGGCGAGCAACAGCAGAAAAGCCGCCGACAGCGCCGCGCCGGCCAGCGCGATCCGGGTTCGAGAGCGCGCGAACGAGGGGAATCTCATCGCGTTTCTTGCTAGACCAGCCGGTACCCCATGCCGCGCACGGTCTCGATGCGGGAGGCCTTCTTCGGCGTGTCGATCTTGCGGCGCAGGCGCGCGATGAGAACGTCCACGGTGTTCGACATCGGTTCCTCGCGCTCGCCCCAGGCCTGCTCCAGAATCTCCTCGCGGGTGATGACGGCGCCGGGCCGGCGCAGGAGGGTCTCGAGAATCGCGAACTCGCGAGCGGTGAGCACGAGCAACTCGCTCGCCTTCCAGGCGGCGCGCTTGCCCGGGTCCAGGCGTAGGTCGCCGCTCGAAAGCTCCGCGGTCGGGCGCCGGTCGTTTCGGCGCAGCAACGCGCGCGCGCGAGCGGCCAGGACCTCCAGGTCGAAGGGCTTGCCGAGGTAGTCGTCGGCTCCCTCCGAGAGGCCCTCGACGGTCGACTCGGCGTCGTCGATCGCGGTCAGCATCAGAATTGACTGCGTGAAGCCTCTCTTCCTCGCCCGCCGGCAGACGTCCAGCCCCTCTCCGTCCGGCAGCCTGCGGTCGAGCACCAGTAAGTCGTAGGCGTGCAGGTCGATCAGCTCCTCGGCCTCCTCGATCTTCGCAGCCTCATCGCAAGCGAGCCCCGCCCGCGTCAACGTGCGGACGACGAGTGAGCGCAGGCGCGCGTCGTCCTCCAGAACCAGGGCCCTCACGGGCGTCATCTTAGCCTTCGGGCTCCGATAGGATCGGTCCCGTGCTCGGTTTCTTGCTGGCGCTGGCGCTCTCCGCTCCGGCCCCCTCCGACCTCGTCTCCGGCTACATCGAGAAGTACTTCGAGACCTTCCCGAGCCGTGCCACCGAGGCGGGCCGGCACGACCGCGACCGGCAGCTCGAAGACCTGACTCCCGACCGCCTGCGCGCCTGGGTGGACTTCAATCGTCAGATGCTCGAGCGGCTCCCGGCCGCGCTCGCCGCCGCTTCGGAGGACGACCGGCTGGACATGGAGCTGCTGAAGACGCGGATCGAGTGGGAGCTTCACGAGCTTTCGACCCGGCGGCGAGCCTCCCGCGATCCTCTTTTCTGGACCAACATCGCCGGCAGCGCGACCGTCTTTCTTCTGGTGCGCGACGACCGCCCTCTTTCCGAGCGACTCTCGGCGGCCCGGGCACGCGTGACAGAGCTTCCGCGTTTCTGCCGTCAGGCGCAGATCGCCCTTGCGGCGACTCCTTCCGAAGAGGTTGCACCCGACTTCGCGCGGATCGCTGCGGGGCAGGCCCGTGCCTCGGCGCGGTTCTACCGGGAAGGCTTCGCCGCCGTTTTCTCTGGGGAGGAGAAGGCGGCGGCGGCGCGGGAGGCGGCGGAGACAGCCTCGGCGCTCGAGGGGCTGGCGGCCTATCTCGATGAGCTGTCCCGCCGCGCCACGGGCTCGCCGCGCCTCGGGGCGAACTACAAGGAAGCCCTTCGAGCCGCCACGGGAGAGCCGGACCCCGACGCGCTGCTCGACCGGGCCGCGGCGGACCTCGCCGAAAAGAAGAAGGAATCCGCGGCGTACGGGCGGTCCGTCTGGAGAGAGATCTTCCCTGGCACGGAGGCCGCAGCCTCGGATCGCGAGGTTCTGGCGAAGCTCTTTGCCCGCGTCTCGGCCGACCGAGCGAAGACGACCGAGGAGTTCGTCGAGGACTACCGCAAGCAGGTCGCAGACTTGAACGCCTTCCTCCATGCCCATGAAGTCGTCACGCTTCCCGATCCGCTGACGCTCTACACCGACCGCTCGCCGGGGTACTTCGTCGGCCAGAGTGTCGGCGGCGTCTACGCGGCGGGGCCCTACGCGCCCGACGCCCGGACGTTGTGGTTTCTCCCGACGCCGTCCGACGCGGCGACGCCGGAGGAGCGCGACGGGTTCTTCCGCGACTTCAATCACCACTTCAACGTGATGATCACGCCGCACGAGATCCTTCCCGGCCACTACCTGCAACTGAAGGTCGCGGCGCACCACCCGCGCAAGATTCGCGCGCTCTTTGCCGACGGCGTGTACGTTGAGGGCTGGGGAACCTTTTCCGAGCGGCTGATGCTCGATCTCGGGTGGGGAGAGCCGCTCGATCGCCTCGCGCACTTGAAGAAGCAGATGGAGAACATCGCCCGCGCGATCGTGGACGTGCGTGTGCACACGAAAGAGATGCCGCGCGCCGAGGTGATCCGCTTCGTCAAAGAGGAGGCGCTCCAGGACGAGCAGTTCGCCTCCAACATGTGGACGCGCGCGATCACGTCGCCCACACAGATCACGACCTATTACCTCGGCTACCGCCAGGTCACCGACCTCTACAA
>JBGPCK010000033.1:0-26778 GCA_041481715.1 Thermoanaerobaculia bacterium | reverse complement strand
GCGTTGGCCGTGTCGATGGCGGGCCCGGCATTGGCCCGCGGCCAGGAGGCGAGCAAGCCTGCCCACGTCGAGGTGCCGGCCATCGCGCCGAGGCCGGAGGACGTGGGGTCGATCGACGGAATGATCAAGGCGTACTACGGCGTGATTACGGGGCCGGCGGGCCGGGCGCGTGAGTGGTCGCGCGACCGGACGCTGTACATCTCGGACCTGCGCTTCGTGGCGATGGGCGTCGACCGTCAGGGCAAGCCCGTCGCCCGAATCCAGAGCCACCAGCAGTACGTCGATGGCTCGAACGACGCGATGGTCGAAAAGGGGTTCGACGAGAGGGAAATCCATCGCGTGACGCAGCGGTTCGGCAACATCGCCCACGTCTTCTCGACCTACGAGACGCGCGAGAAGCCCGACGGACCGCTGATGGGGCGCGGCATCAACTCGATCGAGCTCTTCTGGGACGGCAAACGCTGGTGGATCGCCTCCGCGATCTGGGACGACGAGCGGCCCGACAGCCCGATTCCGAAGGAGTACTTGCCATAGGCAGGGGCGAGGGATTGGGGGTTAGGGAGTCGCCCTCCGAATGCCTGTCCCTCGAAACCGTCCTTTCGTCCCCCGGATAAACCTCCCGCGCGCTCTGCCGTATGTCGGTGTCAGGAGGGATTCCCATGACGACTCGACTGCTTCGCGCGGCCGCGGTTGCGCTTATTGCCGTATCGGCGCTGCCCGCCGCGGCGAAGGCCCAGACCGACTTCTACACGATCACGGGGCCCCGCTTGAGCCAGGGGGCCTCGGTGCGGCAGCGCCTCGGGATCACCGACGTCACGATCGACTACCACCGTCCGCTGGTCAAGGGGCGCAAGATCTGGGGCGACGTCGTCCCGTACGGCCGGGTCTGGCGGGCCGGCGCCAACGAGAACACCTTGATCACCTTCAGCGACCCGGTCCTGGTCGAAGGGCAGACGCTGCCCAAGGGATCCTACGGGCTCCACATGCTCCCGACGGAAAGCACGTGGACGGTCATCTTCTCGAAGAACGCCACGTCCTGGGGCAGCTTTTCCTACGACGAGAAGGAGGACGCGTTGCGGGTCACGGTCAAGCCCGTGCCGGCCGAGATGCACGAGGCGCTGACCTATGACCTCGGCGACTTGCAGGCCGATTCGGCGGTCGTGACCCTGCAATGGGAGAAGCTTGCCGTGCCGTTCAAGGTCTCGGTGAACGTGCCCGAGGTCGCTCTGGCGAGCATTCGCCAACAGCTGCGCAACGTGCCGGGATTCACCTGGGGCGGCTGGAATGACGCCGCGATCTACTGCCTCGAGCACAAGACCAACTATGAGGAGGCGCTCAAGTGGGTCGATACGTCGATCCAGAACGAGGAGCGGTTCGCAAACCTGCAGACGAAATCGCAGCTCCTTGCGGCGACGGGCAAGCCCGCAGAGGCGGACGCCGCGATGAAAAAGGCCCTGACGCTGGCGACCCCCCTGGAGCTCCATAACTACGGCCGCCAGCTCCTTGGTGAGAAGAAGACGGCGGAGGCCGTAAAAGTGTTCCAGATGAACGCCCAGAAGAACCCGACCGTCTGGTTCGTCTACGCGGGCCTCGCGCGCGGTCAGTCGGCAACGGGCAACTTCAAGGACGCGGCCAAGAACATGAAAGAGGCGCAGTCGCGCGCTCCCGAGCAGCAGAAGGCGTACCTTCAGGGGCTGCTCGACAGGCTCGAGAAGGGCCAGGACATCAACTGAGGAAACCGTCCGGCGACGGTGCGCGGGTCAGCCGGCCCGGGCACCGTTGTCGACCGACGATTCGGGCACCGCGAGGACCGGCGTGATTCCATCGGCGTAGCCGATGTCGAAGAGCATCCCCTCGGAGATCTCACCGGCCATGCGCCGGGGCTCGAGGTTCACGACGAAGAGCGCCTGCTTCCCCGTGAGCTCCCGCGGATCGGCGCGCTCGTGCCGGATGCCGGCGAGAATCCGCAACGTTCGATTGCCGAAATCGACGGTCAGCCGCGCGAGCTTCTTCGAGGAAGGCACGTCCTCGACGGATCGGATCGTGCCGACCCGGATGTCGATTCGGTCCAGAAGCTCCTTCGAGACGGGCGGCTTTATGGGTGCGGCGTCGATCATGCGGAAAGCATAAGCGAGGGAGTCTGGGCGATTCTGGCCGGCTCGGCCGCGCGCTGGCTCGAGGGGCGTCCGCGCGTCGAGCGGGCGCGGCGCTACTTGACCGGCGGGGTCTACATCGGGCTCGGAGTCGCCGCGGCGTTCGCCGGCCCGAGCCGAAAGTAGAAGGCCGTCCTGCGTCTTTCCATCGTCTGGGCTTGCTAAGCTCTACCTCGTGAAGATGGTCCGGGAGCCGACGCGCGGTCGGGTTTGGCTGGCGCGCGGGATCGCGATCGCGGCCGACTTTCTGCAGATCGTCGCTTTTCCTTTCTTCGCGCCGGGAGCCCTGTCGCCCTGGAGCGACGCTCTCGACCTCGCCGTGGCAGCGGCGATGATCCTGCTTGTCGGATGGCACTGGGCCTTCCTTCCGTCTTTCGTTGCGGAGGTCGTCCCGGGCCTCGATCTGGTGCCCACGTGGACGGCGGCGGCGTTCTTCGTGACGCGCGGCAAGGGACGCCCCGCCACACCCGAGACGTCGCCCGCGGGCTCGATCGATGCGCAGGTCGTTCGCACATCCGCGGCGCGCCGGAGCGGCGGGTGAGAGCCCTGGAGGAGGGAGGGTGACGGGGATCTCGCGGCGCCGTTTTTTTGCCGAGACCAGTGCGGCCGCCTCCGCTCTCTGCCTGTCGCCGCGGCTGGCCGCCGGCAGAGCGGCGCCGGGCGTCATGGATGATGTCCTCGGTCTCCTCGCCCAAACGGGCCCCGAGTACGCGGGCGGGCTCTCGAATCACGGCCCGATGGCCGCCGAGGCGATCCTGGCGCTAGGCCGGCCGGAGCGCGCGTTGCCGTGGGTCGAGTCGTACCGGCGCAGGCTTCGTGGCCATCCCGAGAGCCGCAACGCGATCCCGCGCGACGCGTGGCGCGAGGCGCTCGGGGACTACACGCGCGTGGGCGACTGGATCGTCTTCTTCCACCGGGAACTTGCGGAAGGGCCCTGGCAGGACGCGCTTGGGCGTTGGACCGCCAGCCTCGCGCCCGGTATGTCCGCCGCGGCCTTCCACGGCCTGATTCGCACGGCGCACGCCACGCGCAGCCTCTGTGCCGGAGAGACTCCGGCGCGGCGGCGGGAGCTCGCCGAGGGGCTCGGTTACTGGGCGGCCCGCTACCAGACTCTCCCTTCGCGCGAGGGCGCGGGCAGAACCGGAGCGACTCCGTCGCAGGCGATCCGCGAGGTTCCGACGCTAGCGCCCGGGCGGCGCGGCGGCGGGCCCATCACCGACGCTCTGCTCGCGCTCGACGGCCTGCCCTCCTTCGCGGATGTGGCCGGGCTCGTCGACTCCTCGGGCGATGCCACGCGATTTCTTTCCGACCTGACGGAGACCTTTGCCGGCGTTTACGTCGCGAAGGCCCCGAGCGGCAACGTGATCGCCTGGGTCCACTCCGTCACCGGTCCGAGCGCCGTGCGCCTGCTGCTTCCCCACTTACCTCCGGCGTCTCGCGCAGAAGTGCTGCGCTGTGCCTGGCAGGCGGCGGCCGCGATCTACGCGGCTTTTGGGAGTGTCTCCTCGCGCGTCGAGGCCCCGGCGCAACTTCCCGACCGCGAGGGGCTGATCGATCGCGCCCTCGCGACCGGAGACGAGCACGCGATCAAGTTCACGGAGGCATGCCTGCGCGAGCACGCCCTGAACGCGACGCCGGTCTATCTCCAGGCGGCCCTTCACGCGGTGGGGAGCCTGGGCCGGGGCTAAGGGGGACGGTCGCAAGGGCCGCCCCTACGAAGAGGGGAACCGGCGGGCGGCCGCGAGGGCCGCCCCTACCAGAGGGAAACGGGTAGACGGCCGCAGGGGCCGCCCCTACGAAAAGGAAATCGTGAGGCGGACCCGATCTACCGCGCGGGTAGCTTTTTCTCGAGGTCCTTCAACCGCTTTTCGAGCTCGTCGAGCCGCTCCTGAACGCGGCCCATGTCGGGGAAGGACTCCATTCGCAAGCCGTCCCAGTCCTTGCCGCGGAGGATGCGAATCTGCTTGTGGAAGCCCGGGTTGAGCTCGCCCACGCGCAGTTCGCGGGCCGGCAGCTTTCCGACGGCGACGGTGATCTGCTTCTTGGCCCGGTCTCGGGAGAGGTCGAGCTTGACGTTCTCGCCTTCCTTCTTGTGCCTCATGGCGAACGAGAGGTCATGGGCCGACTCGATGCGCTCTCCATCCGCCGCCGTGACGATGTCGCCGACCTGGATGCCGGCCTTCGCCGCCGGGCTGTCCTTCTCCACGCCGCCGATGAACACGCCCGCGTCCCGAGGCGCGCCGAAATGCTCCCGAAGCTCGGGCGTCATTTCGATCAGCCGAACCCCGAGGTACCCTCGGTGGCCGTCGCGCTCAATGTGCATGACCATGTCGCGCCCGTGCGCCCGCGGCGTTTCCGGCGGCTCCGGGGCCTCCATATCGATGTCGAAATCGTCGTCCGCATCGGATAGGACGATGGTCTTCTCGACGATCGGGTCGTCGCTCCCGGCAAGGAAGACCGTCGAGGGAACGCTCATCGCCAGGACGAGAAAGGGGATCGCAAGGTTCCTATTGAGCATGGCTTCCTCCAGTTCCTTCACCCCGGAGACGGCCGGTCGGATCAAAGGTTTCTCGAGGGGCTAAGATCGCCCCATGAGGTGGCTGTTCATCCTGGCCCTGACGCTTCTCTCGCCTTCCGAGCCGCCTTCGGGTGGTCCGTACCTCTATCGCGCGGCCCTCGTTCAGGCGGCGCCGGGCAGGCTTCTCGAATTGATCGACCTCCAAAAGGCCCTGCGCGACTCGGGCTCGGAAAGTGGCGACGAGGCTCCGCTCTGGATGCGTCACAGCCAGGGAGACAAGTGGGACCTGCTCATCCTCCATCCGATGGGCAGCTGGACGGAGTACTACGGCGTGGACCGGACCGCACGGCGCGAAAAATGGCGGCAGGCCTCGCAAGCCGCGCTCGCGAAGATCGGAGAGGCGATCGCGTGGCAGGAGGACGTCTTCGTTTTCGGACCGTCTCTGTCGGAGGTGCGGGGCCACTTCGCCAAAGCCGGCTTTTTTCACGTCGAGATGTTCGTCGCGCTCCCGGGCCGGCAAGCGGACCTCTACCGCCAGCGCGAGATGGAGAACGCCTACGGCAAGGCCCTGAACCTGCCGCAGAACCTGATCTTCACCCGCGATCGGGGAGCGGCCTGGGACCTATTCACGATCGGTTGTTTCCGGGATCTGAAGCATTACGCCGAGAGCGCGGACATTCCTGAGTCGGCGCAGGATGCCGCGGCGAAGGCCGCCGGCTTCGCGGGCGCAAGCGGCATCGGGCCCTACCTGCGCACGTTGATCCGCGAGCACCACGACACGCTCGCGACGGCGATCAAGTAGCGGCGGCGCCCCGGCGATTTGCTAATCTCGGGGCCGATTCCATGAGGCTTGTCCGGTTGACTCTGCTCCTGGTTCTGCTGGCGGCCCCGGCCTTGGCCACCTCGGCGCCTCCGGCGGCGCCGCCCGTACTCCCGTTCGTCGAGGACGACTATGCCCGAGCGTTGTCCGAGGCGAACGCCCGAGGGCTTCCAATTTTCGTCGAGGCCTGGGCCCCGTGGTGCCACACCTGCCGCTCGATGAGAGCCTTCGTCTTCACAGACGCTTCGCTCAAGGGGCGCGCGCGGCAGTTCGTCTGGCTTTCGATCAACACAGAAAGAAAGGGCAACGCCCCCTTCCTGATGAAGTATCCGGTCGAGGCATGGCCCACGTTCTTCGTCGTCGACCCGAAAACCGAGACCGCCGTGCTGCGGTTTGTCGGGGGAGCCACCGTCCCGGAGGTTCAGAGGCTTCTCGATGAGGGGCGACTCGCCGAGCGCGGGCCGCAGAGGGGCGTGGACGAGATCCTCGCGCGCGCCGACCGGCTCTACGGTGAGAAGAAGAACGCCGAAGCCGCGGCCGCGTACCGCGAGGCGCTGTCGAAGGCGCCGCCACGGTGGAAACCCTATGCCCGCGTCGTGGAGTCGCTTCTCTTTGCGCTGAGGCGAATCGACGACCACGCGGGGTGCGCCACGACGGCGCGCGACGCGTTGCCAAAGCTCGAAGGCCTGCCAGCGGCCGCCCATGTGGCCGAAAGCGGGCTCGATTGCGCCCTCGCCCTCAAGGCGGATGACCCCGCGCGCCCGGCGCTCGTCGCCACACTGGCGGCGGACGCTCGAGACGTCATCGCGCACCGGAGGCCCGACGTCGCCGCCGACGACATCTCCTCTCTCTACGGGTCGCTCGAAGAAGAGCGGGAAGCGGCCGGCGACGAAGAGGGCCGCGGGAAGGTCCTGTCCGATTGGGCGGCCTTCCTCGAGGCGGAAGCGGCGAAAGCCAAGACACCGGACGCGCGGGCCGTCTTCGACTCTCATCGACTCTCGGTGTACCTGGCCCTCGGACAGCCGGAGCGGGCCGTCCCGATGCTCCAGGCCTCCGCCAAGGACTTCCCCGACGACTACAACCCGAACGCCCGCCTGGCCCTGGCGTACGAGGCCATGAAGGACTACGAGAGGGCCCTGCAGGCCTCGGACAAGGCGCTCTCGAAGGCCTACGGCCCTCGGATGATCGGCATCCTCACGGCCCGCTCGCGCATCTGCCAGGAGAAGGGGGACGCCGTGTCCGCGCGGATCGCGATGGAAGAGGCGATTCGCGAGGCCGAGGCGCTGCCGCCGGGCCAGCGCTCGGAGGGCCAGATGGCGTCGCTGCGGAAGAAGCTGTCCGAGCTGCCCTAGGTCAGGCGCGAGAGGTCGTGTAGAATTTTGGAAACCGTCCAGACATCGGCGCAAAGACCATGACGAAAGAAACGAAGGACATGCCGACCGATCCGCTGGCCGACGCAAGCACCGGCGTCGTCCGGCGGTCCCGCGGCGCGTTCCTGAAGACGACTCCCGCTTCCCGGCCCGACCGGAGGGACGCGTTGCGCAAGAGCCGTGAGAAGGGCCCCGAGCGCCACGAGGAAGAGAAGCCGGCCGAAGGCGAAGACGAGCCGAAACACATCTTCGGACTGCCCCGCTGGATGATCATCGCCGCGGGCGTCTATCTGGCCGCGCTGGCCCTGGCCATGGTGCTCATCTTTACTTACTGAGTCCCCCGGCTCGCGTCCGTCGAGACGCGACGCAACCTTTTTACCTCCTTTTCGCACTAATGAATGTCGGCCGGAGTCCGCCCGTCGAGGCTTCTCCGGAAGGAGGAGGCATGGTCGCTGCCTGGCTAGAGACCTCGTTCGATGCCATCCCAATGAGACGATGTTGACGCTCCTCTCTATGGATGGAAGAAATGCGTCTGACGCGAAAGCCCTGAGCGGGAAACGCGCGGCGTGACGCCGGCCGCCGGCGCTCAAGGGGCCCTCGACCGCGTCCTGGTCGCGGCGTTTCTCGAGAGCGCGGACGAGGGGGCGTTTCGCCGGCTCTACGCGGCGCACACGCCGCGGCTCTACTTGTCGCTTCTGCGGCTTACGGGCGGCAGGGAGGCGGAGGCCGAAGAGCTCCTCCAGGAGACGTGGATCCGCGCGGCCGCGGCGCTTCCCGACTTTCGATGGCAGTCGGCGTTGCGCACGTGGCTCTACGGGATCGCGATCAATGCCTGGCGCGAGGCGGCGCGCGCCCGGCGGGACGCCGGCACATGTCTGGAATCGATCGCGGAAGAGTTGCCCGCGGCTCGACCGATCGCCGACGCCGGCGCGGGTCGCCTCGACCTCGACCGGGCCGTGCGGCGGCTGCCCGAAGGCTATCGGGAGGTGCTGGTGCTTCACGACGTCGAGGGATACACACACGAGGAGATCGCGAGCCTGCTCGCCATCTCGCCGGGAACCTCCAAGAGTCAGCTCTCGCGCGCCCGCAGCTGCTTGCGCCGGTGGCTGGCGCCCGCCGCTGCGCGAGAAGAGAAGGAGAAGATCCAATGAACGAGCACGACGACGAGCTCGGCGCGGAGGAGCGCCGGGCCTTCCAGGAGCTACCGCGGGAGCTCTCTCCGCGGTCCGGGGTCGAAGACCGGATCGTATCGGCTCTTCGCGATCGGGGCCGGATTCGTCCGGGAGCGCGGCGGCTCAACCGGTACGTTTCGATGGGAGCCGTGGCCGCGGGGCTCGTCCTGCTGGCGGCTGGTTACGTCCTGGGTCGCTCCGTGCCGCGTCCGAGGACGACCCCGTCGGCGCCTCGCTTCGCGCTCTTTCTGTTGCGGGGCGAGGAGCGCCTGCCGGAGCGCCCGGAAGAGGAAGCCGGCCGGGTCGCGGAGTACCGCGCCTGGGCCCGCGGTCTCGCAAGCGCGGGGCGCCTGGTTACGGGCGAAAAGCTCGAGGACCTCGGGCAGAGACTCGGCGCAGTGCCTGCCGCGAACGCGACGGCCCCCGAAGAGGAGATCCGCGGCTTCTTCATCATTTCGGCCACGGATTTCGAGGACGCGCTCGTGGTCGCGCGCGGCTGTCCACACTTGCGCCATGGCGGAGAGATCCTCTTGCGGCCCATTGCTCCGGTCTGACCTATAAAGCCCCCTCTCCCCCCGGTGGCAGGAGAGGCTGGGTGAGGGGGGAAAAGGTCCGGGCAAAATCCTGATAGCAGGCCCCGTCCACTCCGTTTAGCGTCCTCGCGGAAAGGAGAATCTGCCAATGGGCTCTCTCTCGCATCGCGCCGCGCTCGCGGTTCTGCTCCTGCCCGCGGCGTTGTTCGCGCAAACCGCGCCGCCCACGCCTGCCCCCGTGCCCTGCGCAACACCCGAGCACCGCCAGTTCGATTTCTGGGTCGGACAATGGAACGTCGTCGACCCGGAGGGCAAGCCCGCGGGCTCCAACGACGTCCAGGGAATTCTCGGCGGCTGCGTCGTGCAGGAGCACTGGACGGGATCGGGAGGCGAGACCGGCACGAGCTTCAACATCTACGACGCTCCGGCGAAGAAGTGGCACCAGAGCTGGGTGGACAGTCACGGTCTGCTCTTGCTCCTCGACGGCGAGTTCCAGGACAGCAAGATGGTTCTCGAGGGGAAGCGGCTGAACCGTCAGGGAGGCATGGTGTTGCACCGCATAGCACCCTGCGAGGTCGAGGAGGACGGACTCAGTACTTCATTCGCAGAAAGACCGGCTCTCCCGAGGGACGTGGCACAACGAGGAAGAGGTTGTCGTATTCCTTGTCGCCAATTTCGATTTTTTGCCGCACGCCGAGAGCGGCAATCAACGCCGGCACGGTGTTGCTGTGGCCGATAACAAGAACGACGGCCTCCGGCTCGCGCCGCATTTCGCCCACGAGGGCGGCGACGTCCGAGTAGATCCGCACCGTCGCCTTGAGGTCATGCGCGAGGGGTTCGGCGGTCGCACGCGTCCGGACGGTGTCGGTCGAGCAGATCGACGTGACTCCCGCATCACGCAAAAGGCTCTCGAGGCGTCGGGCGCGGGCTTCGCCCTCGTCGGACAGCGGCACATCACGATCGCTCGCCTCGGCGGCCTTCTCGGCGTGGCGAACGACGAAAACCGCCTTCTGCGCCAACGCCGCCGCCGGCAGCAGCGCGAGCACGAGGGCCACGCCGACTGGAATCTTCGTTCTCATGGTGGTGCCTCGAGGTCGAGACTCTTCGTTTCGCTCCGGATGACGGTCGCCGTCACCCTTCGAGCATTTCCTTCAGCTTCCCGAGCTGCGCAGACCAGTACGTTTTCAGTCGGGCCGCTTCCCTCGCGCTCTCGAGCCGGCCGTGCTGCACGGAGATCTGGCTCTTGCCGTCTCCCTTGGCGTAGAAGCCCGCGTCCACGTTCGTCCCATCCACCCAAGTGATGCGCATCGACTTGCCGGGCGTCGCTTTGCGAATGACGAAGCCGGGATCCGCGAGCCACTTGTCGCGGATCTTTCGATCCTCCCAGGCGCGGAAGAGGCGCGAGAGGGGAGCCGCGATCGTCTTGCTCACGCCGATCTCGTAGCCGGTGGGCTTCTCGTGCTTGTCGCGCAGACCCTTGGCCTGCTCGTAGGCCACGGCGACCATCTGGCACCACCAGTCCGAAAGACGGTGCTCACCCTTCAGGTGCGCGACGATCTGCTGGTGCGTCAGGCTTGCCGCGCCCGCTCGATCGAGAACGCTCAGCCAGTCCACCCAGGTCCTGCCCGTCTTCGCGTGGACCGCCTCGTCGCTCATCCGAGGTTTGATCGGGCTCGCCCGCTTTGCCATGAGGAGGCCTCCTGTCTGCGCCTCCCGAATCCTACACGCGCCGGGCATATACTTGCGTGCGGACTCGGAGACCGCGATGAAGGTCCTGGCGGTATTCGCCCTCCTGCTGCTGTCACTGCCGTCGCGCTCCGCCGGCAAGACGATCCGCCAGATCGAGCTGCGTGGCAACGCCCGCATCTATTCTTCTGACGTGCCCGTTCGCCGTGGCCGGCTTTATCTCTTCCACCGTTATCCCGATGGTCTCTACATGAGCGTTGCCGCCGAGGACGTGCTCGGCATCGCCGCGACGCAGAGCGACGAGCGCCCGAAAACCGGCAACACAGTAGTGCTCGGCCCGACAGGCGAAGGCCGGCCGCGTGAGACGGCCCGCTCCCGGCAGGAGAGCGCGGCCGCTTCGGAGAGTTACGATCAGGCGTACCCGGGTTACTACGGCTACTGCTACGGCTGTTACGTTCCTCCGGCGCCGCCGCCGGGTCCGGTGCCGCCGCCCCCGGCGCTCGTCGGGCCCAACGGGTTCCCTCTGCCGCCCGGCAGTCCTCCGCCTTTGCCGATCGGGCCGAACGGATTCCCTATTCTCGCCCCTTCGCCTCCGCCCGCGCGCCGCTAGGCGGGCCGACGCCTTCTCCCTCTCCCGGCGGAGGGGGAAGTCGCTGATACTCCCTCTCCCGGCGGGAGAGGGAACTGGCGGCCGTCAACTCCTTCCCGATCGCCTTGTCGAAGACGCGCTGAGTCTTCGAGACCGCGAAGCCGCAGGACCCGTAGAACCTGTGCGCGTCTGCGCGCGCGATCCGGCTGCGCACCCGCACGCGGGGGTACCCTCGACCGGCGGCCCAGCGCTCCGCCTCGGCGACGAGCGCGCGTCCGACACCCCGGCTTCGAAAGCCTGCGTCCACCACGAGCGCTCGGATCTCGGCGATCGGTCCGTCGGTCAGCGTCGCGTCCTCCGAAACGTGGATCCACCCGACGACCCCTTCGGGCGAAAGCTCGGCGACGAAGAGACCGTCGCCCGCGCGCCCAGCGAGCCCCGCCAGCCGTGCCGCGACCTCCTGCGGCGTGGCGGGGTAGCCGAGCTCGCCCGAGAGCCGCGCGGCATCGGCAGCGTCGGCGGCCTCGATCGGACGAATGCGAATCACCGTCCCCCTTCCCAGTTCTTCGCCATCGTTCTACTTCTTGCGCGTGGAGCGGAGTTCCAACATCTTGTATTCCTTGCCGTCGGGCCCGGGTCCCCACATCTCGAAAAGGGTTTCGTCATTGGAGACGAAGGTCGTCTTCTCTCGGAGAGTGGTGACCTTGCCCGTCGCGAAGTCGTCCATTTTCCCGGTCGCCGTCAGAATCTTGCCCGCCTTGTCGAAGCTGCCGGTCGTCGTCAGAATGGCCGTGCTGGCCGTGTCCATCCAGGTGCCGATGTATTTCTTCTTGTAGTTATCGTAGCCCGTGTATCCGATGCCCGAGAAGGGCTGGCCCATGAGCTTGCCGTCGTAGCGTTGCTCGATGTATCGGCCGCCCAGGACCCACGTGTTTTCCGAGGTTCCTTCCGTGACTTCCGGTGGCTTCGAGGGGTCCATCCACATCGTGTTCTTGACGTTCCAGGTTCCGGCGAGCACGTCGAGCTTCTTGTGAGCGTCACTCGGTGTCGCCATCTTCTGCCACATCTCCATCATTGCTTTCTCATCCATGGGTGCGGCGGCGGCCTTCTTCTCGTCCGCCGCCGCGGCGGCCGTCCAGAAGGCGAGGGCCAGGGCCAGGATCGCGCGGGTTCCTCGAGCAGTCATCGAATCCTCCTCTCGCTCTTGCGGCAGGCCCGGAAGGGGCCCGCAAGAGACGGTTACACGAATCCCGGATTTTCTTTCAGAACCCGGAGCGCCGCACGCCTATCTTGCGAGAGCCGGGGGCTCCCAGGCGGGCAGCTGCCCAGTCCGACCCGACTACTGCGACCCCGACGGGCAGCCGCCCAGGCTCAGGCGGGATGCGAGACAGGGCCGGTGTTGCAGCCGGGGTGCCTGGACGACGATCAGAGCGTTCTTCTGGCGGACGGCCTCGCCTCCTGAGCCCGTGACGGTCAGGCGAACGTCGTAGGAGCCGGGAGCCGCGAAAACATGAACCGTGGCGGCCCCGTCGCTTTCGCCTCCGTCGCCGAACTCCCAGTGCCACGCAGAGCTCGCCGGCACGTTCGACCGGTCCTCGAAAAACACCGTCAGAGGCGCCACTCCCGAGGTCTGGTCGGCGACGAAGTTCACGATGCCGGCCCATCGGATTCGGAAGACGTTCGCTCCGGGCTCGGTCGGCGTTTCGGCGCCGAAGTCCTTGTACAGGTCGGCGAAGTAGAGCCCGTCCGGTCCGGCCGCGAGCGCGGTTGCCGTAGCGCGCCCCGCTCCCTCGTATTCGATGAGGGGCGACGGTCCCGCCAGCAGACTCCCCGTGGCGTCGAGGACGAACTCGCTAATGCGCTTTCCCTGGGCCTGCGGCCCCTCCCCGTAGGTCGGGCCCGACTCCGTGACGAAGGCGTGCCCTCTGCTTTCCTCCGGGAATCCGCTGCCGGCGAAGGTCTCGCTCTGCACGAAGGCGATGTTGACGGGAGCGTGCGAGCTCGGCCAGTTGTAAACCGCGCCCGTCGTCATGCTCGCGTCGGTGCCGTCGAAGCCATAACTCTGACCCGCGACGACCCGAGCGAGGCGATCGACGTTGGGGCCGTTCTCGACTTCCCAGAGCGACTGGTCGGAAGCGCGCCAAGCGCCGCCGAAGGGATTGCGGAATCCGTAGGCGAAGATGAAGTCCCGGGCGGTGATCCCGTCGGCCCCGGAGAAGAACGGGTTGTCCGCTGGGGGCTTGCCATCGAGATTCGCTCGGAGAATCTTGCCGCGTACCGAGGAGAGGTCCAGAGCGGGCAGGTTGATCCCGCCGTCCCCGATTTGGACATACAACTTCCCGTCCGGACCGATCGAGAGCGTCGAAATCTGGTGCGAGGGACCGCTCGGCTCCTCCGGAAAGTCGAGAATCGTCGAGACGTTCGCGGCGGTTCGCCCGCCGTCCTCGCTGTGGAGTCGGACAACCCGAGGGAAATGGTAGTCGGTCACCCCTGGGATGGCGTAGACGAGGCTCACGAAGAGGTCTCCGGACGCCGGATCGACGACGATTCCGGTGAGCCCCTTCTCGCCCGAACCGGGGAACGGGCCCAGAGGATCGAAGTTCAGGAGCCCGGTCGCGTAGTCGCGAACCTCGCCGGAACGGTTGACGACCTTGACCGTTCCGTAGAGCTCCGTCACGTAGAAGTAAGGATCGCCGGGAGCGTCGCCGGCGTTCGGAACGAAGGCGATGTTGACCGGCAACTGGAAGCCCGCCGCGACGCGCTCGACCCGGAACCCGGTCTGCCGCACGGCCCACGGCACCGGCGGCTCCGTCAGCGCCGCCGAAGGGGCCGCGTCGGGCGCAGAGGCGTCCAGGGCGAACGCGCCTCCGATCGTGGAGATCCAGAAGGATGCCGTTTCTCCCGCATTGAGCGAGATCGGCGGCACGAAGGCGACTCGGTCCAGGCCCTGTCCGTCGCTGAACGAAACGCGAGAGGCGGGCAACGTGAGGGCCGCGCCTCCGGCATCGCAGACGATCTGCAGCGCGCCGTGCCCGGCCGGGGTCTCGGGGTTGGAGAGGCGGTTGGACTGGCCGCCGTCCGCGATGAACGCCAATAGCAATCCACCGCCGGCCGACTCGAGGCGCAGGGAAGGCGGGGGAGAGGCCGGAGGGAGGATCACGTCGGTCCCGCTCTCCTCGGTCCAGCACGGCGTCGGAATCGAGGCGATGTCGGAAATCTCGAGCGGCGGGATCGCGGTCGCGGGAGACGTGTGAAAGAGGCGGGTCGCCCAGGGGCCGACACTTCCCTGAGGCGCGGGCTGACTTCCGTGGAATCGCAATCGCAGCTGGTAGTCCCGGTCGGCGTCGAGCTGGTGCTTCCCCAAAAGAGCTCCCTGAAACTGCCCGTCCCCCAGGTGGATGTGGACGCTCAATGGCCCGGTTGCGCAGGACGCTGTCCAGACGGCCTCACCCGCAGGTAGCGCGAGCAGTTCCCAGTCGCTGCAGACATGGGTCTCGCCCGGCGCGCCGACGAATCCGTCCGCCACCATGTGGAGATCGAAGGGGCTCACGATCTGTCCCTCGTGGGAGGGCTCGACGATCACGGGGAGAGAAGGCGTCGCGCGCGCCGCCACCGCTGCGGCCAGCGGCAGGACGACACTCGGAGCGAGAATCACCAGAAACCGTCGAATGCTCGAGTGCACTCTCGTCCCGTCCCTCCCGCGCCCGGCCGGGCGCCGCGGCGAACTCTGACACGAATTGGGCCGTTCCGGCGGTACCCGACGGTGCCGCGCCCCTCGAAAAGGACTATAAGTGGGCCGCGAGTCCGCTCGCCGATTCCTTCGGGCGCGTCTGCCCGGAGAAAAGTGAGAAGAGCACGAGGAGGACCCAGCATGGCGATTCAGGGAGCGAGACTGGACGAGCGGCGCATCGCCGCGCATTTGATCGTTCGAAACCTGGAGAAGGCGATCGACTTCTACCGGCGCGCCTTCAGTGCGGAGGTGTTGTATCGCTCGGCGATCCCGCCCGAGTCGCGGGCGTTGCACGCTCAGATGAAGATCGCGGACTCCTTCGTGATGCTCTCGGAAGAGAACATGGGGATGCCCGAGGAGACCTACTCGAAGTTCGAGACCGGCATGAAGACGCGCTCGCCGGAGACGCTGCATGGCACGACGGTCATCCTCGAGATCTATGTGGACGACGTGGACCGTGCCTTCCAGCGCGCGGTCGAGGCGGGCGCGACCCCGAAGATCCCTGTGGCCAACGCATTCTACGGGGACCGCTACGGGCAGCTCATCGACCCCTTCGGCCACGTCTGGGCGCTCGCCACGGTGCGGGAGACCCTGACCGCGCGCGAGGTGGACAATCGAGCCGCCGAGTACTTCGGCCAGATGCAGGGAGCGGCAAGGTAGCGCTGGTGTCCTGCTTGATTCGGATTCTGGCCGGTCCAGTCCGGGACTCCGCGCCGGTCTCGGAATGACAGCAAAGGAGTCTCGTTTGAGGTAGCTTCGGGTCGATTCGGTTGCTCGGGGGATTCTGCCTGCGGGCCGCCCCAGGCGTTTGGAGGCACCTGCCGGCGCGGTCTTGGCACCTTTGGGCCGCCCCTGCGCCTCTTCCCGGGGTTAGAATTACTTCCCTTTCTATGATGGAGGCCGCCTCGATGGTCGAGTTCGATCGGTTGGACGACGAAGAACTGCTGAAACGCGGTCGGGACGCCCTCAAGCTGCAACGATACCCGCAGGCCCGGGAGTTCTTGTCGGAGTACTGCAACCGCCAGACGAAGCGCGACTTATCGATCCCGACCGGCATCCTCGCCAGCTACGCTCTCGCCCTTGGCCATACGCACGGCTTGAAGGAAGGTCTCGAGCTATGCCTGAAGGCGGTCGGCTCCGACCGCCGCAATCCTCACATCTATTGGAGCCTCTCCCAGCTCTACATGTTGTCCGGTTCGCGCAAGAAAGCGATCGAGGCGCTCGAAGTGGGGTTGCGCGTGGCGCCCGATCATCGGGGACTGCTGAAGCTCCGGGATGATCTGGGCGTGCGCCGGCCGCCGCCCATTCGTTTCCTCTCGCGCGACAGTCTGGTCAACGTGAAACTCGGCAAGGCGCTTCACAAGATGAAGTCCGGAGGCAAGCGAGCCGGTGTGCGGACGTCCTAGCCCGACGCGCGCGTCCACTCGAGGCCTGTAGATGATCTCCTAACCGCCGAGCACGGGAGGAAGCGTGAAAAGCCTTTTTGTGGTTTCACCGGACAAGCGAGGGAGTGCAGGCGTCGCTCGCGGTCCGCATTCCGTCCCCGAGCGGCGAAGGCATCAGAGGCGGATGGGGATTGCTCGACGGGTCGTGGCCAACCGGCGCGAGGGCGAGGATGCGGCTGAGACGGCGGAGCGTCGCGAGTCGGCAGAGCGGCGCGGCTCCGGCAATCGCCGCCGGCGCCACGACCGCCGAATCGGACTATCGCCGGACCTGGACCTGTTTCTGTTGGGAATCTGAAACTTTCGGCCGCGGGCGTTCGCTCCGCGAACGGCGGCCGAGAACTTTAAAGACCGGAGCGGGCCCCACCGGGCTCAGGCCGGATCCGAGTACCCGGAAACCTCTCCGGGTGTCCGCCCGAAGAGCCCGCAGTTACCGTGGTCCAATCTCCAGATCCCCGCTCGAGGTCTCGACGCGGATGCGCGCCCCGCCGTTGCCGCGCTTGTAAGCGACCAGTTTGTCGCGGTGTCGGATGGCCTCGCCATCGGAAAACCCGACCTCCATGTCGCCGCTCGACTGATCAGCGGACGCATCGAAGGAGGCATCCCGTGGGAGGCGGAGCGTGACGTTGCCGCTGGACGTTTGCGCGCGGATCTCCTTGAGTCGCGAGCCCTCCGCCTCCAGCACCAGGTCCCCGGAGCTCGTCTCGCCGTGGAACTCCTGGATGTCGGCGACCTGGAACGAGGCGTCCCCGGAGCTCGTCTCGATCGTCACGCCGTGCGCTCGGATGTCGTGGGCGTGGATGTCGCCGGAGCTCGTGCGCAGAGAAAGCGAGTCGCCGTCGAAATGATCGAGGTCGCAATCGCCGCTCGAGAAGTCGGACTTCCAGTTTCCCCGGATGTCGGTCGCGCGGATGTCGCCGGAAGAGCCGCCGATGGAGAGCTCTCCGCCGAGGCGGCGCAGACCCAGGTCGGCGCTCGCGACGTCGAAGCGCAGTGTCCCGTCGAGGCCTTCCGCTTCGAGCAGGCCGGCGAGGTTCTGGAAACGAGCCCGTCCGGGGCGCGGCGGCACGCGAACCTCGAGGTCCGCCCAGACCCTCTTGCCGTGCCCTGAGGAGATCCGGTAGTTGCGGCCGTCGTAGTGATAGGTGCTCGAGTTGAAGGAGAACAGGCCGAGCGAGATCTGGTAGGTGTCCTCGTCGGTCGGCGCCCGGTAACGGATCGTGCCCACCCCGTCGGGATAGCGCACGCGCAGGGCCGCGGCGCTCCCCTCGCCGGCGACGCGCTCGAGTCGGAAGGCGTCAGCCAGGCTTTGAGTCTCGGCGTGGATCGTGGCGACCACCGTGACGGTCCCCTCCGAGCCGGGCACGACCCGCATGGTTCCCGCCAGGTTCTCGACCGCGAAATCGGCGGCCTCGGCTCCCGACAGGTGGACCTTCAAGGTCCTCGTCACCTCGGCTGCCGAGAGGGACGGGGCGGGCGCGAGCGCCGCCGCCAGGCATGCCGCGGTAAGACTCGTCAGGTATCGCATGGGTCCTCCGTGCGTACTCCGGTTCAATCGGTCTGAAGCCTTAGACGCAGACCGGCGCCGGAAGTTCCCCGGCCGAAGAGGGCGGGCTCGAGGCTGCCGCGAGCTACTCCCCCTCGATCCAGTCCGCGAGATCTGTGAGGTTGCGCATCTGCCGGTCGGGAGGCCCGGCGGCACCGACTTCCTGGTCGTGCCGGTTGATCCACGCGACCGGGATCCCGAGATTCCGGCAGGGAACGACGTCGTGGAAGTAGCTCTGCGCGGCGTGGAGCCAGCGCGTGCCAATGGGAAGATGCCGCCTCGCCGCAAGGAAGTGCGCGGGAGCCGGTTTGTAGGAGCGCACCTGTGCGGCCGTGATCACCGGGTCAAACGGCGTCTCGAGCCATCGGCGCGTACCGGCGAGCAGATCGTCGTCGACATTGGAGAGGATCCCGAGGCGGCAACCCGCGGCCACGAGCCGGCGCAGAGCCGGGTTGGTGTCCGGGAAGGGCTGCCAGGAGGGAAGACTCTCGGACAGAAAGCGCGCTCGGTCCCGCTCGATCCGCCAGCCCAGGCGCGCCGCGACGCGGACGGCCGTTTCCGCGAGAACCTCTCGATAGCTGCGGTACGACTCCGCCTCGACCACAGGCTCGATCTCGGCATACGCGGCCAGCGCCTCGGCCGGAGACAACACCACGCCGTCGGAGGCGGCGGCCCCGAGGAAGGCCTCCCGGATACCCGATTCCCAGTCAATGAGCGTGCCATAACAGTCGAAGGTCACGACGTCAAAACGCGGCACGCCCTCGATTCCATCACGAGCAGCCGGAGCCCAGCGGGCGTATGATTCGAGGAACATTGGGGAGGGCTCCCATGAGGAAGCTCGTGTTCGCCGCGGGGCTCGCGCTGCTTGCAGCCGGATGCGTTTCGGAGAGCCGGTACTCCTCGATGGGCTACATGGTCACCGACGACGGGTACGAGGGCTGCGCCTTCCGGTACGGCTACTACCCCTACTACGACGCGTCCGGCACTGCGACCGCGGCGCGAATGGAAATCGTTCGCGTCGAACGGCTGCGCTTGCCGCGCCCGATCGAGCGCACCGACGACTACGCGTGGGCGAGCCGTCCGCCCTCCTCGGGCCAGACCTCGGGCGGCACCGCAGATCAGAGCTCGGTGATGGTTGATCGCAGCCCAATCTCGGCGCCAGCGCCTCCACCGGCGCCGCGGGTCGTCGGGCCGCGCTCCTAGCCGACTTCTCTCAGCTGGCAGGCGGCGGCAATGTCGCCAGCCAATTCTCGAGCGCCTGCAGGTCTTCTCCCTTCAGTCGGCGGCGCACGCCGTCGGCGTGCGAGGAAACGACGCCGGGCTGATCGAAGGGGAGGCGCTCGTACATCTTGCCGCCCGGGTTGTGGCAGGGCGCGCAGCGCACGGCGAGGATCGGACGGACTGTTGCTTCGAACGTCGGGGCGAGAGGCGCGGCGACCACGGGCGTCGGAGGGGCCGGTCTCTCTTGCGCGGCGACGGCGGGTGCCGCAGGGGTGGGCTTCTCCCGCGCGGCGGCGGCCCCGTCTCGGGTTCGGCACGTGTCGCCGAGCGCCCCGGCCGAAAGGACCAGAACCGCCAGGGTCTCCCGCCAGAGAAGCGGACAATCCCGATGCATTTCGCGTTCCAGTCCAGAGGATACTCCCGGCGGCCGGCGCGTTGAGAGCCCGACCGGATCGCTTGTGTTGGGCGCCACGCCGATGAGAGCATTCGAACCTTCGCGGCAGGAAAACGACGGAGGCAGCGTTGTTCGTCGGGCACTTCGGGTTCGGACTGGCCGGCAAGGCGATGGCGCCCAGGATCTCCCTGGGGACGCTCTTCTTCTCGGTCCAGCTGGCCGACGCGCTGTGGCCGCTGCTCCTGCTCGCCGGGATCGAGCACGTTCACATCGTTCCCGGCATGATGCGCATGAGCGGCCTGAACTTCTGGGACTACCCCATCAGCCACAGCCTGGCTGCGCTGACGGCCTGGGGGATCCTCTTCGGCGCGATCTACTTCGTCGCGCGCCGATACCTTGCAGGCGCGCTGGTGCTTGCGGCGGGCGTCGTGAGCCACTGGTTCCTCGACGTGCTCATGCACCGGCCGGACATGCCGGTGTTTCCGCGCGGGCCCTACGTCGGGCTCGCCCTCTGGAACTCTCTTCCCGGAACGCTCGCGGCCGAGGGGGGCCTCTACGCGCTTGGCATATTCGTGTACTTGCGCGTGACGACAGCCAGGGACGCGGTCGGAACCTGGGCCCTCTGGAGCTTTCTGGTCGTGCTGCCGGCGATGTGGCTCATGGCGCTTTTCGGACCGCCGCCTCCGAGCGAGCGGGCGCTCGCCTGGTCGGCGCTCGCCGGCTGGCTGTTCGTGCCGTGGGGTTACTGGATCGACCGACACCGAGCCATTTCCGCCTCGAATCTCGCACCTGACGGCCAAAGGGAGGTTTCGTGACCATCCGACTGCGTGTCCTCTTCGGAATATTCGTGTCCACGCTGGCTTTTCGGGGCGGCGCCCTCGGCGCCGACCGCCGTCCGGTCAACTTCGACGACCTGGCGCGGCTGCGCACGGTCGCCGATCCGCAGCTCTCGCCGGACGGCGCCTGGGTCGCCTACACGGTCTCGACACCGGACCCGAAAGAGGACCGGGCCGATAGCGACGTCTGGATGACGAGCTGGGATGGGCAGCAGTCGGTGCGGCTCACCACGAGCAACGGCTCCGAGACAACGCCGCGCTGGAGCCCGGACGGCAAGTACCTGGCGTTTCTCTCGGATCGCGGCGACGAGAACGAGGTCAACCAGCTCTGGGTGTTGAACCGCGCCGGCGGCGAGGCCGAGAAGATCACGGATTTCAAGGGCGGCGTGACCGATTACGACTGGTCGCCGAACGGCAAGCGGCTCGTGCTCGTCGTCGAGGATCCCGACCCCGACGCGCCCGAGGCGGGCAAGGAAAAGGAGACCTCGAAGAAGAAAACGGCCAAGCCGATCATCATCGACCGGTTCCAGTTCAAGGAAGACGTCACGGGATACCTCGCCAAACGGCGCTCCCACCTGTACCTGGTCGACCGGGAAAGCCGCAAGTCGGAGGCCCTCACCTCCGGCGGGGCGAACGAGGTTCTGCCGGCCTGGTCACCCGACGGCGGCCGGATCGCGTTCGTGAGCAAGCGGGCGCCGGACATGGACCGCACCGACAACTGGGACGTCTTCGCGATCGAGCCGCGGGCGGGAGTCAAAGAGCGTCCGCTCACGACCTACGAGGGGTCGGACAACGCGCCCGACATCGAGAGCCGCCTCGCCTGGAGCCCCGACGGCAAGTGGCTCGCGTACTTTCAAGGCGGCCCGGACAAGCTGATCTACTACGCCACGCGCCATCTCGCCGTCGTGTCGGCCGACGGAGGCCCGGCGCGCGTGCTCACCGCGGAGCTCGACCGCAACACGCAGTCGCCGCGCTGGACTCCCGACGGCTCGGCGGTCCTGTTTCTGGTCGAGGACGACCGCGCGATGCATCTGGCGCGCGTGCCGGCCGCGGGCGGGCCCATCGAGCGCGTCGTGGGCGGCCGGCGCGTCGTTTCCGCGGTCTCGACGTCGTCCGGGGGCAAGGTTGCGATTCTGATGAGCAGCCCGCAACAGCCCGAGGAGGTCTTCGCGGTCGAGGGGAACGAGCCGCGGCGCCTGAGCCGTCAGAACGACGCGTGGCTTGCCGAAGTCAAGCTCGGCGCCGTCGAGGAGACGAGCTTCCCGAGCAAGGACGGCACGGAGATTCACGGTTTGCTCTTCAAGCCTCCCGACTACCAGGACGGGCGCCGATACCCCGCGTTGCTGCGCCTCCATGGGGGCCCGGTCGACCAGCACAACATCGCGTTCGACCTCGACTGGCAGATCCTCGCCGCCAACGGTTACGTCGTGCTCGCCGCCAACCCGCGCGGCAGCTCCGGCCGCGGCGAAAAGTTCTCGCTCGCGATCTGGGCCGACTGGGGGCACAAGGACGCCCAGGACGTGCTCGCCGCAGTCGACGACGCGGTACGTCGGGGGATCGTGGACCCCGAGCGGCTCGCCGTGGGCGGCTGGAGCTACGGCGGAATGCTCACCAACTACGTGATCGCGCAGGACACGCGTTTCAAGGCCGCCACCAGCGGCGCGGGCATCTCCAACATGTTCGCCGGTTACGGCACCGACCAGTACATCCGCGAGTACGAGACGGAGCTCGGGACGCCGTGGAAGAACTTCGACACATTCATCAAAGTCTCCTTCCCGTTCCTGCACGCCGATCGCATCAAGACGCCCACGCTCTTTCTTTGCGGCGAGGCGGACTTCAACGTGCCGCTGTTGAACTCCGAGCAGATGTATCAGGCGCTTCGCAGCCTCGGCGTCCCGACGCAGCTCGTCATCTACCCGGGGCAGTACCACGGGATCCGCAAGCCGAGCTACCTGCGCGACCGGCTGGAGCGCTACGTCGCGTGGTACGACAAGTACGCGAAGGGTGGCCGATAACTTCGCGAACGGGGCATCCTGGCTTCAGGAGTGCATGAGTGCGTGCCTGACCCCTTGACCGGCCCGGTCGGCCTAGAAACGGACCGTGCGCCGAGAGACGTCCGCGTTGTTGCGCAAACGCACGTGCGAGGTCTCCCGCAGGCCGCCCTTCAGAGGCCGGCCGTCCTCGACGCGGATCATGGCGCCCGAGTCGCTCGTCACGTCCCGAAAGTACGCAACGGCCTCCCGAGCGAACGCCGACTGGTCGAAGGGACCCTCGTATCCCACCGGAGGCCCCACGGTGATTCGGCCCGTCACGAAATCATCGCCGACCGGTTGCCGAAGCTCCGCATAGAGCATCGGACCGGTGTATCCGTCGGGCGGCTCGATCCGCGATTTCGCGAAATGCTTTCCGGACAGCCGCTCGAGGTCCTGCCGGTAGTTGCCCGGCGCCCCGTGTGCGCGCTTGATCCAGAAGAAGAGCCGGGACACCATTTGCTCGCGGCCGCTGCCGTACTCCTCCGCGTCCTGAACGCAGCCTTCGAACGTCAACTCGAGGACGGGACGGGGTGTCTCCGGGGCGGGCATCTTGGGCCCCCTGCTTTGGAGGGATTCTAGTCCCGCGGTAGAGCAGCGAGGTCAACAGTCTTGGCGGGCGAGGGGAAGCTCCGACGCTATGATGGTGGGATGGCGCCGGGGACCGCCGCATCTCTCTCACCCGCCTGTAATTCCGAGGGAACGAGGAGTCCCGGGATCGATTCGCAGCGGTCTCGATGAGCTGACTTGGCTGGAGGATGATCGCCATGCTCGCCTTCTACCTCGAGGACGCGCGCCGGGAGTTTGGGAGCCTCAAGCGTCTGGCCGAGAAAGCCATCGCGCAGGTGTCCGATGAGGATTTCTTCGCGGTGCTCGACCCGGGCTCCAACAGCGTCGCGGCGATCGTCAAGCACATCGCCGGTAACCTGCGCTCCCGCTGGACCGACTTCCTCACTTCCGACGGCGAGAAGCCCGACCGGCGGCGTGACGCGGAGTTCGAGATCGAGCAAGCGGACACCCGGCAGAGCCTGCTCGAGCGGTGGGAGACGGGCTGGGGAACTCTGTTCGCCGCTCTCGAGCCGCTCGCTCCGGGAGACCTCGCCCGCGAGATCTTCATTCGCGGGAAGCCGCATTCCGTCATGAAGGCAATCAACCGGCAGTTGACACACTACGCGGAGCACGTCGGGCAGATCGTTCTGCTCTCAAAGCACTGGGCCGGGCCGCGCTGGCAGACGCTATCCATCCCGCGCGGAAAATCCGAGGAGTTCAACAGGAACCGCCTTTAGAGTCCCCCGCGAGCTGGCGCGCCCTGGTCACCGAAAACAGGCCACTCGTCCCCTTTTGGAATCGTTCGGCGTTGAAGGGACGAATGGAGTCTCGTTTCGCCTGGCATCATCTCAAGGTCGAGATCCGACAATCTGGATCTACCTCCAGACGTTTGAAGGGCCCAGTTCTCAAGGACGACTCTTCGTCCCCTTAAAAGATCCGTTTGCACTTCAATTAAGTTCGTTCGTCCCTAGTTGGATTGAATTGGTTCAGGCGCACCGTTTGCTCATTCAGGCAGGCGTTCCCGTGGGTTGGGTGGGGACGCTCGAAGGGAGACCCGTGTGACGACCAGCGGCCGGTCGTGGCGGTGGTCGGCCCGGTGGCCGGTCTTGCTCTGTGCCGCTGCCCTGTGCGGCCTCGCCGGGGATGTGCTCGCGCTCTCGCCCGGGACCGAGTCCAGTCACTACGGACACGACGTCTGGGACAGCGACTCGGGCCTTCCGCAGAATTCGGTCCAAGCCATTCTCCAAAGCCGCGACGGTTACTTCTGGCTCGGGACGCAAGAGGGTCTGGTCCGCTTCGACGGCGTGCGCTTTACGGTCTTCGATGGGCGCAACACTCCGGCGTTGAAAGACGACTGGGTCCAGACGCTCTGCGAGACGCGCGACGGCAGCCTCTGGATCGGCACGGTCACGGGGCTGGCGCGGCGCCGCAACGGACGGTTCGAAGAATGGGGTGCCGGCACCGATCTCGAGCGCGCGCCGATCTCCTCTCTGCTCGAGACCCGGGACGGCACGCTCTGGATCGGGTCGGGTGTGGGCCTCGCGCGTGTGCGGGACGGAAAACTGACGATCCTGTCGCAGCAGAACGGCTTCCCGCGAGACCGCGTCCGGTCGCTCTATGAGGACGCGCGCGGCAACCTCTGGTTCGGATTGCCCAACGCGCTCGCCTGTCTGCACGACGGGGAGCTCGAGCTGCACCTTGTTCGGGACGGCTTTCCCGCCGCGCCGCTCTCGATCACCGGGGATGGCGAGGGAGGGCTCTGGATCGGAACCTCGCGGGGACTGGTCCGATTCCGCGAGGGCTCGACGCGGCTCTACGGGCAGTCCGAAGGACTCTCGAGCCGGCCGGTCGACGGCGAAGGCGATGGCCTGTCGCAAACTCTCCCCGGCGCCCTGTACCGGGATCGGCAGGGGACGCTCTGGATCGGCACGGGCGGCGGCCTCTTCCGCTTCCGAGACGGAGCGTTCACGCGATACACGACGGCCAATGGTCTCTCCTCCAACCGCGTGCTCTCGATCTACGAAGACCACGAGGGCAGTCTCTGGATCGGAACGACCGACGGGGGCTTGAACCGCTTCAAGAGCCAACGGGTCGTCAACTACACACGGCGAGAAGGCCTGTCCGACGACAAGATCTGGACGGTCTTCGAGGATCGCGGCGGCACGCTCTGGGTTGGGGGAGCCGACGGAAGCGTCGACCGTCTGCGGCCGGGAGAGTCGACCTTCGAGCGATACACGCAGCTTGGGAACATCGCGCTTTCCATGGATCAGGACACGAGCGGAGACCTCTGGATCGGCACGCAGGGGGCGGGGCTCGTGCGTCTCCACGAAGGGCGCATGAAGCGCTACACGTTTGCGGAAGGCCTGCCCGGCAACTGGATCATTACCTTGTGCGCGGACCGGCGCGGAGGAATCTGGATCGGAACGGTGGCCTCCGGCGTGGCGTTCTTCAAGGATGGAAAGTTCCGTGCTTATCACGTCCGGGATGGCTTGCCGAGCGAGCAGATCTTTTCGATCTACCAGGACCGCGAGGGTGACGTCTGGTTCGGAACCTTCGGAGGCGGCGTGGCTCGCCTGCACGACGGGGTCTTTCAGACCTTCACGACGCGGGACGGCCTGGCGCACGACATCGTCATTTCGATTTATCAGGGCGCCGACGGGACGCACTGGTTTTCGACGCGCGGAGGTCTCTCGAGTTTTCGTGACGGCAAATTCACGACGTACCGGCAGAACGAAGGGCTGATGTACGACGCGGTCCAGCGCGTCCTCGAAGATGGGCGCGGCTCCCTCTGGCTCACCAGCAACCGCGGAATCTTCCGGGTGGGCCTCTCCGAGCTCGCCGCCGCGGCGGATGGGGGTCCCCGGATCCATCCGGTCGCCATCAACACCGCCAACGGCATGCGCGGCGCCGAGTGCAACAACGCTCAACATGGCGCGTTCCGGAGCCGCGACGGCCGTCTCTGGTTCGCCACCGTCAAAGGGCTCGCCATGGCGGATCCGACCCGCATCGAGTTGAACCGCGTGCCTCCGGCGGTGGTGATCGAAGAAGTCCTGACGGCCGGGGAGACGGTCGAGACGGCCGGTGCGGGAGTAGAGCTTGCGCCCGGCAAGAACGATCTGGAGTTTCGATACACGGCGTTCAACTACGCCAACCCGACGGCGGTTCGCTTCCGCTATCGCCTCGAGGGAAGCGACGCCCAATGGGTCGAGGCCGGGGCGCGACGGACGGCCTACTACACGCATCTGCCCCCGGGCCGCTATCGCTTCAGCGTCATGGCCTGCAACGAGGACGGCGTGTGGAACAAGACCGGCGCAACGCTTCCGGTCCGGCTCGATCCGCGCTTCTACCAGACCGCCTGGTTCCTTTCCCTGGCGATTCTCGGAGTCTTCCTCGCCGGGTTCGCGGGACATCGCCTGCGCGTGCGGCAGATCGAGGCGCGCGAATGGTTCCGCAGCGCTCTGGCGGAGGCGAAGCTGAACGCGCTGCAGGCGCAGCTGCGTCCGCACTTCCTCGCCAATACCCTGAACTCGATCCTGGCCCTGATCGGCAAAGACTCTTCGCGCGCGAGACGTATGGTCGAGCGCCTGGGCGACCTGCTGCGGGCGAGCCTCGAGACCGATCCCGGCCAGATCGTGACCCTCGAGCGAGAGCTTTCGATTCTGGAGCTCTACCTCGGCATCGAGCGCATGCGTTTCCGCGATCGCCTCGACGTCGTCTTCGAAGTGGATCCGGCCGTTCGCTACGCCGACGTGGCGAGCTTCCTGCTGCAGCCGCTGGTCGAGAATGCGATCAAGCACGGCATGCACGGAAGGGCTGGGCGGGGCGTGATCCGGATCCGAGCGGTCCATGAAGGGGAGAGGCTGGTGCTGCAAATCGAGGACAACGGACCGGGCATCCCTTCGACCGGCGGCGCGCGACAGAGCGGGATCGGGGTGCGAAACACGCGGCAGCGGCTCGAGACGCTTTATCCGGGCCGGCACGTGTTCGAGCTCGGCAACAGTCCGGCCGGCGGTTGCCGGGTGACGATCGAGATCCCGTTCACCGAAGAGGCAGCGAAGGCCGACGAGCCCGCTCGCGTCGTCACCGTCGCGTCCCGCCTGCGCCCCGTGCCCGCCGACGACGTGGTGGCGCTCGAGCCCGAGACCGATCAAGAGCCCGCCCGCCGCCTCTCCGACGCGTAATCTCGCGC
>JBGPCK010000032.1:0-27475 GCA_041481715.1 Thermoanaerobaculia bacterium | reverse complement strand
TTCGTTCTGGCGGCGCTGGCGGTGTGGTTCTTCGTCGAGTCGTTGCGCGGTGCGCAGAAGGCGTCTGCATGGGTCCTCTCCGCAGTCTTCTACGGCCTCGCCATGCTCGCGAAGGAAGTGTACGTTCCGCTTCTCGGCCTTCTCGTTCTGCTGCCCGAGGGCCCTCTGGGCTCGAGGCTACGGCGTCTTCGTCCTCACGCGATCGCGCTCGTCGCCTATCTCGCGTGGCGGCACGCGATGATCGGCACCTTCTTCGGCGGGTATGGCTGGGCAATCCGACGCGGAGAGCTGTTGGGCCTGATCTTCCGCCTGCCGGGCAGGGTCGGGGCCACGCTGTTGTCGGCTTCTCTTTTCTGGAACCTCGTGCTTCTGAGCGCTTTGATCGCGGGGATCGTTTGGCACTTGCGGCGCCGCCCTCGCGGGCTGGGCTTGATCCTGGGCTCGGCGGCGCTTCTTCTCGCTCCCATCGTTCCCGTCTCGAAGGCGGTGGGTGCGCGGTTCGGAGCCCTCCTCTGGGTTCTGATCATCGCCGTATTTCTTTCCGGTTGCGCGCGGCTGGCGAGCGGGACGTCCGCGGAACGGATGGCCGGCGTGCTTCTGCTCGGGGTGACGGCGGTAGCAAGCCTGTGCGGGAATCGGATCGAATGGCGTCGTCAGTTCGAGCAAGTCATGAGAATGAGCGAGGAGGGGCGGTTTTTCGTTTCGATGGAGTCTAGCGGCCTGCTTCGCCACCCGAGCATTCCCGCCGCGGCGATGAACGAGATCCTGTGGCTCAAGGAAGAGCAGCTCCGCCGGCCCCGGGGCTCCGGCTGGTTCGCGGACGACATTTATCTCTGTGGCGGCCGAACGCCGTCGGGCCGGATTTGGGAATACGACGAATCCGCCGGGCGGGTCCGCGACGTGACGGCGGAAGCGCTCGCGGCTGCGCCTTCCTACTGCACCGGCTCGCGGGGGAGGGCGCCTCTCTGGGCCAGGTTCGAGTTCTCCGAGGGCGTTGTGTTCTGGACGCTGGGGCCGTATGAGACGGGCAAGTATTGCCTCATCCGCCGGAGAGGGATTGAATCGTTCCCCGTGGCTCGCCGCGACGGCTACCGCCTGCGGCCCGGGCCCGTGACTCTGATGTTACGCTACGAGTCGCCGACGGGTTGGGTGACCTACTCGCCCGAGTTGACCATGGACTCTCGCGTCGCGACCCGGTTCCGCTGGGAGCGGCGAGGGGTCGCGCCATAGAAGGGTTCACGACGCTCGCGATGGAACTCAACGCCGATCCGGAATCCCTTCGAGACGCGTTTCGCTCGGCCTCGCCGTTTCCGCATGTCGTCGTCGACCGGCTTTTTCCGGACGAGGTCCTGGAGGGTGTTCTGGCCGTGTTTCCTTCGCCCGAACGCGATGACTGGCGCCGGTTCGACAACTCACGGGAGAAGAAGCTCGGAAGCCCCCTTCGAATGCTCCAGGCGGACGGGCCGATTGCCCGCTTTCTTTCGGCCATGAATTCAGCACCGATGCTCGAGTTCTTGGAGCGGCTCACGAGTATCGATGGTCTCATTCCCGACCCGTACTTCGGCGGCGGCGGACTGCATCAGATCCCTCGCGGGGGCTTCCTGGAGGTGCATGCCGACTTCAACTGGCACCCGAAGCTCAAGCTCGACCGGCGTCTGAACATGCTCGTCTACTTGAACAAAGAGTGGCGGGAGGAATACGGCGGAAACCTGGAGCTCTGGGACCGCGGCTTGAACCGGCCGGAAGCGTCGATCCTTCCCCTGTTCAATCGGACGGTCATCTTCGCGACGACCGACTCCTCGTACCACGGCCACCCGAGGCCTCTCGGCTGTCCGGAGGGCATGACCCGAAAGTCGATTTCCCTCTACTACTACTCCAACGGACGGCCCGAGGCGGAGAAGTCTGCGCCGCACGACACACTCTTCAAGGAAGCTCGAGGGATTCTCTAGTGGAGGTCGCCTATCTCGTTCCGGAAAGCGGCATTTCCGGCGGGCAGCGCGTGATCTTTCAGCAGGCGGAGGGGCTCGCGCGGAGAGGCGTGCGAGTCACACTTGTTTCCCCGAGTCCGCCACCCAGCTGGTTCCCGCTGAAGGAAGCCAAGTGGGAGGAGTCGGAGTTCGCCCGTTCTCAGGCTCTTTCTCGGGCGGATGTTTGTATGGCGACGTTCTGGACGACGGTTACGCCCGCGGTCGGAAGGGCTCGCGGACCCGTCTTTCACCTCTGCCAGGGATATGAGGCAGACCTCAGTTTCTATGCCGATCGGAGGGAAGAGATTCGCGCCGCATACGCGTTGCCCACTCGAAAGCTCGCGATTTCGCCTCATGTGGTTGAGCGGCTGGAAGAGGAGGGCTACCGCCCAGTAGCGTTTGTAGGACAAGCCTTCGATTCCTCGGTGTTTCCTCCGGCCGCCGACCGCCAATTTGACTCCGAGCTCCCCACGATTCTGCTGGTGGGCCCGTTCGAGGCGGACGTGAAGGGCATCCGGGAAACGCTCGAGGCCCTTCGGTCAGCGCGGGCTCGTGGATTGAAGTTCCGACTCCGGCGAATCTCGACGTTCCCGCTCTCTGAGGAGGAGGCCGCCTTCGGACTGGCCGCCGATTACAACGTCCGTCTTCTTCCGCGTGAGATGTCCGCCGCCTACCGGTCGGCAGACCTCCTCATCGGGCCCTCCCACCGTGAAGAGGGGTTTGGCCTACCGGTTCTCGAAGCACTTTCCTCTGGCTTACCCGTTCTCCTATCGGACACGCCTGGGCACCGCCACATCGCACGAGAGACGGCTGCCTACTTTCCCTGCGGGAATGCCTCCGCCCTTGCCGCGGCACTGGAAGAGGTATTGGGTGATCGGGCTCGCCGTCGGCGGTTGTCGGAACTGAGTCAGGGAGAGGCCGGACGCTTCCGGACAGCCGACGTCGTCGATCGGCTGCTGGAGGAGTTTGAAGGCGCGGGCCGTCTTTCCGATGCGTCTCGTTCGATTTGAGAAAGCGAGGGCATCCTCGGCTCGGGTTGGGTAGAGGCCCACGAGAGGACGCGGCTGCCGTCGCGTTCTGACCGGCGAACGGCGGTCAACCGGCTGACGTCGGCCGACTGACTCGGATACACTGTAAACACATGCTCACGCTGCAGAAACTCGTCTTCGAGCTGTCCTCCTACTGGGAGGAACAGGGCTGCCTCATCGAGCAGCCTTACGACCAGCCGATGGGCGCGGGCACGATGCACCCGGCGACGTTTCTCAAGGTGCTCGGCCCCGACCCGTGGCGGTGCGCCTATGTGCAGCCCTCGCGGCGGCCGGCCGACGGGCGCTACGGCGAGAACCCTTTTCGCCTCGGCAAACATCTGCAGCTTCAGGTGGTGCTCAAACCCTCGCCCGACGACGTGCAGGAGCTGTATCTCCGGAGCCTGGACCGGCTCGGGATCGACCGCGCCGAGCACGACATCCGCTTCGAGGAGGACAACTGGGAGTCGCCGACGCTCGGCGCCTGGGGAGTGGGCTGGCAGGTCGTCATGGACGGCATGGAGATCACGCAGTTCACGTACTTCCAGCAGGCGGGCGGCCTCGACCTCTCGCCGGTTTCCGCGGAGATCACCTATGGGCTGGAGCGGATCGCGATGTTCCTCTCGAAGGTCAACTCGATCTACGACATCCGATGGAATTCACAAACGACGTACGGGCAGGTGCGGCGCGCCGAGGAGTACGAGATGTCGAAGTACTACTTTGAAGCGGCGAACACCGAGCGGACGGCGATGTTGCTCGACCAATACGAGCAGGAGGCCCAAGAATGCCTCGCGGCCGGCCTCGTGCTGCCGGCCTATGAGGCGACCCTGCAGTGCTCGCACCTCTTCAACGTTCTCGACGCCCGCGGCGCGGTCTCCGCAACCGACCGCGTGGGCTGGATCCGCCGGGTCCGGGACCTGGCCTGCGCTTGCGCCCGCGAGTATCTCGCCGCACGCGAGAAGGCTGGCCAGCCGATGGAGCCCGAGCCCGCCGCGGTGTGAGCGGAGGGGACGGGCGTGGAGCGGCGGGCCCTGGTTCCGGTATGACGACACACGACTTTCTTCTCGAGATCCGGACGGAAGAGATCCCGGCGCCCGTTGTCGCGACGGCGCGGCGGGACCTCGCGCGCCTGGTGGGACAGGGCCTCGGAGAAGAAGGGTTCGCGGCGGCGGTGACCGAGTCCTACGGCACGCCCCGGCGGCTGATCCTCATTCTCCGCGGCCTGCCTGAAAAGCAGGAGGACCGGTATTCGGAAGTGCTGGGTCCCCCGGCTTCCGTGGCTTTCGACGGCGACGGCCACCCCACCGGGGCGGCCAGAGGCTTCGCGCGGGCGCAAGAGGTTCAGGTCTCGGAATTGGTCGTCGTGGATTCTCCGCGAGGGCCGACCGTCGCCGCGCGCCGGACGGTGCCGGGCAAGAAGACGGTGGACGTGCTCGCTGCCGTGGTCCCGCGGGCCGTCTCGAGCATGACATTCCCCAAGACCATGCGCTGGGGAGACGGAGGGCGCTCTTTCGTCCGTCCGGTGCGGGGCGTCGTCGCCGTCTTCGGCGGCCAGGTCGTGCCGATGGAGCTCTCGGGTGTCGCGTCCGGGGCTCGCACGGTCGGCCATCCGGTCCTTTCCGAGCTCGGCATCCGCGTCTCGGGGCCCGACGACTATCTGCAGAAGCTCCGCACGGCGCACGTCGAGCCCGACAGCGAAGAGCGCCGGATTCGAATCCTGGAGGGTGCCCGGGAGCTCGCCTCGGCCGTGAACGGCTCGATCGAATCGGAATCGGACCTCGCCGCCACGCTGGCCGATCTGGTCGAGTGCCCCGGGGTCGTTTGCGGCTCCTTCGCACCGGAGTTTCTGGAGCTGCCTGAGGAAATCACCACGACGGCGATGCGCACGCACCAGAAATACCTACCCGTGCGCGGACCGGCGGGACTCCTGCCGCATTTCATCGCCGTCATGGACAACGCCGAGGATCGCCGGGGCCTGATCGCCAAGGGCAACGAGTGGGTTCTCAACGCCCGGCTGGCCGACGCGCGGTTCTTCTTCGAGGAGGACCGGCGCCGGACGCTCGAGTCGCGCTTGCCGGAGCTTTCGCGTCTCTCCTTCCAGGACCGGCTCGGCGACTATCGCCAGAAGACCGAGCGCGTGGAGAAACTGGCCGAGACGATCGCTCACGTCATCGGGCGGCCGGACCTGGTCGACCCGGTCACGAAGGCGGCCCGCCTTTCCAAGGTGGACCTGACGACGCGCATGGTCCGGGAGTTCACCGCCCTTCAGGGCGTCGTCGGCGGCATCTACGCTCGGCTCGAAGGGCATCCCGAGCCCGTCTGGAGATCGATCTACGACCATTACCGCCCGGCCAGCGGAGCCGACGAACCGCCGCGCGAGGCTGCCGGGGCGATTCTCGCGGTGGCCGACCGCTTCGATACCCTCGGCGGGCTCTTCCGCCTGGGCTTGGTTCCCACGGGATCGCGCGACCCGTACGGCCTGCGCCGGGCCGCCTTCGGAATCGTCTCGATCGTGACCGGGCGCCAATGGCGGCTCGACTGGAAGCCGATTGCCGAGCAGGCGCTCTCGCAGTATCCGGGCGACCTGCCGGGGGCGGGGACGGACGTCGCGTTGTCGGAGCTGGAGAAGTTCTTCGCGGAGCGCCTTCGGAACCTTCTCGAGCGGCGGGGCCACACGCACGACGAGATCTCGGCGGTGGTGGGCGCGGGCGCCTGGGACTTCGCGGACGCGGCGGACCGCGCGTCGGCGCTCTCGGAGGCGCGTCGCAAGATGGACTTCCGGTCCATGATCCTCGCCTCGAAGCGAATCCGAAACATCCTGGGTGAGGAGAAGGCGGATTCGCCCGACGCCGGCCTCTACCGTGAAGAGGCGGAGCGGCAGCTCGCCGCCGACTTCCTGCAGGCGCGGCAAGCGGTCGAGGAGCTCGCCTCCGCCCGCCGCTACCGCGCGGCCATGGAGACGATCGCGTCGATCGCGCCGTCGCTCGATCGGTTCTTCGTCGAGGTACTGGTCAACTGTCCCGAACCGGAGCTCCGGCACAACCGGCTGGCCCTGCTCGGGGCGATTCAGAAGGAGTTCTCGCGGCTGGCGGATTTTTCGGAGATCGTGGTGGAAAAATGAAGAAGGTCTTTTTCTTCGGCGACGGTGTGGCCGAGGGGGCGGGGTTGGGCAAGGAAGCGCTGGGCGGCAAGGGCTCGGGCCTGGCCGAGATGACGGCACTCGGGATCCCGGTTCCGCCGGGGTTCACGATCGACACCTCCGTCTGTGCCGACTACACGCGGGGCGTCGCGCTCGACGGCGTGCGGGGGGAAGTGGACGCGGCGCTCTCGCGCGTCGAGCAATCGGCGGGCAAGCGCTTCGGGGACCCGAAGGATCCGCTGCTCGTCTCGGTCCGCTCCGGGGCGCGCTCCTCCATGCCCGGCATGATGGACACGATCCTGAACCTCGGCCTGACTTCGAAGACGCTGCCGGGCCTGGCCGCGGTTCTGGGCGAGCGCTTCGCGCTCGACTGCCGACGTCGCTTCCTCGAGATGTACTCCAACGTCGTCTTGCGCGTGCCGCGGCACCACTTCGAGGAGATCCTGACGTCGAAGAAGAAGGCGCGCGGCGCCGCCTCCGACACGGACCTGACCGCCGAAGATCTGGCGGACGTCGTTCGGTCGAACGAAGCGGTCGTGCGCGAACAGACGGGTCAGGCCTTCCCGGACGACCCGCGGGAGCAGCTCTGGGGCGCCATCGGCGCGGTCTTCAAGTCCTGGGACAACGAGCGCGCCAAGACCTACCGTAAGCTCCACCGCATCCCCGACGACTGGGGCACGGCCGTCAACGTGCAGGCGATGGTCTTCGGCAATCGCGGGGAGTCGTCCGCGACGGGGGTCGCCTTCACGCGCGATCCTTCGACCGGCGAGAAGAAGTTCTACGGCGAGTTCCTGCCAAACGCGCAGGGGGAGGACGTCGTGGCGGGCATCCGGACGCCGCGCCCTTTGAATGCCGACGGCTCGGGCGTCTCGCTCGAGGAGACGATGCCCGAGGCGTACGCCGGATTACAGCGCGTGCGCGACCGGCTGGAGAAGCGTTTCCGCGACATGCAGGATCTCGAGTTCACGATCGAGGACGGGCGGCTGTACCTGCTCCAGACGCGAAACGGCAAGCGCACGGGCTTTGCCGCGGTGCGCGTTGCGACCGAGATGGTGGACGAGGGGCTCATCACGGAAGAGGAGGCGCTCTTGAGGGTGGAGCCGGAGCAGCTCGTGCAGTTGCTCGCGCCGGTGTTCGACCTGAAGGAGAAGAGCGCCGCAATGAAGGCGAATCGCCTCTTGGGCAAGGGGCTGCCCGCAGGGCCCGGCGCCGCGTCCGGCCGGATCGCGCTCACGGCTCCGCGCGCCGTCGCGATGGCCGCGGAGGGAAAGGCGGTGGTCTTGGTTCGAGAAGAGACCTCGCCCGAGGACATCGCGGGGATGCACGCTGCCGCGGGGATCCTCACGACGCGCGGGGGCGCGACGTCGCACGCGGCCGTCGTCGCACGCGGCATGGGGAAGACCTGCGTCGTGGGCGCCGGCGAGATCACGGTCGACGACGCGCGCCATGAAGTGCGCGCCAAGGGTCTCAAGGCGTCGGAGGGCGACTGGATCTCGATCGACGGCACGACCGGGGAAGTGATCCTGGGACAGCTTCCGACGCGGCCGTCGGAGGTCCTTCAGGTCGCCCTCGAGAAGACGCTGGCCCCGGAAGAGTCCGCCGTCTTCCGGTCATTCGACCGGATCCTGACGTGGGCCGACAAGCGCCGGCGCCTGGGAGTCCGCGCCAACGCCGACACACCGACCGATGCCCGCGTCGCGGTCGTTTTTGGAGCGGAGGGGATCGGCCTCTGCCGCACCGAGCACATGTTCTTCGAGGAGAAGCGCATTCTCGCGGTGCGCGAGATGATTCTGGCCGAGACCGTCGACGGACGCCGCGCGGCGCTCGCGAAGATTCTCCCGATGCAGCGGCAGGACTTCGTCGGCATCTTCCGGGAGATGGGGGAGCGGCCGGTCACGATCCGGCTGCTCGATCCGCCGCTCCACGAGTTCCTGCCCAACGAGGAGGGCGCGCTCGCGAAGACCGCGGCGGACCTGAAGGTTTCCGTGGAAAGGCTCGGTGAGCGGGTCCGCCAGCTCCACGAGTTGAATCCCATGCTCGGGCACCGCGGCTGCCGCCTCGGCATCACGCACCCGGAGATCTACGAAACGCAGGTGCGCGCGATCTTCGAAGCCGTGGCCGAGGTCGTGCGCCGAGGCGGCAAGCCCAACCCGGAGATCATGATCCCGCTCATCGGGACCGAGGCGGAGTTCGTCCGCTTGAAGGCGCTCGTGGACGAGACGGCAGAGATCGTCTCGCGAGAGACGGGGCAGCCGGTGCCATACAAGACAGGCACGATGATCGAGATCCCGCGCGCGGCCTTGCAGGCGGCGCGGATCGCGCAGACAGCCGACTTCTTCTCCTTCGGGACCAACGACCTGACGCAGATGACGTTCGGTTACTCGCGCGACGACGCGGCCTCATTCCTGCCGGCGTACATCGACAAGGGGATCCTGCCCGAGGATCCGTTCGTCAGCCTCGACCAGGCGGGGGTGGGGGAGCTCGTGGCGATCGCCACGAAGCGGGGCCGGGAAACGAACCCGAAGCTGAAGGTCGGCGTCTGCGGCGAGCACGGGGGCGACCCCCGCTCGATCGAGTTCTTTCATGCGACCGGCCTCGACTACGTGTCCTGCTCTCCCTACCGCGTGCCCGTGGCGCGCCTGGCAGCCGCGCGGGCGGCGATGTCGGAGGGCAAGAGCGGGATTTCCTCGACGGCATAGGCCCGGCGGACATCAGAACTCCACCCCCTCTCCCGGCGGGAGAGGGGGAGCGCGAGGGGTTTCCCCTCGCCACACTTCAGTGCCGGCCGCGGCCGAAGGCCGCGTCTCGCGCAGCGAGCGGCCGGCAGGGGTGAGGGGCATTCCCTGTGAACGACCTCTTGAGACAGTAGAACTGAGGCCGGTCGCAAGCCGCGCTATCCTCCGGGTCATGATGGCGTTCGTGGGTCTCGTCTTGGGCCTCGGAGTCGTCAGCCCGCCGGCCGGCGCCTCCAAAGCGTCGGAGCGTGGCGAAGCGGATCTGATCCTGCTGTCCGCGAAGATCTGGACGGGCGACCGGGCCCGTCCCGAGGCGCAGGCGCTCTACGTGCGGGACGGCCGGATCGCGGCCGTCGGGACGGACGCCGAGGTTTCTCGCCGGAAGGGTCCGAAGACGGTGGTGATCGACGCCGGGGGCCGGCGCGTGCTGCCGGGCCTGATCGACGCCCACACGCACATGACGATGGGCGGCTTCAACCTGCTCGCGCTCGACCTGCGCCACACCAAGGACGAAGCGGATTTCACGCGGCGGCTCGCGGAGTTCGCCAGGTCGCGGCCGCCGGGCGCGTGGCTGACCGACGGCGCCTGGGACCACGAGCAATGGACCCCGCCGCGCCTGCCGACCCGGGCGCTGCTCGATCCGGCAACCGGCGACCGCCCGGCCTGCCTGTCTCGCCAGGACGGGCACATGATGGTCTGTAACAGCCTGGCCTTGAAGCTCGCGAAGATTACGCGCGACACGCCCGACCCGCCGGGCGGCGTGATCGTGCGCGACGCCGGGGGCGAGCCGACCGGCATTCTCAAGGACGCGGCGATGGACGCGATCGCCGCCGTTCGACCGGCGCGCACGCCGGCGGAGCTCGACGAAGCCCTGCGGGCGGCGATGAAGGAAGCGGCGCGCGTGGGCGTGACGTCGGTGCAGGATCTGCCGGGGGGTCCCGACGACCTCGACGCCTGGGCGAGGCTGCGCAAAACGGGAGAGTTGACCGTGCGCGTGAGCTACCGGCTGCCGCTCTCGCAATGGGAGAAGGCGCGCGACCGGCGGGCGTCGATGGGCAACGACGAGTGGCTGCGCGTCGGAGGCGTCAAGGGCTACGCCGACGGCTCGCTCGGCTCGACGACGGCCCTCTTCTACGAGCCCTATACGGACGATCGGAAGACCTCCGGCGTCTACGCCGCCGAGGCGATTCCGCTGGCGAGGATGGAGGAGCGCGTCGCGGCCGCGGACCGGGCGGGGTTGCAGGTCGAGATCCACGCCATCGGCGACCGCGCGAATGCGGAGATCCTGGACCTGTACGAGCGCGTCGAAAAGTCCAACGGCCCGAAGGACCGGCGCTTTCGCATCGAGCACGCCCAGCACCTGCGGCCGGCCGACATTCCGCGCTTCGCGAGGCTCGGCGTCATCGCTTCGATGCAGCCGTACCACGCGATCGACGACGGCCGGTGGGCCGAGAAGCGGATCGGCGCGGTCCGCTGTCGGGGGACCTACGCCTTTCGCTCTCTTCTGGACGCGAAGGCGCGGCTCGCCTTCGGCTCCGACTGGGACGTCGCGCCGCTCGCGCCGATGCAGGGCGTCGACGCTGCGGTCACGCGCCGCACGATCGACGGCAGGAACCCGGGCGGTTGGTACCCCGAGCAGAAGATCACCGTCGCCGAGGCGCTCTCAGCCTACACGGCCGGCGCGGCCTACGCCGCCTTCGAGGAGAATCTCAAGGGAACGCTCGAACCGGGCAAGCTCGCCGACTTCGTCGTTCTCTCGGCCGACCCCTTGGCTTCGCCGCCGGAGGAAATCCAGAAGATCGAAGTTGAGAGGACCGTGGTCGGCGGGAAGGTCGTGTACTCGCGCCCGTAGGCCCACGTCGTCCTCACTGTGGTAGGTTTCTTCCTCGGCCGGAACGTCGCTTCGCCAGGCGAAAGGCCGGCGCGGAAGGGGTGAAAACAGCCATGACGATTCAACTGTTTCGCGCGAGACTTCGGGCAAGGACCGTCCGAAGTCTTGTCGCCGTCCTCTGCACGCTCCTGCTCGTTCCCGCCGATACTCTGGTGTTCGCGCAGGACGCGCCGCCCGCGCAACCGGCGGCGGGTCAGGCCCCGGCCGCCGAGCAACAGGCGCCCAAGCTCTCCAATGATCAGCTGGACGCCTTGGTCGCCCCGATCGCGTTGTATCCGGATCCTCTTCTGAGCCAGGTTCTGGTGGCTTCCACCTATCCGCTCGACATCGTCCAAGCCCAGCAGTGGCTGGGAAAGAACAGCAACCTCAAGGGAGACGACCTCACGAAGGCCGCGCAGAAGCAGGATTGGGATCCGAGCGTCCAGGCCATGGTCACCCTTCCCGACGTCGTGAAGCGGATGAGCGAGAACGTGAAGTGGACGACCGATCTCGGCAACGCGTTTCTCGCGCAGCAGGATGACGTAATGGATTCGGTGCAGCGTCTGCGCGCGAAGGCGAAGCAGGCGGGCAAGCTCGAGTCGAGCGACCAGCAGAAGGTGGAAACGAAGACAGTGGAGTCGCAGACGGTCATCGTGATCCAGCCGGCGAGCACGCAGGTCGTCTACGTGCCGACCTACAGCCCTACCGTCATCTGGGGACCGATGTACTACCCCTACCCTCCGATGTACTACCCGCCGTACTACGCCGGGGCGGCCTTCGTCTCCTTCGGCGTCGGGATCGCAGTCGGCGCGGCGATCAGCGGCGGATGGGGCTGGGGCTGCGGATGGGGCCACGGAAACACCAACATCACGATCAACAACAACAACACCTTCGTCCGCAACAACAACATCAACACCAACAACATCAACCGCAGTGGAAACACCAACTGGCAGCACAACGCTCAGCATCGAGGCGGCGTTCCGTACCAGGACAAGGCGACGGCCAGCAAGTACGGCGGCGGAGCCCGCGGCGATTCGGCGTCGACTCGACAGGCGCAGGCGCGCCAGGGCCAGAGCCAGAACCTCGGAAATCGGAGCGCCGGGGGCGGTGCGAGCAACATGAGCGCGAACCGAGGCGGAGGGGGAGCGAGCGGAAGCAAGGTCGGCAACCGCGACGTCTCGCCGAGCAGCCGCGCCGGCGGCAGCAGCGCCTTCGGAGGATCTCAGAGCGGCGATCGCGCCCGCGCGAGCAGTGCGCGGGGCTCGTCGAGCATGTCCTCCCACGCGGGCGGCGCGTCGAGAGGCGGCGGGGGCCGCCGGCGATAGCCGCGCGGAGTGAGGAAAAGAACATGAGCCACAAATCAGCGCACAATGCTTTCCCGGCGGGACGTTTCGTGACGGCGTTCGCGATGGCGTCCACTTGTTTGCTCGCATTCCCCCTCCGAGGGGCTACCGCGCCGGTCAAACAGAGGACCTTCGACACCCCGCAACAGGCCGCCGAGGCGGCGGTTTCCGCCGCCGAGAAGGACGACGTGGCCGCGATGCTCGAGATCTTCGGGCCCGACGGCAAGGACCTCGTCTCCTCGGGAGATGCCGTGCGGGACAAGAACGACCGGGCGAGGTTCGCGCAGAAGGCCCGCGAGAAAATGCAGGTGTCCACCGATCCCTCCAACCCGAAACGAGCGACCCTCTCCGTCGGTGCGGACGAATGGCCGACCCCGATCCCGATCGTCGAGAAGGGCGGAAAGTGGCGCTTCGATTCGAAGCAGGGCCGCGAGGAGATCCTCACCCGGCGCATCGGGGGTAACGAGCTCGACGCGATCGCCCTGCTTCGCGGATACGTGGATGCTCAGGTGGAGTATGCGCAGGAGGACCACGACGGCGCGGGGATGCTGCAGTACGCGCAGAGGTCGATCAGCACTCCCGGCAAGCACGATGGCCTCTTCTGGAAGAACGAGGATGGCAGTCCGGGGGGCCCGATCGGAGACCTGATCGCCAAGGCGCTCGCCGAGGGCCACAAGAGCAAGACGGAGCCCTACAACGGCTATTTCTTCCGAATCCTGACGGCGCAGGGCCCCGCGGCGCCGCTCGGCGCGCGCAACTACATCGTCAACGGCGCGATGATCGGCGGCTTCGCGATGCTGGCGTGGCCCGCCCATTACGAGGTCACGGGCGTCCAGACGTTCATCGTCAACTACGACGGCATCGTGTACCAGAAGGATCTCGGGCCGGAAACCTCGAAGATCGCTCCAACGATCACGCGCTACAACCCGGACAAGAGCTGGCGGGCCACGCAAGACGAAGAATAGGGCCCCGGGGCGGGCGAGGCGAGGCCGCGTCACCGCAGACCGAAGGAGACGTTCCCCGGTTCGATCCGCTCGTCCCGCCTCGCCCGGCGGTCCGGCGCCACCTGTTCTGTGCCTCCCGGGTGACGCCTCCGATAGACTGATCGCTCATGCCGAGGATCCACCGTCTCGCCGGGGAGGTGATCGACCGGATCGCCGCCGGAGAGGTGGTCGAGCGGCCCGCCTCGGTCGTCAAAGAGCTGATCGAGAACGCGCTCGACGCTGGCGCCTCGCGCATCGAGGTCGAGATCGACGGGGGCGGGATCGAGCGCATCCTCGTCCGCGACGACGGCAGCGGCATGTCGGCGGAGGACGCGCGCCTCTCCCTCGAGCGGCACGCGACCTCGAAGATCTCCTCCGACCGGGACCTCGTCAGCGTGGCGAGCTACGGCTTCCGGGGCGAGGCGCTGCCGTCGATCGCCTCGGTCTCGCGCTTCCAGCTCACGACCTCCGACGGCGCCTCGGCCGAAGCGCTGCGTCTGTGGTCCGAGTATGGCGGGTCCCCGTCCGAGGAGCCGGCCGCCCGCCCGCGCGGCACGGATGCGCTCGTCGAGGGCCTCTTCGCGCGCACGCCCGCGCGGCGCAAGTTTCTTTCCTCGCCGGAAGCCGAGGGACGGGCCGCCGCCGTCGCCGTGACGAAGGCGGCGCTCGCCAGCCCCTCGGTCGCGTTTTTCGTCCGCTCGAAGGATCGGCAGATCCTGGACGCCCCGGCGGCAGTGGACCGCGCGGCGCGGATCCTGCAGATCTTCGGGCGCGAGACGCTGGGGGACCTGGTGGAGTTCGAGGCGAGAGCGGGAGGGCTGCGCCTCTCGGGTTACACGACCCGCGGCTCGGTGACGTTTGCGTCGCGGCGCAATCAGTATCTCTTCGTCAACGGGCGGCCCGTCGAGGACCGCGCCCTCGCGCGCGCGATTGGCCAGGCCTCGCGCGAGGCGATCCGGACCAATCGGCATCCGGCGCTCTTCCTCTACATGACCGCGGAGCCGGGCGCCGTGGATGTCAACGTCTCTCCCGCCAAGACGCAGGTTCGCTTCGCCGACTCGGGCACGGCCTATCGCCTCGTTTTCCACGCCCTGCACTCGGCGCTGCTTTCCGGGAAGGAGGAGCGCCGCCTGACGGCGGTGCCGTCGGAGCCGTCCGTCGCCGAGCCCGCGCCCTCCTACGGCGAGCCGGCGCCGACCGCCCCGAGCCAGCCGGTGGGCGTGCCCGCCATCCCGCGTCCGGAGCCGCCCCCGGCCGAGAAGAGGCCGCCCGAGCTCGTCCCGATCGGCCAGCACCGGGAGTCTTACATTCTCGCGACCGGGCCCGAGGGCTTGCTGATCATCGACCAGCACGCGGCGCACGAGCGGACTCTCTACGAGCGAATCCGCGACCGGATCGCGTCGGGGCGCGTCCTCTCGCAGCGGCTGTTGCTGCGGGTGCTCTTCGAGGCAACGCCCGAGGAGGTCGAGACGATCGCGGCGCGGTTCGAGGACCTGAGGGCCGCGGGCTTCGAGATCGAGCCCATGTCGGGGTTCTCGTACGCGATCGCGTCGCTTCCGGCCGAGGCCACCGACCGGGACCCGGCCGAGACTCTGCGCGACGTCCTGGGCCGACTGGCGGAAGGGGAAGCCGCCACCCCGGCCGAGCTGCGGGACAAGGTCGCGGCGAGTCTGGCGTGCCGCTCCGCGGTGACGATCCGCTACCACTTGGCGCCCGAGGAGATCCGGCGCCTCCTCCTGGACTGGGGTAAGAGCGCGGACCGGTTCACTTGCCCGCACGGGCGCCCGGTCGTGCTCTCGATGAGCGAGGAGGAGCTCGAGAAGTATTTCAAGCGGCGGTAGGGTCGTGTCATCGGTCCCCGGTCGAGTAGACTTCCGACCATGAACAGAAGAATCTTTCTTCATGGCATGGCCGCGGGCGCGGCCACGTTCGCATTCCCACCGCAGACGAAGAAGGCACCCTCCGATCTCTCAAGTGTCCTGGCCGAGGTCGAGAAGCGCCACGACGAGGCCGTCAAGCGTCTGCAGGATTGGATCCGCCAGCCTTCGATCGCCGCGGAGAACCGCGGAATGTCGGAAGGGTGCGAACTGCTGATCCGCATGTTGAAGGAGGCGGGCTTCGACAGCGCGGTGCGCGTCCCGACCGACGGGCAGCCCGGCGTGTTCGCGATGCTCGATGCCGGAGCTCCGCGGACGGTGGGGCTCTATTTCATGTACGACGTCAAGCAGGTGGACCCGTCGGAATGGTCCTCTCCTCCCTTCGACGCGGCTCTGGTGGACAAGGCGGATCTCGGGAAGGTCGTCATCGGCCGCGGCGCCGTGAACCAGAAGGGCCCGGAAGCGGCCTTCCTCGCGGCGCTTCACGCCTATCGCGGCGCGGGCAGAAGGCCTCCCGTCAACCTGGTCTTCGTCGCGGAAGGAGAGGAGGAGATCGGCTCGCCGCACTTCCCGCAGATCGTCCGAAGGCCCGAGGTCGAGAAGGCCCTCTCGCGCTGCAGCGGGATTTTCATGCCCAACGCGTCTCAGGGACTGGACGGCGTTGTGACGGTGTCTCTGGGCGCGAAGGGCGTGGTCGAATGCGAGCTGACCTCGAGCGGGGAGCGCTGGGGACGGGGCCCCAAGAAGGACATTCACTCGAGCAACAAGGCGCGGGTGGACAGCCCAGCCTGGCACCTCGTCCAGGGACTTTCGACGCTCGTCTCGGGCGACGGCAACCAGCCCGCGATCGAGGGCTTTGCCGACAAGGCCCGTCCGATCTCGGCGCAAGAGAAATCGATGATCGCCGAGGCGGCTCGCCGGCTCGACGAGGGGCTCGCTAAGAAGCAGATGGGTGTCGACCGCTGGGTCGACGACGTCGGCTGGGCCGAGGCGTTGGAAAGGCTCGTGTCGCGGCCGACCGTGAACATCGAGGGACTGGTCGGCGGCTACACCGGGCCGGGCGGCAAGACCATCCTGCCGCACAAGGCCGTCGCGAAGCTCGATCTGCGCCTCGTGCCGGACATGAAGGCCTCGGAGGCGCTCGCCGCACTGCAGAAGCATCTCGAGAAACGCGGCTTTGGCGACATCGAGGTGCGCATGAGCGGGGGCTACGATCCCACGAGCACCCCGGCCGACGCCGCGCTGATCCGCGCCCAGGTCTCCGTCTATCGGCGGGGAGGTGTCGAACCCTTGATGTGGCCGCGCAACGCCGGCTCTTGGCCGGGTTATGTGTTCACCGGGGAGCCGCTACGCCTGCCGGCAGGTCACTTCGGCCTCGGCCACGGCAGTGGCGCGCACGCCCCCGACGAGTACTACGTCATCGAGTCCGCCAATCCGAAGATCCAGGGCTTCGACGGGGCGGTGCGCTCGTTCGTGGAGTATTTGCAGGAGCTTGCGACCGTAGCCTGAGGGGGTTCCCCGTCCCCTGGTCACGCAGCCCCCGGTGCGGTGATCGAAGACGGACGGGGAGACAGTCGGGACAGGAAGCAGAGTAGAGCGGCGTTAGGTGGAGCGCGGCGGCATGCCGAATCCGCTCTCGTTTTCGCGGCGCTTCTTCCGGACGTGCGTCACGATGAGGATGAGCCCGAGCAGGATGATCGCCACGGGGCCTCCCCAATCGCCCATCAGGTCCCAGAACCGCTCCATGTCGAGATACTTCTCGGACAGCCACAGCGCGCCCATGCCGACGAGGATCACGCCCCAGGTCAGGGCTCCCGTCCCTTCCGCGGCCTTGCGCAGTTGCGGAGCCCCGGCGAATCCGCCTTCGACCGCGACGCCGCGGTTGATGGCCTTGGCCTGCCGCACGGCGTCGATGATCGCGAAGAACCAGATGAACGCGATCAGGGGACCGAAGAATTCGCCCCGATGGCCGGCCATGCTGATGGCGAAGATGAAGGCGCCCCCGAAGGCGAAGGCCCTCTGGTAGAGACCGAGGTACAGGTGTCCCAGGCCGGGGAACATCGAAAGGAAACCCGCGAGGCCGGGAGACTTCTTCTCCACGAGCACGGGGATCATCGAGACCGCGGCCGGCGCGGCGGGGGGAGGCGGCGGGGGCGGGGAAGCCGCGCCCGGCGGCATTCCGGGGCCTTGAGAGAAGGGGTTGTCGCTCATGATTGTCCTCCTGGCGAGCCGTCGGCGCGCCATGTCCAGATTTCGATTTCACTGCGCTTCCACGCGCCGCTTCCGTCCTCGTTGCGCGGACGAGACGGGCGGTGCGATGTGTCACTGCTCATCACGAGAGCCAGGGCATTGGACAATGCGGCGCGGCCGTAGCCGCCGATGCGCCCCTTGACGGCCTCGAAGGTTCGGAAGGCCCTCTCCTGGAAAGCCCCGAACCGGTCGACGGCGGTGTTTCGGGCCACCTGGACGCCCGCGCGCGCGGTCTGCTCGAGGCGAGCCGTCCCCGCCTTGCGCGCCAGGTCGGCAGGGTTCCAGCCCGACACCATCACGACGAGAGCCGCGGCATAGGCGACGGCGATGGCGCCCTTGGGCCCGAACAGCCAGCTCCGTTTGGAGCGGGTACGCCCGGTCTTCGGCCGAGAGGCGAGCAGACGCGTCGCCAACCACGGCGCGGGCTCGGGCTTGATGAGCTCGCGCGCGACGCCGAGAACCCCCGCCGCCTGCATGCATCCCTTGCAGCGCGAGAGGTGATTCTGGAGGCGCGCGGCGTCGGCCGTTGCGATCTCGTTCTCGGCGGCCAGCGCCAGGAGCGCCTCGGCTCCCTCGCAGGACACCGTCCGACGCGGGATCTCGTAGAGCGACGCGAAGAGAGCGCGGCTGGCGGCCGGCGGACGCAGGCCCGCAAGCGCTTGCGCAAAGCGCTCCATCTCCCGGCCGATCTCGCCACAGCTCGGGCAGGAGGCGCGGTGGGCCTCGAAGTCGGCCTCCCGGCCTCCCGCGAGCAGCCTCTCCAGGTCCCGGCAGCTCATACGAATCCCGCCACCGCGACCGCGAGCGAGGTCAGGGTCGCACTGCCCTGGCTCTCGTTGCGTTCCCGCACCTTGCGCGCGACCTCCGCGCGGGCACGAAAGAGACGCGACTTGACCGTGCCGTCGGGAAGATCGAGGGCTTTCCCGATCTCGTCGTAGGCGAGGCCCTCGAGGTCGCGCAGGACCAGGATCTCGGCCAGGTCCTCCGGGATCTCACCCAGGGCCCAGAAGAGCAACTTCGTGCGCTCCTTCCGGATCGCCTCGGCGGCGGGATCGTCGTCGGACTTGAGCATCGGCGCCACCGCTTCGTCCGAAACGAACCGGAAGGAGCGCTCCCGCTTCTTGCGGCGGTAGCGATCGATGCAGAGGTTACGGGCGAGCGAGACAACCCAGGCGAGCAGGGGGTAGGTCCCGTCATAGCGGTGCAGGTTCTCGAAGATCTTCAGGAAGATCTCCTGAGACAATTCCTCGGCGTCCTCCCGCTTCAGGCTGAAGTGATACGCCACGGAGTACACCCTTTGACCCAGGTGGTCCACCATTTCCCTCCAGGCCTCGTCGTCGCCTTTGCGGCAGCGTTCGACGAGATCCTGTTCTTGCGGCACGCTCAATGCTTCCTCATCCCTTGAAGACGCAAGTGGCACAAAGAAAGTTCATTGTTTTGGAGGAGTTAGGACGAACGAGGAATGGAGAAGGAGATGAGGCCATGGTCTGGTCATCACGCAAACCATTCAAGAACAAGGACATTCCCCTCCCTGCCTGGACCTGTCTCCCGCGTGCCTACTCCGGGGATAACAGTGGATGTCTCGCCTTTTCCGGGAAATGCGCGTAGCCGAGCAGCTTGTAGCAGAGCTTGGCGATCATGAAGTCGGGAGCGCGATTGCCGGGCACGGGGGAGTGCTCGACGACGTCGGCTCCGACGATCTTCCTGGAGGTCGCCAGGCGCCGAAGGATGTAGAGCGCCTGGTCGTAGGTTCCTCCCCCCGGCTCCGGCGTGCCGGTTCCGGGCACGAGGGAGCCGTCGAAGAAATCCACGTCGAAGGTCACGTAGACCTCGTCGTTCAGCAGGCCGAATGCCCCGTCGATCCAGTCGTCGGACCGGTGCATCTCGCGGTTGGAGACCACCCGGATGTTCCCTTTCTGCCGGACGAACTCGACCTCTTCCCGTGAGATCGATCGGATCCCGACCTGGACGGTCGGCAGATCCAGCTCCACCCAGCGCCGCGCGGCGCAGGCATGTGAGAACTTCTGCCCCTCGTACTCGTCGCGCAGGTCGCCATGCGCGTCGAAGTGGAGAATGGACAGGCCCGGGTAGCGCGCGTGGTGCGCGGCGATCGGGCCCCGCGCGATCGAGTGCTCGCCGCCGAGTGTCAGAACGAACTTGGACTTCTCGAGGATGCCCGCGACCACGCCTTCGAGCTCCGCGACACAGGAAGCCGGCTCCATGTTCTCCGGAAGCCAGGACGGGAGCGTGTGAATGCCGATCCGGTAGGTCTCCTCGTCGAGCTCGTCGTCGTAGAGCTCCACGTAATGGGACGCCTCCAAGATCGCGGTCGGTCCGTTCTTGGTTCCAACTCCGTACGAGACCGTTCGCTCATAGGGGACCGGCAGGATCACGACCCGGCCCTTCTCGAGGGTGTGCTCGTCTTCGGGAATGCCGAGGAAGTTGGAGGAAAGGAACATGGGCGCGATGATAGCAGCGGGGAGGTCGGCTACGGTTGGCGCCTCCGGCCGCCCCGTCTCCGTCGCCGGCGCGGGCGGGGCGCCGCCGAAGGCGTCTCGAGTCCGGTCTCGGCCTCGAAGCTCTCCTTGGCGCGCTGCATCCGCTCGTAGAGCTTGCGCCACTCGCCCACGAGCTCTTCGCCACGCCCGGTTGCCATGGCGCGCAGCTCGAACAGGGCGAGCGCACCGGGGAAGGCCTCCCGGAAGACGAGGCGGCGGGTCGGAATCTTGTTGTCCGGGCGGTGCGAGAGCCTCCCGACCAGGCCGAGGGCCTGCTTGATGAGATGCGAGGTCGCGTGGGGCCACGCCATGCGAATCGCGATGGGCGTCACGATGTCTTCGAGAACCGTCGCGAGCACGCCGGGCGAGGGATCGCCGTCCGGGGCGCGCGGCCGCAGAGCGGCGCGTGCGATTGGGAGCACGAGCAGGGCGAAGAGGACCGCATCCTCGTACGTCCTGCCCCGGCGGCGTTCGGCGTCGAGCGCGTCGAGTAGGGCCCAGAAGAGGTGCCCGGTCCCCTGCTGGTGCTCGGGGTCGAACTCTCGCAGGACGGAGGCGAGCTCGGGAAGCAGCACGTCGAGCAGCCCAACCTCACGCAGCAACAGGAAGGTCGGCAGCGCGTGGCCGCCGCGCAGCATCTGGGCGATCTCCTCCGTAACCCGCGGGGGCGCCGATTTCGCGATCTCCTTGCGGTGGTTCAGGATCGCCTCGTAGGCGTCGGGCGTGATCGCGAATCCGAGCCGGCTGGCGAACTCGACGGCCCGCAGCATCCGCACTGGGTCCTCTCGGAAGCGGATCTCCGGGTCCCCGATCGTGCGGATCAGTCCCGCCTCGACGTCGTCGAGGCCCCCCACATAGTCGAGGATCGAGAAGTCGGAGATGTCGTAGAAGAGGCCGTTGATGGTGAAGTCGCGCCGAAGGGCGTCCTCCCGGGCCGTGCCGAAGGTGTTGTCCTCGGTCATCAGGAGCTCCGGCGCGTCCGGGTCGACCGGCGACGGCCGCCGGCGGAAGGTGGCGACTTCGATGACCTTTCCAGCCGGAAACAGGATGTGGGCCAGCCGGAACCGCCGGCCGATCAGGCGGCAGTTGCGAAACAGGCGCCGGAGGGCGGACGGGTGCGCGTCGGTTCCGATGTCAAAGTCCTTCGGCACGCGCCCGAGCAGGAGGTCCCGAACGCTTCCGCCCACCAGATACGCCTTGTGCCCGGCGCTCGAGAGACGGTAGAGCACCTTGAGCGCATCCGGGTCGATCTGCTTCCGAGATATCGGGTGCTGGCTGCGGGGCCGGATGCGCGGGGCGGGATCGGTTCCGGCCGTCGCCCGGCTTGCCGGCGGAGTCAAGCTCATCCAGGAAGGATTCTAGCCGAAACGATTGATCGAATTGGGGTTTTGACTTTGCGGCACCCCTGCGAAAGAATACCGCGTCTTTCAGACCGATCGATTGAGGAGGAACAAATGAGGCTCCGTTGGTGCGTCGCGGCCCTGCTGTCGGTCGCGTTCGTCTGGGTCGCCGCGTGCGGCAAGCGCGGCGCCGGCGACGAGATTCCGATCGGAGAATACGGCTCCTTGACCGGCACGACCGCGACGTTCGGCCAGTCGACCGACAACGCGATCAAGATGGCGTTTGACGAGATCAACGCGGCCGGCGGGGTTCTCGGCAAGAAGCTGAAGCTGTACGTCGAGGACGACCAGTCCAAGCCCGAAGAAGCAGCCACTGCCGCGACGAAGCTCGTCAACCAGAACCACGTCGTGGCCCTGCTGGGAGAGGTCGCTTCCTCCCGATCTCTCGCGGCGGCCCCGATCGCCCAGGCGGCACAGATTCCCATGATCTCGCCCTCCTCCACGAACCCACGGGTGACCCAGGTGGGCGATTACATCTTCCGCGTCTGCCTGATCGACCCGTTTCAAGGCGCGGTCATGGCCAAGTTCGCCTCCGACACGCTGAAGTTGAAGAAGGTGGCGATCCTCGTGGACGTGCGCAACGACTACTCCGTGGGCCTGCAGACCTTCTTTCGACAGCACTTCCGGGAGCTCGGAGGCGAAATCGTCGCGGAGCAGTCCTACAGCGAAGGCGACTCCGACTTCCACGCGCAGCTCACGCAGATCAAGGCGGCGAACCCGGATGGCCTCTACGTGCCGGGCTACTACACGGAGGTCGGTACGATCGCGCGTCAGGCCCGGGAGCTCGGGCTGACGGTTCCGCTCCTGGGCGGAGACGGCTGGGACTCGCCCAAGCTCTGGGAGATCGGCGGCGAGGCCCTGAACGGCTGCTATCTTTCCAACCACTACTCGACAGACGACCCTTCGCCGGTGGTCCAGAAATTCGTGACCGAGTACAAGAAGAAGCACAAGGCTTTGCCGGACGCGCTGGCCGCGCTCGGCTACGACGCGGCGAAGATCCTGGCGGACGCAATGTCCCGGGCCGGCTCGACGGACGGCGCCAAGGTCCGTGACGCTTTGGCGGCGACCAAGGACTTCCAGGGAGTGACCGGCACGATCACGATCAACAAGGACCGCAATGCCGTCAAGCCGGCCGTGATCCTCAAGGTGGAGAACGGGAAGTTCACGCTCGTCGAGACGATCAAGCCCGAGTCGATCAAGCTGTAGACCGGCCCTGGTTGAGGTTTGAGAGTTGAAGTCTGAGGGTCTCGAGGCGGGCGCCCCGGGAACAGGCTCGCCCGTCTCGGTCTCTCCGCTGGACTGCCGTCTGCCGACTGACCATCGACGACTCTTATGAGCACTTTCCTCCAGCAGCTCGTCAATGGCCTCTCGCTCGGGTCGATCTACGCCTTGATCGCGCTCGGCTACACGATGGTCTACGGTGTTCTGAGGCTGATCAACTTCGCGCACGGCGACGTCTACATGCTGGGGGCGTTCGCCGGCTATTACCTTTCCCGCCGGCTGCAGGGCAGCGAACCGTCGCTCACGTCGGCGTTGATCGTCATGGCGGGCGCGATGCTGACGTGCGCCCTGATCGGGGTTCTGATCGAACGCTTCGCCTATCGCCCGGTGCGGCGGGCCTCGCGGCTGACGCTCTTGATCACGGCCATAGGGGTATCGCTTTTTATCGAGAATGGCGCGCAGCTCGTGTTCGGGCCCGACCCGAAGTTTTTTCCCTCGCTCGCCCCTCGAGCCGACGTTCGCCTGGGTCCCGTCCGCTTCACGAGCGAGCAGCTCACGGTCATCCTCGTGTCGTTCCTGCTCATGATCGCGCTGCGGTTCTTCATCCTGAGGACGCGCACCGGCAAGGCGATGCGCGCCGTGTCGTTCAACCTCGACGCCGCGAAGCTCATGGGGATCTCGACGGACGGAATCATTTCGATCACCTTTGCGCTGGGATCGGCGCTGGCGGCCGCGGGGGGCGTGTTGATCGGCATGCAGATCCCCAAGATCGACCCTCTCATGGGCATCGTTTACGGCTTGAAGGCCTTCGTGGCCGCCGTGCTCGGAGGAATCGGCAACGTCCCCGGCGCGGTGCTCGGGGGCATGCTCATCGGGGTCTCGGAGGTGATGGTGGTCGGCTACCTCTCCTCCTCCTACCGTGACGCCATCGCGTTCGGCATCCTGATCCTGGTGCTGCTGCTGAGGCCGCAGGGCATTCTCGGACGCGTCCAGAAGGAGAAGGTGTGAAGCGGCTCGCCGCCGGCACGGGCATCGTGGCGGCGCTCTGGCTCGCCAACGGGCTCTTGAGCGGCTCGCTGGTGCCGGCCTTGGGGATCTCTCCCTACTTCCTCCAGGTTCTGTGCCTGGCCGGGATCAACATCATCCTGGCGGTGAGCCTGAACCTCATCAACGGCTTCACGGGACAGTTCTCGATCGGGCATGCGGGCTTCATGGCGATCGGCGGCTACTCCTCGGCCTTCCTGACCGTGACCTTCGGGGACCGGATCCGCGCCGCCCTGGGGTTTCTTCCCGAAGCGGGCCAGAACGGCGTGCTGCTGCTCACGGGCCTCACGGTCGGAGCGATCCTCGCGGCGATCGCGGGATTTCTCGTTGGCGTGCCCTCGCTGCGTCTGCGCGGCGATTACCTTGCGATCGTGACGCTGGGCTTCGGCGAGATCATCCGGGTTTTCATCGTGAACATCGACGCCATCGGCGGCGCGCGCGGCCTCTCCGGGATCCCGAAGCTCGCCAACTTCTTCTGGATCTATCTGTTCGCCGCGATCACGATCGTCGTCGTGTCCCGGATCGTGAACTCTTCCTTCGGCCGGACGCTGATCGCGATCCGCGAGGACGAAATCGCGGCGGAGGCCATGGGCGTGGACACGACCCGCAGCAAGGTGATCTCCTTCAGCGTGTCTTCGGCCCTGGCTGGCATCGCCGGCGCGCTTTTCGCGCACTACCTGATGTATCTGAACCCCAATTCCTTCACGTTCTTGAAGTCGATCGAGATCATCATCATGATCGTCATCGGCGGCCTGGGCTCCATCACGGGCTCGGTGCTCGGAGCGGTGCTCTACATCGGTCTGACCGAGGGATTGCGGGAGTTTGCCCAATATCGGATGGTCCTCTTCTCCTTTCTGCTCGTGGTGCTCATGATCGTGCGGCCCCAGGGGATCCTGGGCCACTGGGAGCTCCTCGCCGGGCTGCCGCGGCGGTGGCGGCTCGGCGTCGATGCTCCGCCGCCCGTTCGAGGATAACGCGCGCAGATGGCGTTGCTCGAGCTGAAGGGCGTCACCATGCGATTCGGCGGCCTCTACGCCGTCAACGACATCTCGCTCTTTGTCGAGCCGGGGCAGCTCTACGGGCTGATCGGGCCCAACGGCGCGGGCAAGACGACCGTCTTCAACGTCATCACCGGCGTCTACACGCCGACGGCCGGGGAAATTTCGATGGATGGGGAGTCCCTGGGCGGAAAGCGCACCGGCCGGATCACGCGGCATGGAGTCGCGCGGACGTTCCAGAACATCCGCCTGTTCGCCAACATGACCGTGCTGGAGAACGTGAAGGTCGCGTTTCATTGCCGCCAGGCCGCCCGCCTTGCGGCCGCCATCTTCCGAACGGGCACGCACGCCGCCGAGGAGCGGCGGGTGGACCGCGAGAGCCGGGAGCTCTTGAAAATCTTCCACCTCGATCACCTCGCGGAGGAGAAGGCCAAGAATCTGCCCTATGGCAGCCAGCGCCGGCTCGAGATTGCGCGCGCCATGGCGACCTCACCGCGGTTGCTGCTCTTGGATGAGCCGGCCGCCGGAATGAACCCCCAGGAAGCCAACGAACTGATGGACCTGATCCGGTGGGTCCGCGACCAGTACGGGATGGCCATCCTGCTCGTCGAGCACAACATGAAGGTCGTCATGGGGATCTGCGAGACGGTGCACGTGCTCGACTACGGCTCGACGATCGCAATCGGGTCTCCGGCCGAGATCCAGAGGAACCCCAAGGTCATCGAGGCCTACCTGGGGGGCGTGTGACGGCGGAGGGCGGCGCCACGCCGATCCTCGAGGTCCGAGACCTCTCCGTCTCCTACGGCGCGATCAAGGCGTTGAAGGGGATCTCGATCCGCCTGATGCCTTCCGAGATCGTGACGTTGATCGGAGCCAACGGGGCGGGCAAGTCCACGACCCTGCGGGCGATCCTCGGGCTCGTCCCGCCGGCAGGAGGGGAGATTCGATTTCACGGAGAGGTCACGCGCGGCACGCCGACCTTCAAGCTCGTGCGCCGGGGTCTGATCCTCGTGCCGGAGGGGAGGGCGGTCTTCGCGAACCTTTCGGTGCGCGAGAACCTGGAGATGGGGGCCTACGCGCGGCGCGACAAGAACGTGGACGCCGACTTCGAGAGGGTCTTCCGGATCTTTCCGCGCCTGAAGGAGCGGATCAAGCAGACGGCGGGAACTCTCTCGGGGGGCGAGCAGCAAATGCTCGCGATCGGACGTGCGCTGATGTCGCGGCCGAGGGTCCTGCTGTTGGACGAGCCGTCGCTCGGGCTCGCCCCTCTTCTGGTTCACTCGATCTTCGAGGCCATCGTGGAGATCCACCGGGAGGGAACGCCGGTGCTGCTCGTCGAGCAAAACGCCAATGCCGCGCTGCGGCACTCCAACCGCGCCTACGTTCTGGAAACGGGGACCGTGCTGCTCGAGGGGCCCTCGGCCGACGTGGCGGCGAACCCGCGGGTCAAGGAGGCGTATCTGGGGGAGTAGGGCGGGGGGGGGGCCTTAGGCCCGCCCGCGATCGTTCTCGCCGCCCTTCCTGGGCGGCAAGGGGCCGATCCTACGGCCGTCCCGGCGGCTCGACCGCCTTGGGAATCACCGTATCCAGGCCCGGGAACTTCGCGAGCCACGCGCGGCGCTCCTGCCGCAGCTTGTCGACCAGCGTCCGGTACTCGGCCTCGGAGTAGTGCTTGCGGGGCTCGTATTTGGCGAGATCCACTCCCGGCACGCTCTCCGGCAGCTCGTAGCCCCAGTCGGGATCGCGGCCCCAGGCGATTCCCTCCTTGGCGATCTGCTTCATGATCTCGGTCGAGACCTTGATCGAGATCTTTTCGCCGGCGGAGCCCTCGCGGGCGCCGATCGAGCCGGTGTTCAGGATGTAGGCCTGCATGTCCGGGTTCTCGCGCAGGATCGCGAGCACCCGGTTTCCTTCCTCGAACTCCGGGCCCACGATGAAGGGGTTGGTTCCCACCTCGCGCTTGGCCTGTCCGGCCTTGGTGGGGTCGCCGGCCGAAGTCTCGATCGATTCGCCCAGCATGAAATACGCCGCGGCCTGCTCGGAGGAGAGGCGGGCGCAGACGGGCACGATGTCGTTGCGTCGCGTGATGAAGACGATCTTGTTCGCCTTGGGCAGGTCGATCCCGTCGCCCGTCCCCTTGATGTAGCGGCGCAGGACGACGCCCCGGCCGTTGGATGTGATGGACGTGTCGAGGAAGTCCACCTTGCCGGACGACGGGTCCACCTTGATGTTTTCGTAGGTCGCCGTCGGGTGCGTGGCGGCGCCCCAGAGCACAGTCTGCGAAGGCTCGAGCCCCTCCGTCTTGATGTAGAAGCCGTCCTCCGTGCCGAATGCGTGCCCATCGCGGGTCAAGAGCACCACGTCGTCCTGCTTGATGATCGCCGCTTCGGGAGGCTGAAGGCCGTGATCGTGCAGCGTCAGCGTCGTCTTGCCGGTGCCCGAGAGGCCGAACAGCAGGAACCCGACGTCGGAGAGCTTCCCGTCCACGCCCGTCACGCGCAGGATCTTCGAGCCCGCGTGCAGCCCCAGACCGCCGCGCCGCTTCATCCAGTACATCGCCTGGCGGAGCATCGACTTCTTCGCTTCGCCCGGGTAATCGGAGCCGAGAATGTACGTGTACCCTTGGTTGACGTCGCAAAAAATCAGCCGCTCCGGCCAGTCGGGTACATAAACCGAGACGAAGTCCGGCTCGTGTGAGGAATCGGAGGGGAAGAGCATGTTGTGCCACATGTACGCGATCCGCGCGTACGCGGCGGGGACGAAGAGACGGCAGCGCAGCGTGGCCTCCGGACTGTCGCCCATCCGGCGGTCGACCTGGAGCATCTCCATCCCGGCGAGCCGCTCCTGCACCTCGCGAACGACTTCCTGGGCACGTTTCGGGTCGATGGGCTGTTGCATGACACCGACCTGGACGCGATCGGCCACGATGTAAGTGTTCTTGGCGGAACGGCTCTTGACGCGCGTCGCGTAGACGGGGGATCCGTACTCGGTGGTCGTCTCGTCGGGCCGCGCCAGGGCGCGCAACTCCTCGCCCGAGAGGTCCTTGCGGATCTTCCCGGCCCGGACCGTCCGGGGCGAGATCGTCTCGACGGTGCTCATCGGTGTCCCTTCTTTCGACGAATCAG
>JBGPCK010000031.1:0-29515 GCA_041481715.1 Thermoanaerobaculia bacterium | reverse complement strand
CGTGTCCGAAAAGCGCGTGTACCAGGCGAAGTCGTCGTAGATCGAGTGGTAGACGCCGCCGTCGTCCTCCCCTCCGTATCCGAGGTTCAGCGAAGCGATGCCGAGATGCTGGAGAAAGGGCGTGAAATCGGAGCCGGAGCCGAGCGCCTCGATGCGGAAGGCCTTCCGCTCCCGGATCTCGCGCCGCTCCTCGGGCGTTTTTGCGTCCGCGACATTCTTCAGGCGCAGGCGTTCGCCGACCGAGATCTTCTTCTCCGGGTCCGTGACGGCCGAGGCCACGCCGTTGATGAAAGGCTCGAGCAAGTGTGAGCCGCCGGCCGAAAGAAAACCGCGTCCGTTCGAGTCGCTATTGATGTAGACGATGGCCTTCCGTTGGAGCTCCTCGGCGTGTGTCTCCGCCCATTCGGTCGAGCCGAGCAACCCTTCCTCCTCGCCGTCCCAGGCGCAGAGCAGGATCGTCCGCTTCGGCCGCCAGCCTTTCCTGAGGAGCTCGCCCAACGCCCGCGCCTCGTCGAGCAGGGGAGCCATGCCGCTCACGGGGTCGCTCGAACCGTTGACCCAGGCGTCGTGATGGTTGCCGTGGATCACCCACTCGTCGGGCCACGTCGAGCCCGGAATGCGCGCAATCACGTCGTTGGCGGGAACAATCTTCCAGTCGAAGGCGAGCCTGAGGCGCACTTTCGCGGGGCCGGGCCCGACATGGTAGGTGAGGGCAAGGGCGCCCCGCCATTCCGTGGGCGCCACGGGACCGCCGAGCGCGGCGAGCAACGGACGCGCGTCGCCGTAGGAGATCGGCAGAACGGGAATCTTCGTCAGCGTCTTCGCGTCCTTCAGGTCGAACTGGGTGGTGTCTTTCGTCGCGCCGACGCCGGGAGTCAGGGGATCGCCCGAGTAGAGCGGCATGTCGGCGACGCTTCCACGCTGCACCCCCTGTTCGGGGCGCAGGGCGCCCTTCGGATAGACGTCCCCGGCGAAGTAGCCGTCCTCGCGCGGGTCCGAGTAGATGATGCAGCCGACCGCTCCGTGCTCCGCCGCGACCTTGGGCTTGATGCCGCGCCAGCTCGCGCCGTATCGGGCGAGGACGATCTTGCCCTTCACGTCGACCCCGAGCGTCTTCAACCTTTCGTAGTCGGCCGGCACGCCGTAGTTGACGTAGACGAGCGGGGCGGTCACGTCCCCGTCGACCGAGTACGCGTTGTAGGTCGGAAGCTGCCGGTCGGCCTGGGTCGAAGTGGAATCGCCCGCAACGGGCGTTTCGGCGAGCGCGGCCCGGAAATGCGTGGGCTCGAGGAGCTCCAGGAGCCGCTCCTTCGGCGTCGGGAAGAGCACGTGGAACGTTTCGATCGAAGCCTCGAGGCCGTACTCGCGGAACCGCTCGAGGATCCAGCGCGCGTTGCGGGCGTCGTAGGGCGACCCGAGGTGGTGCGGCTCGGCCGAGAGCGAGCGGTCCGCTTCGCGGATGCGGGCCGGATCCGGAATCTCGCGTAGCGCCGCCTCCCACGCGGCCGAATCCGGTGCTTTCTCGCGCGGGGAGGCGTCGGGCGCCGGCAGGAGAAGGAAGCTGGCGAGGGTGACGACGGCGGTCTTCGTGAGCGAATGCATCGGCGGAGGATAATTCAATTGCCTGCGCCCGCCTTCTCGAATAAAATCCAATTGGTTGACAGAGGGGCCGGCGCGAGTCCGGCTCCGGACGTTTCGGAAGGCGGCTTCGTGCACGAGTTCGCTCCGAACGCAGCGCTTCGCAGGTCTCCCGGGCTCTCCGGCCCGATGCTTTCTAGGTTCCCACGATGAGGCTCGTCTGGTCGCAGCCGTCCTCCGCGCAAGATCGCCGGCGCCATCCTCTGCTCGTTTCTCTCGTGCTCATTTTCCTGGGCGGGACGCTGGTGGGCTCGGGCGGAGACCTCTCGACCGCCCCGAAGCCGCTGCGCGCCGCGGTGGCAAGTCTGCTCGCCGCGGGAGGCGTTCTCTTTCTCGGCGGCGCCGTCCTCGCGGTGCGCGGGACGCGGCGCCGCCGGGCTTCCCTTTCACTCGCCGAGCCACTCGATCCGCTGGAGGATCCCGAAGGCCGGCCCTACCGACAGGAGGAGCAGTGAACCGAGACAACGTGGTTTCCTTCGACGCCTTTGCCCGGGGTCGGTCGGCGCGCCGGGGAGCGGACGACAAGCTGCCCTTCGAGAAGCAGAGGAAGGCCGAAGTCGAGTGCCCGCGTTGCGGCGCGGCGCTTTTCCTGGAAGTCGGGTTGCTCTCGGTCGCCCTGGAAGTCCTCTGCGCTGGCTGCGACGCGACGATCGCCTTCCGCGCCGAGGCCCTGGACGTGAGCGGAGGATAGCTAAGGCGACGTCAGAACAACCTTGCCGATCCCTTCGGAGAGTTCGATCCTCGTCCCGAACGGCTCGGAGAGCCGCGCGAGGCGGTCCACGATCTCTTGCGAGAGCTCGGCACCGGCCAGTTGCGGCCGTCCCCTCTCACCGCGGGGCAGGCCGAAGCCGAGCGTGATGGGGTGGAGCTCCAGGGCCTCGAGCCGCTTCCCGTTCCAGCGTCCGACGGCGACCGCCGACTCCCAGACTTCCGCATCGGCCGGGTAGCCTCGGGCGCCCCCCTGATCGTACCGGTCGAAGAAGTCGTCCGGCTTCGCGGTCGGCGGCAAGCCGACGCTCTCGTAGTCGTCCGCGGGTAGCTCCGCCACGGTCTCGTACTCGAAGAGAAAGTTGCCGAGGCTGTAGAGGATCGGTCGGCCGCGGTAGATCTCGATGCCGCGCAGAACGTGTGGCCCGTGCCCTACGACGACATCGGCGCCGGCGTCGATCATCGCGTGCGCGAACGCGACGAGAAACAGCGGGGGACTCTCGCGCGCTCCGTCGGCGTCCTCGTGGCAGTGGATCGAAACGATCGTGTGATCCGCCGCCACGCTCGCCCGGCGGACTTGCGCGGCGATCGACTCGAGGTCCGTGGGATCGGCCCGCGTCGAAACGCCGGGCTTCTCCCCGGCCGCAAAGTGGAGGCCTCCCAGATCCAGGTCCCCTTCGGCCGGCGGATTCCGGCCGAGCTCCCGGGCGATCGTCCGCAACGTTTCCAGCTCTTCGCGCGATACGGTCTGCGTCGCCTCAACGCGCAGCGTGCTGATGCCCGGCCGCGCCGGGATCGGGCCGCGCGGGTTTCCCGCGCGCACGAAGTCGGGGAAGGTCGAGGCGGCCGACACGAGCGCGACGGTTCCGGCGGCGCCGCGAAAGACCCCGGCCTGCCGCGCCGCGGCGAGGCTGTCGCCCGCTCCCGCCTGAACGATCCCCGCGGCCGCGACGTGGCGCGTCGTCTCACGAAGGCCGACGGTCCCATAGTCCCCCGCGTGGTTGTTGGCCCGCGCGACCAGATCGAAACCGGCCCAGGCCAATTCCCGCGCGAGCTTCGGGTCCGAGCGCAGGGAGGGCTTCGAAGGCATCGCGGGGCCTTCGAAGTCGTGGAAGAGCGTCTCGAGATTGGTGAAGGCGGCGTCGGCGCCGCGCAACAGGGCGAGGAGCGCTAGATACTCGGGCTCCGAGTGCCCCGAGAGGGGGCGCGTCACGATCGTGTCGCCGGTCAGGGCGATCGTGAACTGGCCACGCGGGGCGGCGGCTCGTGCGGGGCCGGGCGCGCTCGGGCTCCACGCGGCGAGAAGCAGTCCCGCCGCGAGCGCCGTAGCGGCCGGGCGCGTGGTGGAAGCGATGGAGAAGCGCTTGGTCAGAAGCGGCGCGGCCGGTGGGGGTTCTCGAGAAGGATGTCGAGCGCGGTCGCCTCGCTGCCGGGCGGCGTCCCGGCGGCCCGCGCCGCCTTGAAAAGAAACGTAACCGGCGCCGCGCCGGCGGACGGCGGCCACTGAAGGAAGGCCGCGACGGGGTATTTCGCGCGGTCCTCGGCCGGCCGCTCGGCGGCCGCCTTCTCCGGCAGGTACGCCCAGCGCTTACCGTCTTTTTTTTCGAAGGTGCGAACCCAGACGCGCCGCGCGTCGGACCCCGGGGCGACGTCGAGGATGTGCGTCAGGACGAGGTGCTTGGCCGCCGATCCGTTCGCCTCCCACGCCGAGGCCGGGGCATCGGGGTCCTTCGGCCAGGGGGTGAATTCGAGCGCCACGCTCTCGCCGGCGTCTCCGTAGGAGACTTTCTTACCGGCGCCGGCGGCCTCCTCCTGGAAAACGATTCCTTTCGCCTTCAGGGCGGCGAGGGCGGTGTCATAGTCCTGTCCCACCATGACGGGTAGATTCTGGGCCGGCGCCGCCGACGAAGCCGTCAGCAGCAGCCAGGCGGCGGCAAGAGCCCTGGGGGCGAGATTCTGGAGGTCCGTAGACTTAACCTCTTCTTACAATGTAGCACGGACCCATCGAAAGCCATGCTTTCTGAAGAGCACGCGGCCGCGTCGGATCGCCCGGGGTCCGATCCCGCGATGAAAAGAGAGGTCCCGCGCTCCTTCCGTCGGGAGTCCCGCCTCTTTCTCTGGATCGCGCTCCTGTTGATCCTCTTCGTCAACTTCGTCACGCTCCTCTTCTTTCGAAACGCGGTCGTCTGGGGCGAGCTCGTCACCGAGCGGCGCGCGGGCGAGATTCTGCGGCGCATCTCGCTCGCATCCGATTCCGAAGCCGTGGGCGAGGCGATCGAGCACGCCGTCCTGGAGCCGGACGTCGTCTTCGTCGGCGTGTACGACGCGCGCGGCCGCCGTGTGCAAAGCTCCGGCCACGGCTTCGAGGCGCCGCAGGTCTGGTCGGCGGAGAGACCGCCCCCCGGGCGCGTCGCGTATGAGTGGAAGCGTCGGCCGGCCGTGTTGCTCGCCAGCTTCACCGGCGGCGAACGCCTCTTCCTACTGGCCCTCGATCCCGGTCCGGGCGCCACGCTGCGTTACCTCGCTCTGCTGATGACGATCCTGGTGCCCGTGGCCGCGGCGGCGCTCGTCGTGCTGGCGGGCTTCTACCTGCGGTCGCTGCTCGCGCCCTACGACCGGATGCTGGAGACGGCGGGCGTGGTCCCGGGCGGTGAGAAGGCCGTCGGCGACGAGCGCGAGTTCCTGATCGCGCGCTTCGAGTCGACCATCGCGGCGCTCTCGGAGAAAGAGCGGGAGCTCGAGCGCCTGGCGCGCCTCGAGAAGGAGCGGGCCGACGACCTCGAGACGGCGGCGCGCACTCTGGCGCGAAATCTTCCCACCGGCCTCCTCTCGATCGACCCGAACGGAATCGTCGTCGAGCTGAACGAGGCCGGCCGCGAGATCCTAGCGCTTCCCCGCGAAGCGCGCGGGGAGCCGCTCGAGAAACTGCTCTCGGAGGTCCCGGAGCTGCGGGACCTGGTGGCGCGGGTCCTGCGAGGCCGCGAGACCCTGGAGCGCCGGGAGGCTCGCTGGGTCCGCCAGGGGGGGGAGGAGCGGGTGCTCGGCGTGACGGCAACGGCGGCCATGGGGGCCGACGGGCGCTTCCTCGGGGTGCTCGCCCTTTTCACGGACCTCTCGGAGGTGCGTCGGCTCGAGGCGCGGATGGCGCTCGCGCGGCACCTCGCGGATCTCGGGGAGGTCTCCGCGGGCGCCGCGCACGAGTTTCGAAATGCCGCCGCGGCGATCGACGGATACGCGGACCTGGCGCAGCGGCACCCTGAGCGCGCGGCCGAGCACCTGAAGGCGATCCGCCGCGAGGCGCAGGAGATGAGCCGGGTCACGAGCGACTTCCTGCTCTTTGCGCGGCCCGAGGGCTTTTCGCCCGAGGCCGTCCCCTTCGACGGCATCGTCGATGCCGCCGCGCGGGAGATCGAGGGAGCGTTTCCCGGCGTGGCCATCGCCCGCCGCGGCGAGTTCCCCGACGTCCGGGGCTCCGCCGTCCTGCTGCGGCGCGCGCTCGTCAACCTCCTGCGAAACGCCGTGCAGGCGACCCCGCCGGCCCGCCGCGCCGAGAAGGACGGCATCGTGCTCGAAGGGCTCGTTGACGAGGAGGAGCTGGCGATCTCGGTCGGGGACCGGGGCGCGGGCGTGGATCCTGCGCAGCGCGAGAAGATCTTCATGCCCTTCTATTCGACCAAGCCCGATGGCGCGGGCATCGGCCTGGCCATCGTCGGACGCATCGCGGACCTGCACGGCGGCACCGTCGAGGTTTCTGCGCGGCCGGGGGGCGGCTCGTTCTTTATCCTGAGACTGCCGGCGGCGGGACCGCAGGCGCCGGCCGCGGCTCCTTCGGAAGGCTCGCGATGAGGGTCTTGAAAGACTCCTTGTCGACGGCGCGCTCGAGCGCCTCCGCGGGAGCCACCGAGCCGTTTCGAACGAGCTCACCGAGCGACTGATCCATCGCGATCATCCCCTTGGACTTCCCGGTCTGGATCTGGTTGTTGATCAGGCCGGTCTTTCCCTCGCGGATGGCGTTGGAGAGGCCGGTCGAGCCGAGAAGGACCTCGAAGGCCGGCACGCGTCCTTTCTCCGTCTTTCGGAGGAGCTGCTGCGCGACGACGGCGCGCAAGACCCCCGCGAGCACCGTCCGGATCTGCTCCTGCTCGGCGGCGGGGAAGGCGTCGACGATGCGGTCCACCGCCTTCGCGGCCGAGTTGGTGTGGAGGGTCGCGAAGACGAGGAGTCCGGTCTCGGCCGCGGTCAGCGCCATGCGGATCGTGTCGAGATCGCGCATCTCGCCCACGAGCAGACAGTCCGGGTCCTCGCGAATGGCGGCCTTTACTCCCTCCGCGAAGCTCCCGACGTCCTCCCCGAGCTCGCGCTGCGTGAAGATCGCGCGGTCGTTGGTGTGCACGAACTCGATCGGATCTTCGATGGTGACGACGTGATAGGGGAGCCGCTTGTTGATGCGGTCGAGCACCGCCGCGAGGGTGGTCGACTTGCCGCTGCCCGTGGGTCCCGTTACGAGCACGAGTCCGCGTTCGGCCGCGTAGAGGGCGGCGACGGAGCCGGGGAGGGCGAGCTCCTCGGTTGTCGGGACGCGCGAGGGGATCAGGCGGAACACGGCCGCCGGCCCCCGCTCCTGCCGGAACAGGTTGACGCGGAAACGGGCCTCTTTCCCCATCTGGTAAGCGAAATCGACGTCGCCGGTCGCGAGGAAAGTTTCCCAGAGGCGCGGCGGCGTAATCGGGCGGACGAGATTCTCGTAGTCGGCCTCGGTGAGCTCGCGGTAGCGGCTTCGCTCGAGCTCGCCGTCCAGTCGCAGGACCGGCGGGGTTCCCACCGCCAGGTGCAGATCGGAGCCGTTGCGGGCCGGAAGGATCGCGAGGAAGCGATCGATACGGCCGCCCGCCCCGCGCACGAAACTCGCCGGCGCGCTCAGGCGGCGCTCCCTTCCTCGGTCGCGAGCAGCTGCTCGAAGGCCTCCTTGCGCAGCGCGTGGTCGTAGGCGACGCGCGCCTCGATCGTCCCGCGCTGCACGAGCTGCGTCAGCGCTCCGTCCATCAGAATCATCCCGGCGGAGGCGCCCGTCTGCATCGCCGTCGGGATCTGAAAAGTCTTGCCGTCCCGGATCAGGCCCGCGACGTTGCCCGTGTTGCGAAGGATCTCGAAGGCGGCGACCCGTCCCGAGCCGTCCCGGCGGGGCAGCAGCGTCTGCGAAATGACGGCCTTCAAGGAGTCGGCGATCATCATCCGGATCTGGCCCTGCTGGTCGGGCGGGAAGGAGTTGATGATGCGGTCCACCGTCGAGGAGGCGGTCGTCGTGTGCAGGGTCGCGAGCACGAGGTGTCCCGTCTCGGAGGCGGTGATCGCGAGCGCGATCGTCTCGAGATCGCGCATCTCTCCCACCAGGATCACGTCCGGGTCCTCGCGCAATGCCTGACGCAGGGCCTTGGCGAAGGACACCGTGTGGGTCGGGACTTCCCGCTGATTCACCAGCGCCTGCTTGCCCCGGTGGACGTACTCGATCGGGTCTTCGATCGTGAGGATGTGGGATTTCTGCGTCTCGTTGATGCGGTCGATCATCGCCGCCAGCGTCGTCGTCTTGCCGCAGCTGGCCGAGCCCGTGACGAGCACGAGCCCCTGCGAGTAGGTCGTCAGTTCCCAGAGGCTCTCCGGCAGCTCGATGTCCGTCAGGGTGGGCACTTCCTCGGGGATGAGCCGGAAGACGGCGTTGGCGCCCTTGTGCTGGAAAAAGACGTTGGTGCGGAAGCGTCCGACTTCTCCGTCCTTGTAGCAGAAGTCGAGCTGGCGCTCTTGCCCAAGCCGCTTCTGCCGCTCGGGAGACAGGATCGGCGCGATCCAGCCCTCCATTTGCTCCGGAGAGACCTCAGGAAGCGGGAGGGCCGTGAGCACGCCGTGGACCCGCAGGTGCGGGATCGTGCCCGCCGCCAGGTGCACGTCGGAGGCGCCGACCGCGCGGGCGTGCCGCAGCAGATCGTTCAACGAGGGGGAGGCAACGGCCGTGAAGTCGAGGGGCTGGAAGGCACGCCGCGCCATTGGGGCCGATTCGATCCCCGGCGTGGCGCCTCCCGCCCGCGCGGCCGCTAGACGCGCGGCCTTTTCCTTCACGAAGGAATCGGGGTCCGCCTTCACGATCGAATCGAGCAGCGGCGGTACGCGCGGGTCCGCGATTTTCGCGAAGGCGTCGAGGATCTCGAGCCGCAGGTCCACGGAGCCCTTCTTGTACGCGGCGAGCAGGCCCGGGAGCACCTCGGGCGTGCCCCAGAATCCGAGGGCATTGGCGGCCGAGAGGTTCGACTCGGGATGCTCGAGCAGCTTCAACAAATGGGGCAGCGCCCTAGGGTCCTTCAACTCGGCCAGCGTGCGCGCGGCCCGCTCGCGCAGCCAGAAGTCCTCCCCCTCCAGGTATCGGATGCAGCAGGGAACCACCTCGGGTGACTGGACCGAGACCGCGATCGAGGCCGCGAGGGATGCGATGCCCGGATCGGCGTGCTGGTCCTTCGAGATCAGGGCTCTCAGGAACTCGGGGCCGAGCTCGGAGATGGCCCGAATGCTCCGGTCGCGGACGGTGCCGAACGTACCGCGGAAAGTCTGGAGGAAGGACTCAGCGACCTTCTCCGGAGCCTGAGACTGGAGAATGCGGACCGCGAGCTGCCGCACCTTGGCATTGCCCTCGGAGAGCAGCGGCAGCAGCTCCGCCTGGAACTGCGCGTCGGGCCGCGTGAGCAGCGGGGTCAGCGCGGCGACGGCTGCCTCCTGGATCCGAGGGGAATCGTGGTGGCATCGCTTGAGCAAGGGTGCCACGTGCGCATCGCTCGGGTACTTGGCGAGGACGGAGATGGCGCGGTAGCGCAATTCCTCTTCGTCGTCTTCGAGGACGCGCAGCGCCAGGGCCGCGACGCGGGGGGAAGCGACCCCCTCCACGATGGAGAATGCCTTGCGGCGCACCGAAGGGGAGGCCGCCGAAAGCGCCTTGGCCACGCCCGGCATGTAGCGCTCCGAGGGGTTGCGCCGCGCGTAGTCGAGCGCCGCGTGCACGACGGCCGGGTCGCGGTGCTCGAGGTAGGAGAACATCTTCTCCGCGAAGGCCGGGCCCGCGAGCGCTTCGAGCGCCTGCATCGTCGCCCGCCGGACGGGCTCCGCACGGCTCGCGAGCTGGGGGAAGAGCGCCTCCGCCGCAGTGTCATATGGGAATCGCCGAAGACCGGCGAGGCCCTTCTCCCGCACGGTCGAATCCGGGTCCGCCGCCATCCAGGCGATGTCCTCGGGCTCGAGGTCGGCTATGGCCTCGAATCGCTTGAGCAGGTCGTCCCGTTCGGCGTCACTGCGCCAGGCGCGCGACTTGAGCTTCGCCTGGAGCGAGCGGGTTTCCGCCGCGACGGTGTGTCTTCTTTTCCACATGAATATGTTCTGAACAGTGTAGCGCGGCCCCTCTCCATAATTCGCCGCCAGCGGGAGGGAGGGAAGGCGTAAGGGAAAGAAATTGCGGGATTTCTCGGTCCGAATTGACCTCTGCCGGGACCTCGAGAAGGCTTCGATCTGTTGTTACCGAAGGTAACACGATTGGCTCGCGCGCCTACCACGCCGCCCCAAGCTGACTAATCTAAATACTTTATAATAAAGCGTTTATTTGAATGGCTGGCCAGCGGCACGCGAATCGCTCTGTATCGGGGTGAAATGTACCGGATTTGTGTATCCGCTGGACGACGAGGCTTCTCCCTCATCGAGCTGATGGTGGTGCTCGCCTTGATCGCCATGATGGCGCTCGTCGCCACACCGTGGTTCATCAAGATCTACCAGCGCAACCAGGTCAAGAGCGCGGCGCACGAGATCCAGAGCACGCTGCTCGCCGCGCGGATGAAGGCCGTCAGGCGCAATCAACCGGTCAGCGTCGTGATCTCCTCCGTCGTTCCCCCGCTCGAGTTCCAGACGCTCGAGCCCGATCCGCCCGCGCCTACCCCGACGCCGGTTCCGTCCCTCCTGAAGCTTCCCAGCGGCGCGGTGGAGTTCGTCGCCACGCCGAGCTCGGCGGGCGGAATCGTGACTTTCGGAGGGGATGGCCGGCTGACCAACTTCACCGCGCCGACTCCGGCCGTCTACCAGATCCAGGGACCCGTGGGCAAGGTGATGCCGACCCCGCTCGCCATCCGGGTCAACGCGGCCGGCCGGGTCGAGGTCGTAACGCCGGCGGTATGGCCATGAACCGGCGCAAGCAATCGGGCGTCACGCTGGTCGAGCTGCTGATCGCGGTGGCTCTCCTGGGCTTCATCCTGCTCGGCATTGCGCCGCTCTTCATCGCCAGCGTCAAGTCCAACTACTCGGCCAACCAGTACACGTCGATCCACAACCTGGCGCGCGACCGGTTGGAACAACTCATGAATCTGCCGTTCAACGACACGCAGCTTCAACCAGGTACGTATGCGAACGACCTGCCGCTGCTCATGCCGGCGCCTCTGCCGCCGACGCCCTCGACCGTTGCGAACCCCCTGACACGCACGTACGAGGTCCATCAGTACCGGATCCCTCCCAACGACATCGGGTCGGTTGCGGCCGACGCTCCGTTCATCCCGATTCGTGTGACGGCTGCGGGCGACGTTTACGACTACAAGCGAATCGACGTCACGGTCCAGACGGTGGGGGGCTACCAGGCGCTTGGAATCGGTTATCGGGCGGCCCGCGTTTCGGGGATCCTGTCCAACCCCGACCCCGTCAACAACCGTGCAGTCACGGATCCATAGAGCCACAGAGCATAGAGCCGATGCGAGAGTTCTTGATGACCCGCGAACGCCCGTTCCGATCGCCACACGGCGCGGCGGCAGGCTTCACGCTCGTGGAGATGATCGTCGTCGTCCTGCTGCTCTCCATCGCGATGCTCGGCATCCTGTCGGTCTTCGACGCGAGCGCGCGGATCAACAAGAGCGAGCAGGACGTGGCCGACGCGCAGGGCGCGGTTCGGTACGGCGTCTACCAGATGACCCGGGCGATCCGGATGGCGGGCTCGGGCGGGCTCTTCGTGACGCAGGCGGTTCTGAACCACCGCGACCCGCAGCTTCCCGGGATCGCGCTCACCAACGCCCCGGACGCCGACTCCTTCGACAACGTCCAGGCGGGCACGACCGTCACGAACCTGCAGGGCACGGCGGTGCCGGTGCGGCCGGGCACGGACATGATCGAAGTGCGGGGTGTCCTCCAGTCGCCATTGCTCGCCTTCGACGACGACCCCGCCAACGGGTGCCAAAGCGCGTCGACGACGTGCGTGGGCGCGGTCATCCTCGATGTGAAGTCCGCGACGAACCTCGGTCACATCAACGATGACCCTGCGCAGCGCCCCCAGTTCTCGGCGATCGATGTCTACACCGCCGGCGCTACCACCGCCAACCCGATGATGGTCCTGGTCGCTTCCAACATCGACATCCACTCCGGGTGTTCCGGCATCCCAGTGCCGCAGCACTATCCCCAGGCGCTCTACAACGTGGGTGTGATCACTCTGCCCACGGCGGTCGGCACGACCGGCACGTTCGGCACCGTGGACTTCGCCTACTCGACCGGGGGCTTCCGGGTCATCGAGTACGACACCGAGAACCCGAAGGATTCCGCCCTGTTGGCCGGCTACAACTTCCCGTCGGGCATCAAGAACCCGCTGCGCAGCGCCGGGGTGCTCGACGACCTGCTCTTCTTCATCGACAACACCGACCCGGCCCACCCGGGGCTCGCCCAGGCGGCCCGCCGCGGGGTCCATTTCGACGTCGTGCGGATCGCCGACGACGTCGAAGACATGCAGATCGCCTACGGCGTCGACCTGGACGGAAGCGGCGGCGTGAATCGGCTGAGCCCTCCCTCGCCGCCGGACGACCCGGACCCGAACGTCTCGAGCACCGCGGACGACGACGAGTGGGTTCCCAACGTCGACGGTGAGGCGATCCTGACGGCGGACCAGTTCCAGCAGGACCCCCTGGCCCCCGGCCAGAACCCGCCGTTTCCCCACGGCGGCGCTCAGCCGGCGGCGCACTGCCCGAGGCTGCACGGGGTGATGATCTCGCTCGTCGCGAAGTCGCGAGACCCGGACCCGACCTACCGCGCCGACGGCTCGCGCGGCTTCCGCGTCATGAACTCGCCGATCAACCTGAATTCGCCCTATCCGGATGTGGCGATGTATCCGACGCCGCCGCCGGAGCCGCACTACCGGCGCCGCATCCAGACGCTGAAGATCAACCTGCGCAACTATGCGAACGAGAGCTAAGGCGATGAGGACGAGACGGATCTCCCGCCGCCGCGAGAGGGGCGCCGCCCTGGTGATCGCGATTCTGGTGCTCGCGATTCTGACGGTCATCGGGATCGCGCTCATGCTCATCACGAGCACGGAGTCGCGCATCGCCGCCAACGAGTGGTCGATCAACCGCGCCTTCTACGCCTCGGACGCCGGGATCCGCTGGGCAACCGTCCAGATGCACGACCCGGTGCCGTTCATGGATCCGTCGCTCGGCCGTCCCGAGTTCAAAGGCAATGCGTTTGGAACCGTTCTGTTTCAGCTGCCGAGTCACCGGCACGGTGGGGTGTTGGGACTCTTCGGCGGCGATGCTACGGAGACCGACATCCAGGTGCGGGTCATGCATCCGAGCAAGGTGGGAAGGCGTCCGGCTCCGGGTTATGACGACAAGGAGGGGAAGAACAAGAGGGTGATCTATTCCTTCGAGGTGCGCTCGCAGGGCGGCCAGAACGACGCCATCCTGCAGTACTCGAGGGCGTTGGTCGCCAACGTCGAGCTCGGGCCGTTGCCCGAGGACATTCCCTTCTAGGAGTTGCCATGCGCGATCGAACGACCTCCCGCGGCGTCTTCGGCTTCGTGACCCGGCATCGGGCCACGATTGCGTGGGTCCTGGCGATGCTGGTCGCCGCCCCGGCCCGCCCCGATGACCGGCAGCTCCTGCAAGCCAACGCCGGCGCTAATACGGACGTTCTGCTGATTCTCGACTCCTCGCACTCGATGGACAACGAGTTCTCCGACACGTTCCGGCTCCCGGCCTACATGGACGACTTCCTGTACCCGCAGGGGACCTTCGACGTGGAGGGCTCCAAGATCGGCGTGGCCAAGAGCGTTCTGCGCCAGGTCATCACCAACGCGGTCGGTGTCAACTGGTCGTTCGCGTACTACCGCAACCCGAACCAGACCTTCGGCTCCGCGGCGACCGGCGCGCTCGGGGATCCGGTCGGCGGCGCGCAGACGGCGGGGCAGCTGCTGGAGAACGGCGGCCTCGAGTGGCTCTACTTCGCCTCGGATATCGACGGTGGTCCGATCACGGACTTCTTCCCCTGCGACGTGAATAACTGCGAGTACCCCGACATTCAGCAGGGGCGCTTCCTGCAGCTCGGCCACAAGGTCATGCACAACTACGCCAAGGCGCAGCCTCCGCAGTCGACCGGAGAGGTGGCGGACATCCGCTTCCCCTATGGTCTGCCCGTGGGCGTGCCCGGCGTCACGGCCGGCAAGCCCGATCCGCCGGAGCCGGGGTTCTGGCGCGGCGCCTTCGGTCCTAAGGGTCTGAACCAGGGCCTCGTCGTCTACCGCAACAACAACAAGCCGGGCTTCGAGCTGCGGCTGAAGGTGGTTGCCGGCAACTACAGCGATACCGACATCTACCTGCAAGTGGACGAGTACGGTCCGCCGGCGACACCCACGACCACGCCGTCGGTCAGCCGGACGCCGACGAGCACGCACACGCCGACCAACACGCGTACCTCCACCTCGACGCCCACCAACACCCGGACGGCGACCGGGACGCCGACGCAAACGTCGACCCCCACGGTGACGCGCACGCCGACCAACACCCGCACGTCCACGAACACCCCCACCACGACGCTGACCCCGTCGATCACGGTGACCCCGACCCGGACCTTCACGGCGTCCAACACGCCCACGCGGACGTTCACGGCGACGGCCACGCGCACGCTGACGCCGTCCAACACGCCGACGCGGACGAACACGCCAACCGTGACCCTCACTCCGTCGAACACGCCGACGCGGACCCGCACGTTCACGCCGTCCAATACGCCGACCAACACGGCGACGTCCACGCGGACCAACACGCCGACCAACACGGCGACGCGCACGAACACGCCCACATTCACCAACACGCCGACCTTCACGCGGACGTTCACGCCGTCCAACACGCCGACGAACACGGCGACGTTCACGCGGACCAACACGCCGACGAACACGCCGACCTTCACGCGGACCTTCACGTTCACGCCGACGTTCACGCCGTCGAACACGCCGACCTTCACGCGGACGTTTACGCCGTCCAACACGCCGACGAACACGGCGACCTTCACGCGGACCAACACGCCGACCCGGACGGCGACCAACACGCGGACGTTTACGCCGTCCAACACGCCGACGCGGACGAACACGTTCACGCCGTCGAACACGCCGACGAACACGGCGACCAGCACGCGGACGAACACGCCGACGAACACGGCGACCAGCACGCGGACGAACACGCCGTCCAACACGCCGACGCGGACGAACACGCCGATCCCGCCGACCAACACGGCGACGCGGACGGCGACGAGTACGGCGACGGCGACGGCCACCGCGGCGCCGCCGACCAACACGCCGACGCGGACGAACACGCCGATCCCGCCGACCAACACGGCGACGCGGACGGCGACGATCCCGCCGACGAACACGCCGACGAACACGCCGATCCCGCCGACGAGCACGCCGACGCCCATTACGCCGACCAACACGCCGACGATCACGCGGACGCCGTCGCGCACCCCGACGCCCTCGCCGACTCCGCTCGTACTGCCGCTCGGGCGGTTCCCGGTCGGAAGCCTCCTGCCCTCGATCGCCAACTGGCTCTCGCCCGCCATCCGCGGTCTGCTCGCGATGGCGCCCCCGCCGCCCCCGATTCCGGCGCCGGCGACCCCCTGCCTCGGCATTCCGGCGGGTCTGACGCAGCATCCGATCCTGTGCGGCCAGTGCCCGTACGACACGACCAAGCTCTGCGCGTTCGTGGATGCCGATGGCGACGGTGAGCCGGACGCTTCGCCGTACCCGGTCCAGGACCGCGGATTCGACGACCCGCAGGCGGACCCGGATCCGACACTGACCCTCCGGAATACCGTCCAAATTCACTATGTGCGAGCCGACCTCTTCGACCTGGGCACCGGGCTCGGCGTCTACCAGGCCGACGACTCCCTCACGGGCAATCCGCCCTGGGGCTCCGTGCCGAGCGGCCCGGACGACGACGCCGACGGGGCCACGGACTCCACCTCGATCCCCGACCGCCACAACCAGGGCATGTACGCCGCGATCTTCGACGGCGACACTCTCCGGCAGCGCGACCAGCAGTTCCCCAACGACGCCTTTGCGGGAATCTCCTGCCCGTTCCCGCCGCTGTCCAACCCGTGCGACGTGTACTCGCAGGACTGCGGCGGCATCGGCAAGTTCGCGACGGCCGCTCCCTCGAACTACAACCCGTATCCGGTCGTGGCGCCGCCTCCCGGCACGGCCGATTGGCCGGTCGTTCCGTTCCCGAGAGACTGGATCCCGAGCGACACACCGAGCGTGCCGGTCATGAAGCGGCTGCTCCGGTTCGCCTCGTCGGTCGTGAGCTATGACTCGACGCAGCCCCACATGAGCGAGTACCGTCTCGAGGAGAACGCCAAGGACGTCATCGTCACGGCTCCGGGAACGCCGCTGGCCGGGGCGTTGAAGGACGCCTACGACTACTTCGTCAACGCGGTCTTCCCGCTCACCGACGATCCGGCAATCAACTGCCGCAACTACATCATCGTGTTCGTCACGGACGGTCTCGAGGAATGCTTCGGGAACCCGTGCTCGGGCGGCCCGACTGGCAAGGGCCCCGCGGGCGATCTAGGCGCCGTGCTTCTGCCGGAGAATCCGGCCGGGGCCCGCGCCGCGGCGCACGCGATCGACAGCTCCGTGCCGGTGGACGCGATCCCGGTCTTCGTGGTCGGACTGGGTCTGGATCCCAACGACCCGCGTCTGACCTGCATCGCCGACAACAGCAGCAGCACGACCGACAACGCTCGCAAGGGCCGGGTCTTCGGCGTGACCAACCGGACGGCTCTGCAGAACGCGCTGCAAAGCATCCTCAACTTCAAGCGCAACGAGAACTCGTTCGCGGCTCCGAGCGTGCCGGGCTTCGCCAGCGGCACGGGGTCGGACACGGCGCAGATCGGCGCCGTCATTCCCAGCCACAAGAACTTCGATGGCACGCTCTCGCAGTGGGCGATCTGGGCCGGTTCGCTCAAGAGCTACAAGCTCGACGCCAACGGCACGATCCCGGTCGTCACCGCGACAGGGCCGGGCGTGACGCCGACGCCGGCGCCGACTTCCAGCTGTGCCGTGCCGCCAGGCACCCCGACGCCATCGACCACTCCGGCGACGGGCGGCAACGGCTTCCCGGACGAGTCGGCGCCGGATGACCCTGTCCCCTCCAACCGCAAGCCGGTCTGGAACGCGGCGCGCGTGCTTGGCTTCACCGACCCGGCGGCGAACCTGGCACAGGGTGCCGCGGCTGTCGGGCCGTTCTCGCCGAAGGCTCCGGAGATCACCGTTTGGCCGGGGCGCAAGATGGTATGGGCGACGGGAGCCACCGTCCCGCTGGTTCGCCAGGACTTCTTCTGCCCGGCCGGCACCTGCGCCAATGCCCTGATCAGCGCGATGGGTCTGAACCCGGCCTCGGGAGCCGACCAGACCAGGACGAAGCTCACGGTCGACTTCCTGCGCGGCGGCATGTCGACCAACGGCAGCCGCGACGAGGTCCTGAATCAGCCCAGCGTCGCGCCTCCGGGACCGACGATCGGCCCCAACGCCGGCAACCAGCAGAAGTACTCCTACTTCTTCCAGGACGACACGCCGCCTCCGGGCACGGACCCTCCGCAGAAGCAGACCGACGGGCAAAGCGATCCGAAGGGGTACGCGCACAAGCTGGGCGACATCTTCCACTCCGAGCCGCTGATGCTCGGTCCGCCTCGGTACTTCCAGTACCTGTCGGCCAACCTGAACAACTACGCCGCCTTCTCGCTGAAGCACCAGTTCCGGCGCAAGGTTCTGGTCGTCGGCGCCAACGACGGCTTCCTGCACGGCTTCGACGCGGGCGTCTGGGACCGCGACAACGGCGGTATCTTCGACAACACCTGGGATCTCGGCACGGGCCGGGAGATCTTCGCCTACGCTCCGGCGTCGGTCATGAATGGCAACTTCCCGTCGCTCTTGAACCTGCCGCCCCGTCCCCAGTACTTCGTGGACGGCTCGATGGGCCAGGCCGATGTCTTCATCGATCCGGTCAACAACGGCAACCCGACGCCGGCCGACCGCGTGTGGCGAAGTGTCATCGTGGGCAGCCTGCGCCAGGGCGGCGAACATGTCTTCGCGCTCGACGTCACGCAACCCGACAAGATCGATGCCCAGGGGATCAAGACCGCGCCCAAGGACGACGCGCCGGACTGCTTGAACGGCGGCGGCGGATCCGGATGCTCCGCGGGCAGCGTGGCGTCCCGCAACTATCCCGAGGTTCTCTGGGAGGTCACGGACAATTCGATTCCCCGCATGGGCCAGACCTGGTCGCGGCCGACGCTCGGACGGATCCAGGTTCTGGACAGTGCCAGCGGCGCTCCGAAGGACAAGTTTGTCGCGATCTTCGGCGGCGGCTTCGACCCGACCTTCAAGCCGGGCGACCCGATTCTGCTGGCCGATCAGGTCTGTCCGCCCACGTGCCCCGCGCGCAAGGCCACGGCCGGACGCGCGGTCTACATCGTGGACATCGAGACTGGCAAGATCCTGTCCAAGCTGACGGCCGGAGACGACAGCAACGTCGGACCGGTGAACTTCGCCCCGATGCCCGCCCCTCCGGCGGCGGTGGATTTCGACGACGACGGGTATCTCGATCTCGCGTACATCGGCGACGTCAACGGCCGGATGTGGCGCATCGACCTGACGCCGGATGCGGCGTCGGCCCGGGGCGTGTGCAACAACTGCGGCACGGTGAGCCAGACGGTCACGGGTTACGATCCGTTCCTTCTGTACGATGCCTCGACGGCCGACGGCGCGGCGCCGTCCAGCCAGCCGATCGAGCCGATCTTCCAGGACCCGGCCGTCATCTTCGTCAACGGCGGCGTGCGACCCGCACTGGGCATCGCCTTCGGCACGGGTGACCGGGCCGAGCTCGCGCGCTCGAACACGTCGGTCCAGCGCTTCTACTATGTGATCGACAGCAACCAGACCACGACGCAGTACGAGGGCGACCTGCGCAACCTGACACCGGCGGGGGGCGTGACGCCGGTCGGCGTCGGTGCGGGAACGACCAACAACGGCTTCCGACTCGATTTCGCAACGTTGAACGAGAAGACCCTCTCCTCCGTGCTCTCGACGCAGGGTTACTTGACGCTCATCACGTTCACGCCGGACTCGACGAACCCCTGCACGACCAACGGCAACTCCTACCGGTACCGTTTCTTCTTCCTGAACGGAAAGGGCGGGTACAATATCTCTTGCCCGATGAACTCCTACCCCGACTACCGCAGCAGCATGGGCTCGGGCCTGACGACCGAGTCGCAGGTGACGCTATCCGATGGGACGACGACGAACATGTTCCTGCGGGACGACAAGTTCATGCCCCCCGCGGAGATCGTTCCGGGAGACCTTTCCACGGTCAACTCGAACTGGAAAGAACAATGAAGACCATCCGGCTCGCTCTCCTCATGGCTCTCTGGGCCGGCGTCGCGACGGCCTCGGACGTCGTGGTGCTGCGCGGTGGAGCCCGGATCGATTTGAAGCAGCCGCCGGTGCGGCAGGGCAACAACGTGTTGCTGACGCGCAAGGACGGCGCGCTCCTGTCGGTTCCGTTCTCCGAAATCGATCAGCAGGCGACGGCGGCGGCCAGGGCGGTCTCGTCCGCCCCGAAGTCGGCCGCTTCCGCCGCCGCGCCGGTGCCGGAAACCCCAGCCCAGGCGGCGAAAGTCACGCGCGACGGGCCGAAGGCGCGCGTCCGCTTGACCGACGCCGATGTCGGGCATTACCTCGATTCGGGCCTGCCGCCGGGCGAAGAGAAAAAGGAAGAGAGCGGCGCCACCGCGGGCACGCCCGCGCGGGTCGACATCGCCGACTACACGCAGGCCAAGAGCGGCGACAACCTGATCGTCAAGGGGACACTGCGCAACCTGGGAACGGCCGCGGCCTTGAATACCCGTCTCACGGTCACGCCCATCGACGAGAAGGGGCAGGCGATCGATTCGGTTGAGGCCAGTGTGGCGACCGGCACGATCGAGCCGGGGCGGTCGGTGAACTTCTCGGCCACGGTCCCCATAGGGACCCGGACGGTCGGCACGATGCGGTTTTCGCCGCGCTGGATCACGCAGGCGCCTCCCCAGGAAGCGGCCGCCGCCGCCGGCGGTGCCGCGCCTTCCTCCGCACTGCCCGGCTCGGGCACGCCGGGAACCACCGCCGCGGCGCCCGCCTCGCGACCGCCGGCACCCGCTCCCACACCCTACGGCCAGGGAGCGTTCTTCGCCGCACCGGCTCCAAACGCAGCGATGGCGCCGCCGGCCGACGGAAAGAACGGCTACATTCCCGGCGCGGCCTCGCCCGAGAACCAGCCCAAGACGCCCGAATAGTTCTCGGTACGGTTCCGCGCTTCCCGCGTTACCCTAGTCCCTCAATGCCTTCCGTCCTGGTCGTCGAGGACAAGGACTCCCTGCGCGCCATGCTCGAGGAGATGCTGCGGGCTGAAGGATGGAACGTCGTCGGCCTTTCGAACGGCGCCGAAGCGGTCGAACGGCTGCGTTCCGGATCTCGGGTGGACGTAGTTCTCACCGACTGGCGCCTGCCCGGGGCCGACGGCTTGGCCGTGCTCGAGGCGGCTCGCATGGCCGACCCGACGCTCCCCGTCGTCGTCATGACGGCCTTCGGCTCGATCGAGACCGCTGTCGCGGCGATGAAGAAGGGAGCCGAGGACTTCATCACCAAGCCGGTGGACCCAGACCTGCTGCGGCTGCTCATCGCCCGGGCCATCGAGCGGCGCTCGAAGGGCCGCGAGTCGCTGCTCTTTGCGCAAGCGCCTTCGCGGCAGATGCCCCAGATCGTCGGCGAGTCCGCGGCGTTGAAGGCCGTGCAGGCTGAGACCGAGCGGGTCGCCGCGACCGACGCCACGGTGCTGCTGGAGGGAGAGAGCGGGACGGGTAAGGAGCTCTTCGCGCGGGCGATTCACCTGCTCTCCTCGCGGCGAGACCGCCCGTTCGTCGCGATCAACTGCGCGGCTATCCCCGACACGCTGCTCGAGAGCGAGCTCTTCGGACACGAGCGCGGATCCTTCACTGGGGCCGCGGCGCGACGCCTGGGCAAATTCGAGCTGGCCGAGGGGGGGACGGTCTTCCTCGACGAGATCGGCGAGCTCACCGCCGCGACGCAGGGGAAGCTCCTGCGTGTGCTCCAGGAAAGGTCGTTCCATCGCGTGGGCGGCACGGTCTCGATCGAGGTCGACGTGCGGATCATCACGGCCTCGAATCGCCCCCTCGACCGCCTCGTGGCGCAGGGGCTCTTCCGCGAGGATCTTTTCTACCGGGTGCGCGTCTTCCCGATCCGGATCCCGCCCCTGCGGGAGAGGCCGGAAGACATCAATCCGCTCGTAGACTGGTTCCTGGTCTCTCTGCCGCGGGAGCTCAAGAAGAAGGCGGTCGAGCTCGACGGCGCCGCTCGCGAGCGGCTGCACGCCTACGACTGGCCGGGCAATGTTCGGGAGCTACGCAACTGCCTCGAGCGAGCCATCATTCTTTCGGAAGACGGCCGGATCATCGAGAAGCACCTTCGCCTGACGCCCGACCTGCCGACCGCGCCGCTACCGGCGGAGGCCACGCTCGAGGAGGTGCGCGATCGGGCCGCCCGCACCGCCGAACGGGTCTGGCTCGCGCGGGCGCTCGAGCGCGCGAAGGGGGACCGTACCGAGGCCGCCGCCACGCTCGGTCTGACGCCGCGAAAGCTCGAGGCGAAGCTACGCGAGCACGGACTCGACGAGGGCTAGGGTCGGGTCAGTTGTAGGGGCGGCCCTTGCGGCCGCCCGCGGGCGGGGACGAGCCCTGCCGCCGCTTCAGCTATTCCGGCAGCCTCGGAGGCGGCGTGGGCTCGCCGGGCTTCAACGTGCGGGTCGGCGGAGGCGGGATCGGCGTATAGGGCCGGCGCTCGAAGCCCGGCGCGTTCTGCCCCGGAGGCTTCTTCTTCTGGCAGGCGCCCGCGGACAGCGGCAACGCCGCCGCGGCGGCGAGCAGCGCGATCGCGACGAGCCGGCGCCGAGCGTTCACGCGGCGATTATCGCAGTTCCGCGAGCGCGGCCGCAATCTCGGCGTCTTCCTCCGGTTGGACGCTGCGCAAATCGAGCCACAGCCGGCCTTCCTCTGCCCGGCCGATGATCGGCGTCGGGCGGCGACGCAGCCGCGACGCGAGCTCGTCCGCGGAGAGGCTCGCGTGCGACAGCGCCAGCGCCCGCGACGGAAAGCGCCTCTCCGGGCTCGTGCCGCCGCCGAAGAGCGCCTCGCACGGTTCGACGGACGCGGAGACCTCGGGGATGCCGCGGGCCGCCGCCACGAGCGTTGCGCCGCGCCGCTCGAGCTCCTCGAGAGGCCGGGCCGCGGCGCGGTAGACGGGGAAGTCGCGCCAACCGCCGCGCTTCCAGGCGGAGAGCGTCGAGGCGAGGGCGGCGAGCGTCAGCTTGTCGGGCCGCACCGCGCGCGCGACGGGGTGAGCGGCCAGCGCTGCGACCAGGTCCGCTCGACCCACGACGAGGCCCGCTTGCGGTCCACACAACAACTTGTCGCCCGAGAACGTCACGAGGTCCGCTCCGTCCGCAAGACTCTGCGCGACGGTGGGCTCGCCTGAAACGCCGAAGGCGTCGAGCGGCTCGACGCAGCCGGTGCCCTGGTCATGGAGCCACGGGATCCGGGCCTCCCGCGCCAGAGACGCGATCTCCTCCGGGCCCGGGCGCGTCGTGTAGCCCCGAATCTCGTAGTTGGAGGGATGGACCGTCAGGATCATGGCGGTGTCCGGGTCGAGCGCGCGACGGTAGTCGTCGATCGTCGTCCGGTTCGTGGTGCCGACCTCCGCAAGAAACGCCCCCGAGGCCTCCAGGATCTCGGGAATCTTGAACGAGCCGCCGATCGCGACGAGTTCGCCGCGCGAGACGAGAACGCGCCGGCCGCGGGCGAGCGCGGTCAAGGCGAGCAGGAGCGCGGCGGCATTGTTGTTGACCACCAGCGCGTCCGGAGCTCGGAAGAGGTCGCGAGCGAGCACGCGCACGTGGTCCTGGCGCTTACCACGTTGCCCGCTCTCTGCGTCGTATTCGAGGGTCGCATAGCCCCGCGCGACCTCGACCAGGGCCTCCCGCGCCGTGGCCGAGAGGGGAGCTCGCCCCAGGTTGGTATGGAGGAGCACGCCCGTGGCATTGATCGCCCGGGTCAATGTCGGAGCGAAACGCCGGGAAAGCGCCTCGCCGGCGGTCTCGAGCAGCACCTCGGGGAGCGTTTGCCCCTGCGCGATCGCGAGGCGCAGCGCCTCCTTGACGGAATCCCTGCCATAGAGCCGGAGCATCTCCGCGGCTGTCCCCCGGGCCAGCAGGGAGTCCATCGAGGGGGGGTGAGCGGGGGCCGGCTCGGGCGCGGGTTTTTGGCTCAGATTCCCCTCCTGCCTCCCGCCTTGCGCCTCACGTCCCTTACTATAGTTCCGTGGCCTGGGAACGGGAGCTGCAGGTCCTGGAAGAGGCGATCCGCCGCCTGAACGCCGAGTACGACGCCTTTCTCTACGGCTCGGCCTCGAAGCCTCCCATCGAGAGCCGCAAGCACGTCGAGGAAATGATCCGGCGCCTTTCGGACGTCTCCTTCGACATCGCTGCCGAGCGCTACCGCTTTGGAACCCTCCAGGGCCGTCACGCCGCCCTGGTCGAGCGGTGGGAGCGCTTGCAGGGAGAGAAGGAGGCGGGTCGGCGGCCCGGCATCTACGGACACTTCGTCCCGGAGGGGCAGGCGTCCCCCCGAAAGGCCGGCGCTCCGGCGCCCACCGCGGCGGCTGTGCCCAACGCGGCGCCCTCCCGCTCCGTAGAAGATCCGGAGACGGGCGCGCGTACCGACCGGGAGTTGTTCGAGACCTATGTCGGTGCCCGGAGGGCGCGCGGCGAGAAGGTAGACGGGTATGACTACGAAAAATTCGCAGAAAGCCTGGCTCGGGAAAGGGCGCGATTGAAGGAACGACTCGGGACCGAGGAGGTCGTTTTCGAGGTCGCCGAGCGCGAGGGCAGGGTCAAGCTCATTGCCAAACGCGGCGAAGGAGGGGTCGATGCCCTCTCCGGAGAAAAGAAATGACAAGCCCGTGGAAAAAGGGGGCGCTTCTGGCCGCGGCGGCCGCGCTCATCTGGTCGAGGCCGGTTTCCGGAGAAAAAAAGAGCGAGGCGAAGCCGAGCGAGCCTTTCTTTCATCAGTTCCTCATCCCGGGTGACCCGCTCGACGAGAAGCTGCTCGAGCAGGAGAAGAAGGTCGCGGAGAATCCCAACTCTCCGGCCCTGCTCAACGATTTCGGCAACCTGCTGACCGAGCGGCGGTTTCCCAAGGAGGCGCGCGCGGAGTACCGCAAGGCGCTGGAGCTTGACCCGCACTTCTTTCTGGCGGCCTACAACCTCGGTCTGATGGAAGAGATCGAGGGCCGGATCTCGCATGCCATTTCGGCCTATCGCGAGGCCATCGAGCGCCGTCGCGGCTTTCCGCCCGCGCACTTCCGTCTCGGGCGCCTCTACGAGAAACAGGGACGAAACGACGAGGCGATCCAGGAGTACGCCAAGGCCATCCGCATCAACGATGCCCTGCGCGACCCGAAGTACAACCCGCTGGTTGTGGATTCGCGGCTGATCGACCAGGCCTCGCTCGTGAACTACCCGCGGGACGTCTCGCGGGCGACTCTGCGTCCGGACGCCGGCTACGTGGATGTCGCGCGGTTCCGCCCTGTGCCCGTTGACCGGACGCTCGACGCCAAAGAGGTGGTCGAGGAAACTGGTCCTCAGACGATCGAGACCGGCAAGAGCTCTCCGCCCGTCGGCAACCGCGCGCCTCCGGTAGCGACACCTCGGGGGCGCCCGACCGGGATGGCGCGGCCTCCCGCCGCACCAGGTCGCCAGGTGATGCCGCGCCCGGCCAGCGGCGCCGCGCCCGTCCCGACGCCGATTCCCGTCGAGGCCGTCCCGACCCCCGAGCCTGAACCGGAACGCTAGTCGGAGTTGGCTAGTCGAAACTGACGCGCTCGACCAGAAGCGTCGCGCCGCCGACAGGGTCGGGCATCGGAAAGAACTGCCGGTCCGAAGAGAGCGCGGTCACGCGGCGCAGCAGCTCCGAGAGACGGCCGCGCGCCCGCGCCGCTCCGACCGGCCCAAGGGCCCGGCCGGCGACCACCGCCACGCCCGTGAACTGCGCCTCGTAGCGGTCGCTCTCGAGATCGCAGGAGAGCGGCGCGGTCAGCGCCGAGGCGAAGAGCCCGCGGCGAACCGACGCGAGCAGCTCCCGGGGCGGGACGGGCTGATCGGTCTCGAAGAAGAGGCGCCGCGGCGCGCGGCAGGGCGGCGTTCGATAGGAGCGGCGCACGCCGTGGCCCGTCGATGCCGCGCCGGCGCGGCGCGCGGAAGCCAGATCGTGAAGCCGCGCGCCGAGAGCGCCCCGCTCGACGACCACGACCCGGCGTGACCGGGTTCCCTCTCCGTCGAAGGGAGCGTCGGCGGTGCCATCGTCCACGATTGAGATGTCGGGTGGCAAGATCGCGCCGCGGCCGGTCCAGGGAAGATGCCCGTCACCGGCGAAGAGTGGGGCGAGGCCGGCCAGCAGCGCCGCGGCGACGGACGGGTCGAGCAGCCACTCTCCGCGCTCGACGGGCGTCGACTTCTCGGAGAGCGGGAGCGTCGCCCGGTCGGAAAGCCTTCGGGCCAGTGCCGGCAGGTCGGGCTCCTGATCCCATCGGAACAGGGCGCGCGCTTCGCAGGCCCGCGTGCCGTGCCGGCCGACGGCAGCAGCAAAGCCCGTCTCGACGGAGGTGCTCCAGGAAACGTCCAGCCCCGCCGCGTTCACGACCCGTTCGACCGTCCGGCCCTGCCGGACCGAAAGCTCCAGGAGACTGGCCTGGCCGCGCGACTCGGCGGAGACCAGGCGCGCCAGCTCCTCGAAGACATCGGGGGGCGGCTCGAGAGGACCCGTTTCCGCCGCCGGGCGCGCGGTTCCCCGAGGCCACTGCGGGACCTCGCCAGGGGAGGAGGCCGCCTCGGCGGCGCGCGGAATCGCGCGGGCGAGCTCCTCGGCGTTTCCGGCGGCCGCAAAGCGCGCCGCCGGGTCCCACCACCGCGCGGCGAGGCCTTCCTCCCTGCGGGACGACTCGCGGCGCTCCGCGCCGGAACGCGCGATCTCTCGCGATGTACCCTCCTTTTGATAGACCTCCCAGGCGCCGGGCGCTCGCGCCTCGAGCAACTCCCCGATCCGCTCCGCCGTCATGCGAGTGATCGGACCGCGAGTCCGCGAATCAGGACATCGGGGGCGGAGCCCTGCACGGCGACGACCTGCCCCCCGCGCGCGCACCAGCCGAGCGAACGGTAGATGTGGGCTTGCCGCCCGAGCCCCGTTTCAATGCGCTTCAAGGCCGGCAGGATCTCTCCCGCGAGGGTTCCGGGACCGAGCTCGTCGGCGAGCCGCCCGCGACGGACGCGCCGGGCGCGGGGGAAGCGCAGCCGGAAGCTGCCGCTCGAAAGCTCAACCGACCCGGACTCGAAGTCTTCGATCCAGAGGCCCTGCCCGAGGCGGCGCGCCATTTCCTCCCGCGTGGCGCTGCCGACCGCCACGACGAGATTGGAGCCGCGGGGCAGCGGCGGGTCGGCGGGTTCGGCGCGGCGGCCGTGACCGTTGGACGCCTCGCGGCCCATGCGCGCGGCACAGGCGCGGTTCGTCAGCCGCGCCGCCAGCCGCCCGCCGTCGAGAAGCTTGACGGGCCGCGGGCGCACGCCCTCGTCGTCGCACTCGTAGCCGCCGAAGAGATCCAGGCGCGTCGCGTCATCCCGCACTTCGAGCTCCGCGACCGCCAGGCGCGCGTCCGCCAGCCCCGAGAGGGGAGAGATGGCGCCGGCCTCGAGCGGGTGCGAAAGAATCTCGTGGAAGAGCACCGCGGCACAGCCTCCCGCAAGCACCGCGTCGACTTCCCCTTCGGGGCAGGTCATCGGCGCCTCGCGCGGCTCCGCGGCCCGCACCAGCCAGACCCGGAGCTCCTCGGCGAGCGAGTCAGACTCGGGCCCGTGAAAGGAGAAGGTCCGCGTTTCGTCGCCGCGCCGCGAGGCCGCGATGAAGCTTCCTTCCAGGGAAAAGAGGCGCCGCGTGTGAGAGACGGGCGCGCCGCGCGCGGGAAAAACGTCGCGGGCGACCTCCACGAGCGTCCACCGGAGCTTATGCCGCGGGGCGTTTCGAGCCAGCAGGGCGGCGAGGCGCTTGCGCCATCGATCGACCGAGGGATGCGGTTCCTCCTCCTCCTCGGAAAGCGCCTTGCCTTCCCGGATCGGCAAGGATGTCCGGCCAAGCGTGACCTGCAGCTCCCGCAGCGCCTCGCGCAGGCCCGACTCGTCCGCGCGCGAGACGGCGGCGAGACGCTGCTGTCCTCCGCGCTGCCAGCGCGCGGCGAGGGCCTCCGTCGAGGCGAGGCGGGTCTCTACGACCTCTCCGTCACGCCAGAGGAGGACCGCCTCGCGCCGGCGCTCGACGAGAACGTCGGCCATCTCGCCGGGCTCCTTCGCGAGCGGCTCGATCCAGCGGGCAACGGTCGCGGGGTCCAATGGCATGCGGGCGGCATTATGGGGGCGTGAACCGTGAATCGTGGACCGTGAACCGTAGAATGTGAAACGCAGTGCCTCGGTCCAAGCGATTTCCGGTTCCCGGCGAACGGTTTACGGCGGGGCGGTCTGTAATAACATCCCGCGGTCATGGGCCTCTCCGACCTCCGCAAGGAGTTCATCGCCGTTCGCACCGCGCGAGGCCTCGCCACTCGGAAGCTGTTCGAAGAACGGGCGCCGGGCGCGCTGCGCCAGGCCGTCCTGGCCGCGCTCGCCGACGAGGCCGACCGGGAGCGCACGCTCGATGATGAGGCGCGGCGAATGATGGAGGCCGCGCGCAACGAGATTGCCTCGGGCCGGGTGGACGGCCAGGAACTGTTCCGCCGGATCCGCCGCAAGCTCGCCGAGCAGCGGGGGATCGTTCTGTGAGGCCGCCCCCCTCCGCCCTCGGCTTTTCGCTGATAGCCGATAGCCGATAGCTGATAGCTGATAGCTGATAGCTTCTTCCTCATGACCCTCGACAAACGCATCGCGCATCTGGAGGCGCTTCGGGAGAAGAACCTGGAAGGCGGCGGGCGGGACCGCGTCGAGCGGCAGCACGCCGAGGGCAAGCTCACCGCGCGCGAGCGGATCGCCTTGCTGCTCGACCCGGGCACGTTCTTCGAGATGGATCCGTTCGTCGTTCACCGCAGCCGCGATTTCGGAATGGAGAAGAAGGAGATCCCGGGCGACGGGGTCGTTTGCGGCGCTGGCGAGATCGAGAGCCGTCCCGTCTACGTCTTTGCGCAGGACTTCACCGTTTTCGGCGGGTCGCTCTCGGAAACCAACGCTTCCAAGATCTGCAAGGTCATGGACCTGGCCGTCCAAAACGGCGCTCCCATCATCGGCCTGAATGATTCGGGAGGCGCGCGCATTCAGGAGGGCGTCGTCTCGTTGGCCGGCTACTCGAAGGTATTTCTTCGAAACACACGCGCCTCGGGCGTTGTGCCCCAGATTTCCGCGATCCTCGGGCCGTGCGCGGGCGGCGCGGTGTATTCGCCGGCGATCACCGACTTCGTCTTCATGACCGAGAAGACCTCCTACCTCTTCGTGACCGGCCCCGACGTGATCCGGACGGTGACCCACGAAGAGGTGACCAAGGAGGAGCTGGGCGGCGCCCGGACGCATTCGGCCGTCTCCGGGGTGGCTCACTTCGTCCGCAAGGACGACGCGGCGGTGCTCGGAGCCATCCGGGAGCTGCTCTCTTACCTTCCCTCGAACAATCTGGACGATCCCCCGATCCGCGAGCCGAGGGAGGCGCCGGGCGATCCCCTCGGGCTGAACGCCTTCATTCCGGAAGAACCGAACAAGCCCTACGACATGGCCGAGCTCGTGCGCCGGATCGCGGATGAGGGGCATTTCTTCGAGGTCCACGCCGCCTTCGCGCCCAACCTGCTCGTCGGATTCATCCGGCTGGGCGGACGCCCGGTGGGAGTCGTGGCCAACCAGCCGATGCACCTGGCGGGGGTGCTCGACATCGACGCCTCGGTCAAGGGAGCGCGGTTCGTCCGGTTTTGCGACGCGTTCAACGTCCCCCTGCTCGTCTTCGAGGACGTCCCGGGGTTTCTGCCGGGCACCCAGCAGGAGTACGGAGGCATCATTCGCCACGGCGCGAAGCTGCTGTTTGCGTTTGCCGAGGCGACGGTGCCCAAGGTCAGCGTGATCACGCGCAAGGCCTACGGAGGCGCCTACTGCGTCATGCTCTCCAAAGACCTGGCGACCGACTTCAACTTCGCGTATCCGACCGCCGAGGTGGCCGTGATGGGGCCCGAGGGGGCGGTGAACATTCTGTACCGCCGGGAGGGGGACTCGCCGGAGGCCCGGGCGTCGCGGCTGGCCGAGTACGTGGAGAACTTCGCCAATCCCTATGTCGCGGCCAGCCGCGGCTATCTCGACGAGATCATCGAGCCGTCCGAGACGCGCGAGACGCTCGTTACGGCCTTCCGGCTGCTCGAGTCCAAGCGAGTCCAGCTTCCCGCCAAGAAGCACGGCAATATCCCGCTGTGAGGCGTTGCCTGCCGCGCGAAGCCCGGCCGGGCGTCTGGCAGGGTGCTGAAAAATGGATGCGGGCGTCGCGCCTGACCTTCGGCCGCAGGCATTCGCTTCGCGAACGGCGGCCGAGAACTTCAAGATCGGAGCAGGCCCCGGCCGTGGCTCAGGGGCCACAGACTGCTCTCCGCCCTCGTTCGGGCGCGTCGAGCGCCCGCTCAAAGACCTTGTTGCCGCTCCTCGACGATGCGAACGGCATCGCCTGCGTCGCGTCGCCTCGCATCTGG
>JBGPCK010000030.1:0-29648 GCA_041481715.1 Thermoanaerobaculia bacterium | reverse complement strand
GTCTTGTGGCTTTCGAGCCATCCGCGGCTTGCCGAGAGAATCCTCGGAGCGCTGCGCGGCTCTCCTGCCTTTTTCTCGCACCTCGTCGGGGTCTCGGCAGGCATGCGACGCCTTCTCGTTTAGGCCCTGTCACGAGTAAACTCCGCCTCCACGGAAGGCTGATATCGAGGACGCGCCCCGCAGCGGCCGGCTCCGGATATCGCTGACGCGACGGGACTTCCCGCGGTGGCGTCCGGATTGGTTAAGATACATTCGGAGTTTTTCCAACTGCCGACCACACACGGATCTCCGGCGTATGAACAGGGCGAATCTCTGCGCGTCATTGCGAACAGGATGAACACACGAACGAGGTTCCGTTCCAGGGGATCGGAGATCGCGCTCCTTCTGCTCCTCGGAGCCGGTGGCGCCCTTGACGCGAAGGCTCAGGGCACTCTCGTAACCCGGGACGGTTTCGCGCTCTCCCTCTCGGCGTCCGGAGCCGTTCCCAGTGTCCAATCAAACGGCGCGGAGTTCGAGTCGCATTCGCTGCCGTCCGGCTTCGCGTACCGAGAGCTACCTGCCACGCCGACCGATCTTGCGCCAAACGGCTCCTTCGAGTCGGGCACCGGCGCGCCGGACTCCTGGTATTGGATGAACAACAGCGCTGGGACGTGGACATGGGATTCGACGGTGGCGGTGACTGGGAGCCGGTCGATGAGGGTCGTGGTTCCCGGAACGACGGCGAAGAGAAGCCCATCCTTGACGTCGAGCACGTTTTCGATTTTGCCGAATGCGACGTACACTTTGTCGTTTCAGACGAAGACGTCGGGGTTGAGCTATCCGTTGACTGTGTTTGTGTTGATAGAGAATTCCGTCGGAGGGTTGACGCAGCTCAACCTGTCGGGTCCGACCGGGACGAATGACTGGTCCTCGAGGAAGTTCATGTTTACGACCAGCGCGAATGCGGTGCAGGCGCATTTGCAGTCGCACATTTACAACGGCTACGGGACAGCGTGGCTCGACGACGTGCAGCTGACGGAGGTGTTTGGGGGCCGGATGCCCGTGGCGTTTGGGGGCGCGGTGACGAGCGATGCGGGCGGGCTGACGCAGACGTCGAGCAGCAACGGATTGAACCTCCGCGCGCGGTTTACGAAAGTGGGTTCCGCGATCCGGGTGGATGCGACGCTGACGGACACCACCCAGAACGATCGTGCCGTCGAGCTCTCCTTCGGGCTTCCCGTCGATCTGCCCGGCGGGAAATGGGATCAGGATCCGATCACCTCGATCCCGATCGCCGACGGCACGAGCTACGACAATCTCGCCGGAAACTTTGGCCTGCCCTCTCATTCGCTCTACCCGTTCGCAGTCGTCCGAAATGCGGATGCTGCCTTCTGCCTCGCAACGCCGATGGTGCCGCAGATGAATCGCTTCCGCTATGACCGTCGGGACGGCTTCCGTGTGACTTGGGATCTCGGGATCTCGCCGGCCACGTCTAAGGCGCCGTCGACAGCGGCCGTCTCCTTCTGGATCTACACCACGTCTCCGAGGTGGGGTTTCCGCTCTGCGGCCGAGGAGTACTACTGGCTCAACCCCGACTCCTTCGTGTCGGTTACCAGCCAGCAGGGGGCCTGGCTCGTCAACAGCTCGAAGGCGCCTCCCGAGAACATTCCGAATTCCCAGGACTTTGGGTGGGCATTCCTGGAAGGTGACGCGAACATCGATTTCGCAAGCGCGAACGGCCTGCTCACGCTGCATTACATCGAACCTTCGGGATGGGCCCGCTACTTCCCCGGCTACACGACGCAACCGCCGTACAATGTCCTCGTTTCCGCGCTCCACGGAGACGCGGCCCAAGGAACGGGTACCGAAGGCGACGAAATCCCGGTCTCCGAGATGGCGCAGGCGGTCATCAATTGCTCACCCTACGACTTTGCAGGCCGGTACCAGGTTGAGGCCGACTCTTACTTCTGGTACGCGAACAAGTACCAGTTCTATCCGCTAGCGCCCGACCCGGAAATCCCGGCCCCCAGCGTGTGGAGCGTGCTGAAGAAGTACTGCATCGATGGTCGGATCCAATCGGCGCAGGAGGCCGGAAGCCGGATCGACGGGTTCTTCCTGGACGACGTCACTTCGACGTTCGCGGCGGTGGAAAACCATCGGCGGGATCTCTGGTCCTACAGCGGTTTCCCCCTCACTTTTTCCTACGACACGACCCGGGTGATGACCTATGACGGATTCTCAATGGCCGAGCTCTTCGCGTCTCTGCGCACCTACGTGCACCCCAAGGGCCTCGCCCTGATGGGCAGCCTCAATCCGCCCGTCTACGCGTGGTTCGCTCCAAGCTTCGACATCCTCGGCGGAGAGGTGAACGGCGCCGACTCCCTGAGCAGATCGTATGTGCGACGCGTCCTCGGTTATGGCCGGCCCTGGACCAACCTCTACGTTCCAAACGGTGCCGTTACGCCGGGCGCCGCGGACGTGCTCGCGTATCTCCGTCAGGCCCTGTTCCTCGGGTATTTCCCGGGCTTCAACGAAACGTACTGGAAGAGCGCGGGCGCCTTCGAGCGAGACCGCTCTCTCTTCAAGCAGTACATCCCGCTCATCCGAACCGTGTCCGCCGCGGGTTGGCGGCCCGTCAACGCCGCAACGTCCTCCGATCCGGCCGTCTACCTCGAACGATTCGACGATGGAAGAGGGGATGTCTTCTATTTAACGGCGCAGAACTCCGGCGGCTCGAAGAGCACAGTCCAGATCGCTCTCGACGCGCCGACGCTCGGAATAGGCGATGGCGCGGTGGAGGCGCGCGACCTCGTCCGAGACAAGGCTCTAACGGTCGTCCGGTCGGGATCGGACATCCATCTGTCAGACACTCTGGACACGGGTGAGACTATCCTCTACCGGATCACGGCACCGCGCAGCGGACCGCCGCAGCGTGGCCGAACTCGCGTCGTCGTGCGAGACTGATCCGCGGTGACCGCAATGAACTACGGCCGAGGTCACATCGAGCCCGGAACGTGGCTTTGTCGGCCGTGAGCTCCGAGCCGGCCACCAATCCCGGCGGGCCCCGGCGGCCGCGCCTCTTGTTCCTGGCCTACTTTTTTCCTCCAGTGAGGACGATCGCCAGCGTGCGGAGCCACGAGATAGCGAAGTGGCTCGTTCGCCTGGGTTGGGACGTGACAGTCGTGACTCCCGAAACCTCCGTGTGGAAGAGGACGGAGACTGTAAGCGATGTCCATCGGATGCTCGAGACCGAAGGCATTCGCTGCCTTCGAACTCCGCATCCATGGAGCACTTTAGCCTCGGGACACGTGGTTTCCTTCTACGACGGGACGGGCCCGATCGGGGAACGCGTCGGTGCACGGCTCGCCCGCTGGGGTCGCCGAGCTATCGAGAGATTGAATCTCCCTCCCGAGTTCGGGTGGATCCGAGAGGCTGAACGGGTCTCTGCGCGTCTGGGGCCCGGGCGCGCTGACCTGATCCTGGCCACGGGACCCCCCTTCTCGATTTTCGCCGCGGCGCGCCGCCTGGCGCTCCGGTTGAGATGTCCCTACGTTCTCGACTACCGGGATCTCTGGTTCGGGAATCCCTGGGTCGAGGGTCCGGCGCCACAGAAGCAGATCGAGAGTGAGACCGTCGCTCTCCACGATTGTGCCGCCGTGACAGCCGTCACTTCGGGCTTGGCGGAGTTCTTGGCGAACCGCTTCCGAGTGGAAGAAAAGATTCATCTCGTACCGAACGGATACGACGGGGAAGAGTTGGAAGGCATCAAGCCGCATGCGTTCGAAAATCTCGCGATCGTGTACGCGGGAACGTTTTACCCTCCCAAGAGGCGAATCGACCCAATCATGGCGGCGCTCGATCGCCTCCGAGAGAAGGCGCCTGCGGCTGCTGGTCGTTGGGCTCTTCACTACTACGGCCGACATGAGCGACACGTTCTCGATGCAGCACAGCGGTTCGGAGTCCAAGACCGGGTCGTCGTGCACGGGGAAGTTCCCCGCGACGAATCACTGTCTGCCGTCGCCGGGGCGACGGTCGCTCTCATCATCACGTCAGTCGAGGAGACGAGCGACGTTCCGGACCGAGCGGGAGTACCGGCCAAGGTCTTCGAAGCCATCGGACTGCGAACACCAATTCTTCTGATCGCGCCTCCCGGAAGTGACGTCGAGGATATTGTCCGCACGGCAGGCCTCGGACGTCGCTTCGCGGGCAGCGAGGTGGCAGAGATGACCTCCTACCTGCTGGATCTCATGGAGCGCCGCCGGCCCCCGGCAAATCGACCCGAGACTTTCGATTGGTTGCGTTTGGGGACCGTCCTCGACGATCTTCTTCGCGGCGTCGTTGCCTCTGAACCAACGGAGGGGACGGGCGGCGCGACCCGGGGAGACGAAGGCGACCGAAACCGCCCGCGAGCCAGCGGGCTCCGGTCGCGTAGCGACTTTCACCGAGAGAGCCCTTCGTGAGGTGTCCGCGTTCTGACCGAATCGGGGACCTGGCAAGAGTTTGGCGGTGTATCATCCAAGAAGAATCCGCTGCGAAGGCCCTGCGATCATTCGGGGAGTAAGCCACTTGCTGGTCTGTAGCGTGGTCGGAGCGCGACCAAACTTCATGAAGATCGCGCCGGTCGTCCTTGAGCTGCTTCGTCGTCAAGTACCGCACCTTTTTGTGCACACGGGACAGCACTACGATGATTCAATGTCGAGGGTCTTTTTCCAGGAGCTTCGCCTCCCCGCTCCCGACGTCCATCTGGGCGTCGGATCGCAGACTCACGGCCGCCAGACCGCCCGAGTCATGGAGGGCATAGAGGAGGTCTTTGAGCGGCATTCCCCGAACCTCGTCATCGTTGGCGGAGACGTCAACTCGACGTTGGCAACGGCCCTCGTGGCAGCGAAGCGGTCTATCCCGATTGCGCATGTGGAAGCGGGGCTCCGCTCGTCCGATCGTTCCATGCCGGAGGAGATCAATCGTGTCGTGACCGACCACGTTTCCGACCTCCTTTTCACAACCGAGGAATCCGCTAACAGGAATCTAGAAAGAGAAGGCCTCGGGGAACGAGGTGTGCATTTCGTGGGCAATTGCATGGTCGACACGCTTTTGCAGCACGTCGATGCGGCCATTGCCAAGGAGCCTTGGCGCGAGTACGGCTTGGAACCGCGCGGGTATGCATTGCTGACTCTTCATCGGCCGTCGAACGTCGACATCGCCGAGACCCTGGATCGACTTCTCCATACGATCGGGTCGGTGTCGACGCGATTGCCCGTCCTCTTCCCCGTTCACCCGCGAACGCGCCGACACCTCTCCTCGAGCCCTCCCGCGACACGCGGCGATGTGAGATTGACCGAGCCACTTCCTTACTTGACCTTTCTTGGACTTCTGGCACGAGCGCGGATCGTCCTCACAGATTCAGGCGGCGTTCAAGAAGAAACCACGGCGCTCGGCGTCCCCTGTCTTACGCTTCGGCCCAACACGGAGCGCCCGGTAACGACGACCCGTGGGACAAATCGACTCGTTGGAACGGATCCCGAGATCATCCTGGAGTGCCTGGAGAGCGTGCTTGCCGGGCACTGGCCTACCGGGGAAGTGCCGCCGCTCTGGGATGGGCGTGCAAGTCGCAGAATCGTCGACATCGTAGAGGGCTTCCTTTCCTCGTAGTCTTTGCGTAAGGGACAGGTGACACATGCCAACCGCTTCCATCCTCTTCTGCGACCGTTGCGGCTCCGAGAAAGTCGACGTGGCCGGTTTCAAGGGAACGACAGAGCGCGAGTTCAAGATCCGCTGCTACGCGTGCGGCCACGAGAGCGCCGTCAAAGGTTTCACTTTGGGGCGCGGGGAGGCTCCGGAGCAAACGCTCCGGGAGGCTCGAAGCGGCCGCGCCGGCCAGCAGACGACGAAGTTGCCGCAGGTCAAGCTCTGAGGATGCCGCGCGGACGCCAGCCTCGCTGGCTCTCGGCCGCAGGCATTCGCTTCGCAGAACTTCAAAGACCGGAGCAGGCTCCGGCCGTGGCTCAGGGGCCACAAACTGCTCTCCGCCTTCGTTCGAGCGCGTCGAGCGCCCGCTCAAAGACCTTGTTGCCGCTCCTCGATGATGCAAACGGCATCGCCTGCGTCGCGTCGCCTCGCATCTGGCCCCGCGGCGCTCGCAACGCCGCACCACACCATTCTTCAGCAACCTGCTAGAGGCGGCGAGCATGAAGGCGATCGGCCCGGACCGAGTGGAACGCCTCACCGACGGGTCGATCCGGCTCGTCTGCCCCGACGCAAAGGGCTGGTGCGCGCGAACCCCGAAGACCCTCACCTCGCCGGAACACCCCGGCACCGCGGTGCGCTGGGAGGGTGACCTCTTCGAGGTGCTCGAGGCGAGCCCGCAGGACGTCGGCGACGCCATTGGATATCGCCTCGCGCGTTGGGAGGCGCGGCACACCGTGCGGGTGATCACGACCTATGACGAAGCGAGCGAGTCGGCGCGCCGGGCCGAGCAGCGACGCCGACGCGAGGACCTTCGCCGGCACCGCGCCAGCATCGCGCTCGCTCCCCTGCTCGGCCATCTGCCGGCATCGGTGCAACAGCGCATGGAGAGGGAGTTTGGCGCCCCGGCTCGGGCCCTGACGATTGCCTCGGCGCTTCCGCTCCTCGTCCTCGGAACGCTCGGCCTGCTGGCGTTTCTCGTCGGGTCCTTCGGCGGGGGTGGCTCCGTGTTCGCGGGCTGGCCCATCCTGCCTCTGCCTCTTGCCCTTTTTCTCTTCGTCGAATCAGCCGTGCGGCTCGGTGTCGCGTTCCTTCAGGGAGACCCGATGGGGTCGGTGGCCGGCACGATCCTCTACGAGCTCTGGCGACGAGGGTCGGGCCTCGCCGGCCCGCGCCGGCCTGAGCTCAACCTGGCGCCCCAAGCCCGGGACGCCCGCAAGGAGAACCGATGAAAGTTCCGAGACGGGTATTCCTGGTACTGGCCGCTTCCTTCGCATCGGCGCTCCTCTCGCGGGCCCAGGAGCCCGCACCCGCCGCGGCGCCCCGCAAGATCACGGTCACCGCGAAGAAGTACGAGTTCAAGTGCGCGAAATTCTGCGGATTCGGACACGGCAAGATGAAGGGCGAGATTCTCGTGACGGCTCCCGAGCCGCCCCGCAACTGACGCGGGAGTCCGGCTTGGCGGCGCGCTCCCCGAATCCGAGGGCCCCCTCGGTCCGTCGAGGGCTCTACACTCCCGGCATGGCCCGCTTGAGGGGTTTCAGCAGGGCCACCAGGAGCAGGGCCGTCGCGAGCGCCATCGTCCCCAGCACCGCAAAGAAGGTGGAATGTTTCCATTCCGTCCAGTACACGCCGATCTGCGTCAGCTTCCCGCCGATCGCCGTCGCGGCGAACCACGCGCCCATCATGAGCGAGCGGAACCGCCGGGGCGCCACCTTCGAGATGAGTGAAAGCGCCATCGGCGACAGCGTGATTTCGGCCAGTCCCACGATGGCGTAGCTCACGATCAGCCACCAGGGCGAGACCCTGCCCGTGTCGCCACCCGCCTTCCCCGCGAAGTACATCAGGTAAAAGGCCGCGGCGATCAGGAACATCCCGATGGCGATCTTGATGGTCGTCCGCGGCTCTCGTCCGCGCCGATCGAGCGACCTCCAGAGGAAGACGAGAGGGAGGGAGAAACTGATGACGAAGAACGGCTCGATGGCGTTTGAAATCACCCCCGAGAAGCTCCAGTTCGTGTTGTCGTTGGCCCAGTACGTCAGAGTCGAGCCGTTCTGGAAGAAGATCATCCAGAAGACGATCGAAATCAGATAAATGACCAGCAGAGCCAGGATGCGATGCGACTCCGGCACGGCGTCCATCGCCGTTCGCGGTGCGGCGGCTTCCGTGGCGTCCCGGGAGGGAGATCGGTCCCCAGGCTCGATGTCCTTGCGGAAGACAATCACGGTGAGTACCGAGATCACCATTCCGCCGGCCGCTACGGCGAAGGCCGGATGAAAGCCATACCACCGGCGGACAAACTCGACGACGATCGGACCCAGCGTCGCACCCAGATTGATTCCCATGTAGAAGATGTTGTAGGCGCGGTCCCGCAGGTGACTCCCGCGTGGGTAGAGGTTTCCGACGATCGTCGAGACGTTCGGCTTGAAGAGTCCGTTGCCGATCACAAGGCAGGCCAGCGCCGAATACATGATCGGGATCGAACGGAAGGCGAGCAGGATGTGTCCGGCGACGAAGAAGAACCCGCCGATCATGACGGCTCGCCGATAGCCGAGTACCCGATCGGCGAGCCAGCCGCCGATCAGAGGGCTGAAGAAGACGAAGAGCAGGTAGTTCGCCCGCAAGGTCGTCGCTTCCGCCGCCGTCCAGCCGAAGCCCTCCGCCTTGTCCTGCAGATAGAGCGTGAAGAGCGCCAGCATCGTGTAGAAGCTGAATCGCTCCCACAGCTCGGTCGCGAAGAGAACGTAGAGGCCGCGGGGATGCTTGTCGGGGGCGTGGCCGGGATCGGACACGGCGGCGCTCGAAGTCATGCGGCCACTCGCAAACGGGCTGCCTTCGAGCTCTGCATGCGCTCGACGAGGCTACCAGAGATCGTGTATCGAGCATAATTTCGGCAGTGCACGCACCTGACTTTCTCGCGCCGCTCGTCCTCGTCTTCCTGGCCGCCCTCGCGTCGGCCTACGTCCTGGCTCGCCTCCGCCAGCCGCCGCTGATCGGGTTCCTCCTCGCCGGTGCCCTGCTCGGGCCCTTTGGACTCGGCCTCGAGGGAGACATCCAGGCGGTTGACAGTGTCGCCGAGATCGGCGTCGTCCTTCTCCTCTTCACCGTCGGCCTCGAGCTCGAGCTTCCCAACTTGAAGCGCCTCGGGCGAATTGTCTGGATCGCCGGACCAATCCAGGTCGTCGGAACGGTCGCTCTCGTCGCCGCTGTCGGGATCCTCGCCGGCTACGAGCCTCGCCGCAGCGTCTTCTTCGGCTTCCTCGTGGCCCTTTCCTCGACGGCGATCGTGCTGACTCTGTTGATGGAGCGGCTGGAGGTCGACGCGCCGCACGGCCGGCTGCTCATCGGGATCCTCATCTTCCAGGATCTCGCGGTCGTGCCGATGATGCTGGCGATCCCGGCGCTCTCCGGCGGCTCCAGCGGAGGGTTGCCGACGGCCCTCGCAGCGCTGGGCAAGACCGCGGTCACGGCGGTCTTGCTCGTTCTCGCGGCGCGGTTTGCCGTGCCTCGCCTGCTCCATGCGCTGGCAGGAACCCGCCAGAAGGCCATCTTCGTCGTCGCCGTGCTGTTCCTCGTGTTCGGCACCGCTCTGGTGGCAGCCCGGGCGGGACTCTCCGCGGCGCTCGGAGCGTTTCTCGCCGGCCTCGTCATTTCCGAGTCCGACTATGGCCACCAGGCGATGGCTGCGATCGAGCCCTTCCGGGATGCCTTCAATGCCCTCTTCTTCGTATCGATCGGGATGCTCTTCGACCCCCGAATCCTCGTGGCAAGACCGGCGCTCGTCGGCGTTCTCCTGATCCTGATCGTCGTCGGGAAGGCGGGGTTCGGCGCGCTCCCGGTGCGGCTGCTCGGCTTCGGAGTCGGGGTCGCCACCGTCGTTGGTCTCACCCTCGCGCAGATCGGCGAGTTCTCCTTCGTCCTCCTCAAGGAGGGCAAGAGCGCCGACCTCATCTCGCCCGAGAGCTACCAGGTCTTCCTCGGCGCCGCGATCGTCTCGATGGTCGCGACACCCTTTCTCTCCGAAAGGAGCCACGCTTTCGCCGCCCGGCTCTCGCGGTCGCTGATGGCGCCGCTTGGCCCTCCGGACCCGAAGTCGGCGCTCCCCGGCGACGGTCACGTCCTCGTGCTCGGCTTCGGCCACACGGGCGAAACGCTGGCTCGGGTTCTCGAGCGGGCGAAGGTGCCGCTGCGCATCCTCGATCTGAATCCGGAGCGCATCGCCCGGGGAAAGGCGAAAGGCATTCCGATCGAGTTCGGGGACGGCGCCAACGGCCGCGTCCTCGAGCACGCCCGGATCGGGCGTGCCCGCGCGGCTCTGGTCCTGCTTTCGGACCCGCGCGCCACGCGTCGCGTCGTGGCACTCTGCCGGAGCCTCGCGCCCGGAATCTTCATCCTGGCCCGCACGAGGTATCTGACGGAGGTCCCGGAGCTGTCGCGCCTCGGAGCGGACGAGGTCGTGGCGGAGGAATTCGAGACCTCGCTCGAGATCGCGGGACGAACCCTGCGGCGTCTGGGCTTCTCGTTGCCGTGGGTCGAGGCCGAGACGGACGAAATCCGGCGTGCGCGCCACGACGCCTTCCGCCGCTTCCACGCGCCCGAGGCCTCGCCCGAGCAGCTCCAGAGGGCCCTCGGAGCGACGCGGGTGGAGCTCCTGTCGATCGGCCCGGGCTGGCGCGCCGCGGGACGCTCGCTCGGGGACCTCAATCTGCGGGCGAGAGGGGGCGCCTCGGTCCTGGCCGTCGTCCGCGAGGGGACGCCGACCGTCTCCCCCGCCGGTGATTTCGTTTTCGCCGAGGCGGACCAGGTTCTCCTGCTGGGAGCCGAGGCCGCCGTCGAGAGGAGTCTGGAGATGTTGCGGGGCTGATCAGGCGGCGGCGAAGGCCAGTTCCAGACCCTCCCCTGCGATCCTCGAGGTCCGGCGCAGATCGGAGTCGGTGTGTGCCGTCGAGACGAACCAGGCTTCGAACTGCGCGGGCGGAATGAAGACGCCGCGCTCGCGCAGGGCGTGAAAGAACGTCGCGTAGCGTTTCGTGTCGCAGCGCTTGACCGATGCGAAATCCGTCATTGGACCGGGAGCGAAAAAGAGCGTGAGAAGCGATCCGGCCCGCGCGAGACACACACGCTCGGCCAGATTCCGTGACTCAACCTCCTCGCGCAACAGTTTCTCGAGGAGCGCCCCCTTGCGTTCGAGCTCGGCGTAGGGCGGGCGCCGCGCGATCTCCTGCAGCATCGCGATTCCGGCCGACACGGCCAGTGGATTCCCGGACAACGTTCCCGCCTGATAGACGGGGCCGGCCGGGGCCATTCTCTCCATGAGCTCGCGAGGACCTCCGTACGCGCCGACGGGAAGCCCTCCGCCGACGATCTTGCCGAGCGTCGTCAAGTCCGGCCGGACGCCGTAGAGCTCCTGCGCACCGCCCCTCGCCACCCGAAAGCCGGAGATGACCTCGTCGAAAATCAGCAGCGCGCCGTAGCGACTCGTGAGCTCGCGGATTGCCTCGAGGTAGCCCGGCTGGGGCCGCACGACACCCATGTTTGCCGCGAGCGGCTCCAGGATGAACGCGGCAATCTCTCCGGGAAACCGCCGAAAGGCCTCCTCGAGCGCCTTCGCGTCGTTGTACGGAACGACGGTGGTGAGCGCTGCCACCTCCTCGGGCACGCCGGGGCTGCCGGCAAGCCCCAGGGTGGCGAAGCCCGAGCCAGCGGAGACCAGGAAGCTGTCGGCGTGGCCGTGGTAGCCCCCTTCGACCTTCACGATGCGTTTTCGGCCCGTCGCGCCGCGCGCGAGGCGGATCGCCGTCATCGTCGCCTCGGTCCCTGAGCTGACGAATCGAATCATCTCGATCGAGGGCATCATCTTCGTGACGCGCTCGGCCAGACGCACCTCGAGCTCGGTCGGCGCCCCAAACGAGGTTCCCTGTCGCGCGGCGCGGGAGAGGGCGCGCCGGACGAAGGCGGGTGCGTGGCCGAAGAGGAGCGGACCGTAGGACATGACGTAGTCGAGATACGAACGCCCGTCCGCGTCGCAGAGGCGCGCCCCTTTTCCCGATCGGACGAAGAAGGGCTCCCCTCCCACCGACGCAAAAGAGCGCACCGGCGAGCTGACACCCCCGGGCATCAAGGCTCGGGCCCGCCGGTACAACGCGCTCGACCGGGAAGACCGCGGGGGCTCCCGAGATGGAATCAATCCTCCCCGATCCACTTCGCCGCGTCTCGCGCATGGTAGGTCAGAACGAAGTCCGCCCCCGCGCGCACGATCCCCGTCAGGATCTCGAGCACGGTACGGCGCTCGTCGATCCAGCCCTTGGCGGCCGCCGCCTTGACCATGGCGTATTCGCCCGACACGTTGTAGGCGGCGATCGGCGCGTCGAAGCGCTCTCGCGCTTCTCGAATGACGTCCAGATACGCGAGCGCCGGCTTGACCATGACCGCGTCGGCCCCTTCGTCGAGGTCGAGCGCGATTTCGCGCATCGCCTCCCGCCGGTTGGCGGGATCCATCTGATAACCGCGCCGGTCGCCGAACCTGGGTGCCGAATCGGCCGCCTCCCGGAACGGCCCGTAGAAGGCAGAGGCCGTTTTCGCGGCATAGGAGAGGATCGCGACTCCCGAGTACCCGTCGTCGTCGAGCGCCCGGCGGATGGCGCCGACCCGCCCGTCCATCATGTCGGAGGGAGCCACCACGTCCGCCCCCGCCCGCGCGTGAGAGAGCGCGGCCCGGCAGAGCAGTGGCAATGTTGCGTCGTTGTCCACCTCTCCGTCCCGAAGCACGCCGCAGTGGCCGTGCGAGGTGTATTCGTCGAGGCAGACGTCGGTCATCACGACGAGGTCCGTCACCTCCCGTTTCAACCGGCGCACGGCCTCGGCCACGGCGGACCCGTCGTCCCAGGCCTCGCTGCCCGTGTCGTCCTTTCGTTCGGGAATGCCGAACAGGATCACGGCGGGGATCCCCAAGGACTGCAGCTGCCGGGCTTCGACGACCACTTCATCCGGGGAGAATCGCGAGACGCCGGGCAGCGAGGAAATCTCCTCCCGAAGATTTTTTCCATGCCGGACGAAGAAGGGCGCAACGAGTCGGTCGGCCGACAGCCGCGTCTCACGCACGAGATCGCGCAAGGCGGGCAAGCGGCGCAAACGTCTCAAACGGGTGGTCGGAAAGCTCGTCACGGCGGGGCGAGAATCTACGCCCGCCCGGGCGCCGTGGCAAGCTCCTCGAGCAGGCGCAGGGCGGAGGCGAAGCGCGGATCGTCGGTCACCGCGATCCGATCCACGCCGTGGGCCTCCAGGAAGCGGCGCGTGAAACGGCCGAGCACGACGGCCGGCGTGCGCCGAAGCCGCTCTACGGCGCTTTCCCCGAGCCCCTCGAAGAGCCACCCCGCCGCCGAAGGCGACGTCGCACAAAAGGCCGCGAAGGGACGCTCCAGGATGTCACGCTCGAGCTCCGCATCGCGCCCTTGCAGGATTTTCCGGTAGACGACCACCGCATCGACGTGCGCGCCCCGCCGCCGCAGCCCCTCGGGCAAATCGCTGCCGGCGTCCTCCCCGCACGGCAGCACCATGCGCCATCCCTCCAGGCGCTGCGGGAGCCGCTCGAGCAGAGTCTCGCCCGATCCCGCGGCTACCAGCTGGGGCACGATCCCTCGAGCACTCAGGGCCTCCGCCGTGACGGGACCGACCGCCGCGACGCGCTTCGCGCCCCGTACCCTGAGGAGCAGCCTGGAGAGGTCCGCGTCGCCGGTCACCCGCTCGACGGAAACCTGGCTCGTGAAGATCGCGAGATCCACGGGTCCGCCTGCGCCCTCCTGCGGCGGCGTCACGGGCTCGATCGTGTGGCTGACCCTCTCGACGACCTCGACGGCAGCGCTGTTTCCGACGGAAAGAAACGGATTCGCTCCCGCCCGCACGACGAGGACGCGCGGCCGCGTCATCGCGCCGAAACGCCCAGCAGATCCGCCGCTCCCCGGGCGAGCAGCCGCTCGGCCACGGCTCGGCCGAGGACCTCCGCGTCCGCCCGGGGGCCCGAGGACGATTCGCGCAGAACCCGGGAGCCATCCTCGGCGAAGACTCCCCCCTCGAGCGTCAGCGCGCCTCCCGCGGCCCGCGCGCGGCCCGCAACGGGCGCGTGGCAACCCGCTTCGAGCACGGCGAGAAGACCCCTCTCGGCGAGGGCCTCGCTGTGCGAGTCCTCGTCGTCGATCGCTCCCAGTGTTGCGATCGTGTCCCGGTCGCCGGTCCGCGCGAAGAGCGCCAGGGCTCCCTGGCCCACGGCCGGCAGCAGGATCTCGGGCGCAAACACATCGCAGATCTCCGAGAGCTGTGCCAGGCGAGCCAGACCGGCTCGAGCCAGCACGATGGCGTCCCACCGCCCCTCCCGCAACCGGAGAAGACGCGTGTCCACGTTGCCGCGCGCCTCGGAGATCCGCAGGTCCGGCCGCGCCGCGAGCAGCTGGGCCCGCCGGCGCGGACTCGACGTGCCGACGCGCGCTCCACGCGGCAGGTCGGCGAAGCGTCGCGGCGGGTTTGCGACGAGGACGTCGCTCGGGTCTTCACGCGGTGGAACCGCCGCGAGAAGCAGGCCTTCCGGAACCGACGAGGGAACGTCTTTCAGGCTGTGCACCGCGAAGTCGATCCGCCCCTCGAGGAGCGCGTGATCGAGCTCTTTCGTGAAGTCTCCCTTCCATTCGATCGGCGATCCGGCCGCCGAGAGCCGGTCGCCGGTCGTCTTGATCGTAACGATCTCGACGTCGGCGCGACCCGAGAGCGACCGGGCGACCAAGTTCGCCTGCGCGAGCGAGAGGGCGCTGCCGCGGGCGCCCAGACGAAGCGTCATCGAGCGGGGACCAGGACGTCGGGGAGCCCCCCGTCCGAAAAGGTGTCCGGTTTCCGGTGGCGGGTGCCTGCGGATTCACCCTCGCACCCGATACGCGGCACCCGCCGCCGCGGTCTCCGCCGACGCCTCGACCCTCGCTCCTTACTCCTCATCGAGCTTGAACAGGTGCCGGATCGCCTCAACGCGATCGAGCTTCTTGGAAGGGTCCGTCTCCGACTTCAGCCGTCGCATCGGCTCGTGGAGCAGGCGCGCCGCGAGTGCGTCGGCGAACTCGCGCAGCCTTTCCCGCTCGGCCTCCGGAGCCCTCGCCAGCTCCGCATCGCGCATCTGGGACAACCGGTGGCGCAGGTCCGTTACCGTCGGCACGACGGACAGGTTTCCGAACCAGGCCAGGAATCGCCGCAGCTCCTCTTCCAGAATCTCCTCGGCCCGAGGGACTTCGCGCGCCCGGCGCCGCCGATGCTCCTCGGCGACTTCCTCGAGATCGTTCACCCTGTGCAGATAGACGTTGTAGACGTCGGCGACCGAATCCTCGATGTCGCACGGGACGGCCAGGTCCAGGAAGAAGATGGGCCGGCCACGCCGCCGGTGCATGGCGGCCTCCACCTCGCTCCGGCGCACGACCGGCGTCGCGCTCGCGGTCGCTCCCACGACGACGTCGGCCGAGGCGAGCTCCTCGGCAATCGAATCCCATGGCACGGACCGTCCTCCGACCCCGCTCGCGGCATCCGCCGCCCTCTCGGCCGTGCGGTTGGCGATACGCAAGTCCGCCACTCCGGCCTCCGCGGCGTGCCTCGCGAAGAGCCGGCCCGTCTCCCCCGCCCCGAGCACGAGAATCGTCCGCGACGAGAGGTCTCCAAAAACCTTTGCCGCAAGCTCGAAACCGATCGCGGGAATCGAGAGCGGGTGCATGCCGATCTCCGTTTCGGCCCGCACCCGCTTGCCGGAGGCCACGGCCCACTCGAAGAGCCGGTGAAGGACCGTGCGGGTCGCCCCCGCCTCCCGCGCCAGAAGCAGGGCTCGCCGGACTTGACCCAGAACCTCGCTCTCACCGAGCGACATCGAGTCGAGTCCGGCCGCCACGCGGAAGAGGTGCCGCGCCGCCTCTTCACCGACCCGGTGGAAGCCGGCGCCGGCCAGCTGTGTCGGGTCGAGGCCGCGCCATTCGGAGACGAACCGGGTCAGGCCTTCGCCCGCGCCCTCCTCGCCCACGAGACCATAGATCTCGCTGCGATGGCAGGTCGAAACGATGACGCCCTCCGAGACCAGGCCGCGGCCGACCAGGCCCTTCAATCCTTCCTGAATCTCCTCGGCCGTGAACGCCACGCGTTCCCGAATCGCGCCGGCCGCGGTGCGGAAGTTCCAGCCGAACACGACGAGGCGGGCATCGTTGGGAGCGGTCATCGGAAGGTGTGCGCCTGCGAGAAGTACAGATTGACGAAAGTGTACGAGAAGATCATGAGGACGAATCCGGCGATCGAAAGAAGTGCCACGCGCTGCCCCTCCCACCCGCGGCGATCCTTCCACAGCAAGAACCCGTAGACGACCAGGGTGAAGAGCGCCCAGGCGAGCTTGGCGTCTCCGATCCCGCTCCAAACCCGTCTTGCCCAGGCGGCGCCGAGCAGAACCGACACGAGCAGTGTCCAGAGTCCGATCGCGACCGCCGTTCGGTTCATTCGGCCGATCACCTCGAGCGCAGGCAGTCGCGCGAAGAGGACTCCCGTTTGCGCGCGGCGGATCTGGCGGCTCTGAACCAGATAGAGCAGCGAGAGAACGAAGGAAAGCGTGAAGGCCGCGTACGCCAGGATCGCGAGCGTGACGTGGAGGGCAAAGAGCACGCCCTGCGTCTCCGGGCGCGGGCTCGAGGGTTGAAACGGAATGAGCAGACCGATCGCCGAGAAAAGGATGACGAAGGGAATCAGGAACGGCCCGATCGCGCGCTCACGATGGCGGAAGAGGAGGGCGAGATAGGCAACGCCGAGCATCCAACCGAAGAGCGACATGGAGCCGGCCAGCGTCCGGTACGGCACCGAGCCGAGAGCGCGGGCCCGCGCCTGCAAGTCGACGAACTGCAGAAGCAAGGCCGCCCCGAGCAAACCCGGGGCAAAACCGGAGGCGCGCGGGCCGAGCAGGCTCACAATCGAAAGAGCCTCCGCCAGCACGTACAAGAGGACCGCGAGCCAGCCGAGGAAGTGCCAATCCATCGCGGGACGTCAGTCTATCAGGGCGGTGCGACTGGCGTCCCCGACGCCGCCGCCGACGCCTACCGGCCGCGGCCGCCGCTCTTAGGCGCTTCGGGCTCCTTCTTGTTCGCCTCGACCTGAATGTTGATCTCCACATCGTCGCCGAGAAGCATCCCGCCCTGGTCGAGTGTCTGGTTCCAGGTGATCCCGTAGTCCTTCCGATTGATCGTCATGGATGTCTCGAATCCGGCCTTTTCTACCTTGCCCATCTTGGCAAACCCGTTGCTCTTGACCGGAATCTGGAGCGGCTTCGTCACACCGTGCATCGTGAAGTCGCCCGTCACGAGGTAGGTATCGCCGCCCTTCGACTCTACCTTCGTGCTCTTGAACGTGATCGTCGGGTACCTCTCCACGTCGAAAAAGTTCGCCGACCGAAGGTCCGTGTCCCGCTTGTCAGTCGCGGTGTCGATCGAGGCCGCTTTGATCGTTAGCTCCACTCTTGATCCGGCGGGGTTTTGCCGGTCGATCCAGATCGTGCCGTCGTAGTCGCGGAACCGCCCCTCGACCTTACTGACGATGTGCCGGATGCGGAAGCCGACCAGCGTGTGATTCTTGTCGAAGGTGAAGACCTCTTCCCCGATGGCCAGACCGGTGAGGGCCGCGAGTGTCAGCACGAAAGCACCCAATCGGATCGGAACTCCCAGCCTCATCTCTGCCTCCTCCGTTTTCGATAGAACTTCATATGCCGCGCGGAGACCCCGGGATTCGACCCGCTTGACCTGCCCGGCACGCCCCCATAGACTCCGGACGCCCCATGTTAACGGCGGATCCGGATCCCATCTTCCCGCGCTCTGCATGATGTCCGGCCCCCTCTCGAGCCTTCAGAGCTTTCCACTCCCCTCTGGAGGAACCGGCCGGCTTCATTCCCTTCCGGAACTCGAGAAAGAGGGCTTCGGCCGCGTGTCCCGCCTTCCCGTGAGCCTGCGGATCGTCCTGGAATCCCTCCTGCGCAACCTCGATGGGAAAAGGATCAAGGAGGAGGACGTCCGGGGACTGGCCGCCTGGCAGCCCAATGCGGAACGAACCGCCGAGATCCCGTTCGTGGTCGCCCGCATCATTCTCCAGGACTTCACCGGGGTTCCACTCCTGGTGGACCTGGCCGCCATGCGCTCGGCCGTCGTGCGGCTGGGCAAGGATCCGAGGGTCATCGAGCCCCTCGTTCCGGTGGCCCTCGTGGTCGATCACTCGGTCCAGGTCGACCAGTGGTCGACAGCCGACGCCCTGCGGGTGAACATGGAGATCGAGTTCCGGCGCAACCGCGCCCGCTATGAGTTCCTGAAGTGGGGCATGCAGGCGTTCCAGGGCTTCCGGGTCGTCCCGCCGGGCATCGGCATCGTCCACCAGGTCAACCTCGAGTACCTGGCGGAGGGCGTTCTCTCCAAGGACGGCGTTTATTACCCCGACTCGCTGGTCGGCACCGATTCGCACACGACGATGATCAACGGCCTCGGCATCGTGGGCTGGGGTGTGGGAGGCATCGAGGCGGAAGCCGGGATGCTGGGACAGCCCGTCTACTTCCTGACCCCCGACGTGGTGGGCGTGAACTTGACCGGGCGGCTGCCCGAAGGCGTCACGGCCACCGATCTCGTTCTGGTCGTGACCGAGATGCTGCGCCGGGCAAAGGTCGTCGGCAAGTTCGTCGAGTTCTTCGGCGAGGGCGCGGCTTCACTGCCCGTCACCGACCGGGCGACCGTCGCGAACATGGCGCCCGAGTACGGCGCCACGATGGGGTTCTTTCCGATCGACGAGAAGTCCTGCGACTACATGCTCGCGACCGGGCGCAGCCCCGCGCACGTCGAGACCTTCCGCGCCTACTTCCACGCGCAAGGGCTCTTCGGCGTTCCCCGCCCGGGCGACTGCGACTACAGCGCGGTGCTGGAGCTCGATCTCTCGAGCGTGCGCCCGAGCGTCTCCGGGCCGAAGCGGCCCCAGGATCGAATCAACCTGCCGGACTTGAGGAGTCGGTTCCGCGAGATCTTCGGCAACCCGGTTACCGACGACGGCTACGGCAAAGACGCCGCTTCGCTCTCACAGCGCTTCCCCGTCACACTCGGCCGCGCCGCCCCCGGCGGGGGAAGCCAGGCCCCGGCCAGTCCCGAGACGGCCCGCGCCCGAAACACCAATGCCTGGACCGAGAGCGAGATGGCCAACAACCGGCCGACGCCGGATCGGGCCGCCGTCGAGTCCGAGCCGCTCGCTCGAATCGACGTGGGCCATGGCGACGTCCTGATCGCGGCCATCACTTCCTGCACCAATACGTCCAATCCGAGCGTGATGCTCGCCGCGGGCCTGCTCGCGAAGAAGGCCGTCGAGAAGGGCCTTTCCGTCTCGCCGCGCGTCAAGGCGTCGCTCGCGCCGGGATCCCGCGTCGTGACGGAATATCTTGCCAAGACCGGCCTCCAGCCCTTCCTCGACCGCCTGGGCTTTAACCTGGTGGGCTACGGCTGCACGACCTGCATCGGCAACTCCGGGCCGCTCGACGCCGGGATCGAGCAGGCCGTCGCCCAGAACGACCTCGTCACGGCAGCCGTCCTTTCGGGAAACCGAAATTTCGAGGCGCGCATCCACCAGAGCATCAAGGCAAATTTTCTGATGAGCCCCCCGCTGGTCGTGGCCTTCGCGCTGGCCGGCCGCGCCGACATCGACCTCACGAGCGAGCCTCTGGGTCGCGACCGCGGCGGAACGCCCGTGTACCTGCGCGAGATCTGGCCCACGGCCGCGGAAGTCGAGCGGGCCCTCCTCTCGTCCGTCGACGCCGCCACGTACCGGCGTCTCTATGCGGAGCTCGCCGAGGCCAATCCCTATTGGAAAGAGATCCCGAGCTCGACGGGGACGGTCTACGCCTGGGACCCGGCGTCTACCTATATCCAGGAGCCCCCCTTCTTCGAGGACTTCCGGATGGCGCCCCCGCCGGTGCCGGAGATCCGAGGGGCGCGCGCGCTCGCGATCTTCGGCGACTCCGTCACCACCGACCACATCAGCCCGGCCGGAGCGATCAAGAAGACCTCGCCCGCCGGCGTCTATCTACAGTCCCTCGGCGTGCCGCCGGAAGACTTCAACAGCTATGGCTCCCGGCGCGGCAATGACCGGATCATGACGCGCGGCACGTTCGCCAACGTCCGCATCAAGAACCGAATGGTTCCGGGGGTCGAGGGCGGCGTCACGCGCCACCAGCCTTCCGGAGAGCAGATGTCGATCTACGACGCCGCCCTGCGGTACCAGAAGGACGGGACCCCTCTCGTCGTCTTCGCCGGGCAGGAGTACGGGACCGGCAGCTCCCGCGACTGGGCCGCCAAGGGGACCAGGCTGCTCGGCGTGCGCGCCGTCATCGCCCAGGGGTACGAGCGCATCCACCGATCGAACCTCGTCGGGATGGGGGTCCTACCGCTGCAGTTTCCCGAGGGCTCAAACGCGGAGAGCCTCGGGCTCGACGGCACCGAGACCTTCGATCTTGCCGCCCTCGGCCGGGATCTCAAGCCCCGGCAGATGACGACGCTCGCGATTTCCCGGAGCGACGGCCGGACCGAGCCCGTGCCGCTCGTTGTCCGCATCGACACGCCCATTGAGGTGGACTACTACCGCCATGGCGGCATCCTCCCCTACGTGCTCCGGCAGCTCTTGTCCTCCTGAGCAGAGCGAGGGATCCATTCCCGTGCGCCGAGTGAGCACTCGGCTCGATCCGCAAGGGTGCCCCTCTTGAGGTACATTTCTCGAGGATGACCGATCCGTCCGCTCCTTCGGCTCGTCGGCTTCTGGATGCCGCCTTCGGCCGCCCGGTAGACCGACCGCCCGCCTGGATGATGCGGCAGGCCGGCAGGTACCTGCCCGAGTACCGCGAGGTGCGCAAGTCGGTCTCGTTCCTCGAGCTCTGTCGCTCGGTCGACCTCGCGACCGAAGTCTCGCTACAGCCCTTCCGCCGCTTCGCGCCAGACGCCGTGATTTTCTTCTCCGACATCCTGGTGCCGGTCGAGGCCATGGGCGCCCGGGTCGAGTTCGGCGACGGCGGGCCCGAGCTTCCCGAGCCCGTGCGCGACGCCGCCTCCCTGAGTCGGCTGCGCCGCTTCGATCCTTCCGCTCGAATTCCCTTTACGGGGCAGATCCTGTCGCGCTTGCGGCGCGAGGTTGGAGACCGTGCCGCCGTGCTCGGCTTCTGCGGCGCGCCCTGGACGCTCGCGTCGTATCTGGTGGAAGGCGGCGGGTCGAGGAGTTTCGCCACGATCAAGGAGATGATGGGGCGCGACCGCGAGACGCTCCGCCGGCTGCTCAATCTGCTGGCCGACGTCGTGGCGGACGTGCTCTCCTTCCAGATCGCCTCCGGCGCTCAAGGCGTGCAGCTCTTCGACACCTGGGCGGGAGAGCTCGCCGAGGACGACTATCGGGAGTGGGCACTGCCGGCGGTCGCCCGTGCCCTTGCCGGCATCCGGCGGCCGGAGCCCACGCCGGCCATCCTCTACGTCAACGGCTGCGGCCACCTGCTCGAGGCGATGGCGGAATCGGGCGCGGACGTTCTCTCGATCGATTGGCGCGTGCTCCTTTCCGAAGCGCGACGCCGGCTGCCGGGAATGCCTCTGCAAGGTAACCTCGATCCGGGCGTCCTGCTCACGACGCCGGAGGAGGTCTCGCGCCGAACGCGGGAGCTGATCGCCTCGACCGGAGGCCGCGGGCACATCGTGAATCTCGGGCACGGCGTGCTGCCGGGCGCGCGGCTCGATTGCGTCGAGGCATTCTTCGGAGCGGTTCGCCAGCGGGTCCCGGCGCCGGAAGAGGCGGCTGTTCGCGCATGAGGGCCACGGACGTCTCGCTCGACCTGCTGCGCCGCTACAACGTGCAGGGGCCGCGCTACACCTCGTACCCGACGGCGCCCATGTGGAAAGAGGAATTCGGCCCGGCCGACTACGAGCGGATCCTCGTCGAGAGCGCCGCGGCGGGCAAGCCGGCCCCGATCTCGCTCTACCTCCACCTGCCCTTCTGCGAGAAGCTCTGCTATTTCTGCGGCTGCACGGTTGTCATCACGGGCAGCCGGCACGCGCTCGAGAGCCCGTACCTGGACGCCATCGAGAGCGAGATCGACTGGGTCGCCGCCCGCGCGGGAGCCGGGCGCCAGGTCGTCCAGCTTCACTGGGGCGGCGGCACGCCCACGTATTTCCCGCCGCCGCTGCTCGAGCGGCTCGGGCGCCGGATCTTCGACCGCTTCTCTCTTTCCCCCGACGCCGAGCTCGGCGTCGAGGTCGACCCTCGGGTCACCACGCGCGAGCACCTCGAGACGCTTGCGCGCCTGGGCTTCAATCGCCTGAGCATGGGGGTCCAGGACTTCGATCCCCGGGTTCAGCGGGCGATCAATCGGATCCAGCCGGCGGACGACACGCGGCGGCTCGTCGACGGGGCGCGGGAGCTGGGATTCCCGAGCGTCAACATCGACTTGATTTACGGCTTGCCGTTCCAGACGCCGGAGACCTTTTCGCGCTCGATCGACCAGGTGCTCGCGATCGGCCCCGACCGCCTCGCGGTTTATTCGTATGCCAACGTGCCGTGGATGAAGAAGCATCAGAACGTGCTGCTGCCGGACCTTCCCGACGAGCAGACGAAGTTTCGTATCTTCCGGACGGCGCTCGAGCGGTTCACCGAGGCGGGATTCGAGTACATCGGCATGGACCACTTCGCCCGGCCGGACGACGAGCTTTCGCACGCCCGGCGCGAACGGACGCTCCACCGCAACTTCCAGGGATACACGACCAAGGCGGGCACCGACTTGCTCGGCCTCGGGATGAGCGCGATCGGCTCCGTCGGCGACTCCTACGTGCAGAACCGCAGAGAGCTGTCCGAATACCGCCGCGCGGTTACCGAGAGCGGCGCCGCCACGTTCCGGGGCTGCCGGCTTTCGGCGGATGATCGGCTCCGCCGCACCGTTATCGGCAACCTCCTCTGCCACGGCGTCGTCGTCAAACGCGAGATCGAGGAGGCTTTCGCAGTTGCCTTCGACGACTATTTCGCGAATGCGATCGAGCGCCTCCGCCCCTGCGCCGAGGACGGGCTGGTGGAGCTCTCTCCGCTGGAGATCCGGGCTACTCCCCTCGGGAGAGTCTTCTTGCGCAACCTCGCGATGTGCTTCGATGCCTATCTCGGCTCGGCGACGAGCACGCCGGTCTTCTCCAGGACGCTGTAGCTGCGGCGCGCGGGAAAGAGACGTGGCGACCCACCGCAGCGTCTTGCGCGCCGCCGAAGAGAGTTTTCAAGTCAGCTCGGATTGATGGCGCAAGACAAGGCCGTCCTGTTCTTGCAGCTCGGGGGGCCGGAGAACCTCGACGAGGTGCCGAGATTCCTCTATCGGCTCTTCTCGGACCCGGACGTCATCCGCATAAAACCTACGATCCTGCGCAAGGCGGTCGCCGCCTCGATTGCCCTCGCGCGCAAGAGGGCTTCCCGCGCGCTCTACCGCTCGATCGGGGGCGGCTCGCCGATCCGCCGCCTGACCGAGGAGCAAGCTCACGGCGTCGAGGCGCTTCTTGCCCGGCGCGGAAAACCGGTCACGATCCGCGCTGCGATGAACTGCTCCGCGCCCATGGTCGAAGACGTCGTGCGTGAGCTGGCGGCGCAAGGCATCCGGCGCTTCCTCTCCCTGCCGCTCTACCCGCAGTACTCCCTCACGACGACCAAGGGAGCGCTCGAGCGGGTGCGTCTGGCGGTCCAGCGGGAAGTCCCGGGGGCGTCTCTGACGGAGACGGGTTCCTGGCCTTGCCACCCCCTCTTCGTCCAGGCGCACGCGGAGCTGATCGAGCGCGAGATCGCGCAATTTCCCGACCCGCGGCCGGAGGCCGTGCACGTGCTTTTCTCCGCCCATTCGATCCCGAAGAAGCTGGTCACCCGGCAGGGCGACCCGTACGCCTCGGAGGTGGAAGCGTCCGTGCGCGCCATCCACGAGCGGCTCGGGGCCCGTTCTCCGTTCAGTCTCGCCTATCAGTCCAAGCTCGGTCCGGTCGAGTGGCTCGGGCCGCCGACGCTCCACGAGATCGGTGCGCTCGCGCGACGCGGCACGAAGCAGGTGCTCGTCGTTCCAATCGCCTTCGTCACCGACCACGTCGAGACGCTCTACGAGATCGACCAGCTCTTCGGCGAAGAGGCCAAGAGGGTCGGGATCCCCCACTTCCGGCGCACGCCGGGGCTCAACAACCATCCCACCTTCCTCCGGGCTCTCGAGGACCTGATTCTCGCGCAGCGGGAGTTCTGGGAGTGAGGTCGACCGTCGTCGTCGGCGGAGGGCTCTCGGGCCTGGTCCGGGGACACGCCCTGGCGCGCCGTGGCGAGAACGTGCGCGTGCTCGAGGCCTCGGATCGCCCCGGCGGCGTCGTCCGGACCGAGAAGTCCGAAGGTTATCTGCTCGAGCTCGGGCCCAATACGGTCCGGCCGACGCCGGAAATCTGGGGGCTGGTCCAGGAGCTGGGCCTCACGGAATCCGCGCTTCTCGCCGACGCCCGGCTGCCCCGGTACATCGAGTTCGAAGGACGGCTCCACGCTCTGGCGCCGGGCCCGCGGACGCTTCTGACGACTCGGCTTCTCTCGACGTCGGGCAAGCTGCGCTTGTTGTGTGAGCCCTTCGTTTCCGCCGGCACCGGCACCCGCGAGAGCGCGCGCGACTTCTTCGCCCGGCGCCTCGGGCCCGAGGTCGCCGACCGTCTGGTGGCGCCCTTCGTCTCGGGCATTTGGGCCGGAGACGCGGATCGACTCTCCGCCGCCTCCGCCTTTCCGATGCTCGCGCGCTGGGAAAAGGACCACGGCGGCCTCCTGCGCGGAGCCCTCGCGTCACGTCCGCGCCGCGGCGGTTCCAAGAGTCCCGTTCCAAAGGGCCTCCTCTCCTTTCGCGACGGGCTCGAGACGCTTTCCCGCGCCCTCGCCGACGGGCTCGATTCGCGGCTTCTGCGGAACACGCCCGTGCGGTCGCTGCGCCCGGAGGGCGGCCGCTGGAGGATCGACACCGAGAAGGAGAGCATCGAGGCGGAGCGGGTCGTCGTGGCCTGTCCGGCCTCGGAAGCGGCTCGCTTGCTCGAGACGCTCGACCCCCTGTGCGCCCGCGCCGTGGCTGCAATCCCGCAGCCGCCCCTTGTCGTCCTGCACCTCTCGTGGCCCGTCGCGGCCTTCCCCGCGACCCTTTCCGGATTCGGCCACCTGGTCGTGCCGGCGCCGGGGCGCCGGATCCTCGGAGCCGTCTGGAGCTCGTGCCTCTTTGCCGGCCGCGCCCCCGAGGGCGAGATCCTCGTGACGGCCTTCGCCGGCGGCGCGCGGGACCCGGAGGCCGTCGGGCTCTCCGACGCGGGGCTGTTCGAGCTTGCCTCGCGGGAGATCTCCGCCTCGCTCGGGGCCCGGTCCGCCGCACGCCTCGTCCGCCTCACGCGCTACGCCCACGCGCTTCCGCAGTACGATCTCGATCACGAGTCGCGCATGAGAGCTCTCGAGCACGCGGAGGCCCGTCTCCCGGGCCTGTCGTTCATCGGTAACTACCGCGGAGGCATCTCCGTGGGCGACGTCGTGCGCAACGCGCTCGCGGTCTCGGGACCGGAGGCCTGAGCATGGCGATCGGGGTTCGGACCGAGGAACTGCGGAAGATCTACACGGCCCCTCCGCCGGCGGCGAGCGCAGGGCGCGGGATGGCGGTCCCGTTTCGCAGCCGGCGTCGAGATGGCGCGCCGAAGTTCGAGGTGCTCGCGCTTGACGGTCTCTCCCTCGATGTGCGCCCGGGAGAGCTCTTCGGTCTCCTCGGCCCGAATGGGGCCGGCAAGTCCACGACCGTCGGCGTGCTCACCACCCGCATTCGGCCGACAGCGGGGCGCGCCTGGATCGGCGAACACGACGTGTGGCGGACCGGCGTCGCCGTCAAGAGGCTAATCGGCGTCGTGCCCCAGCGGCCAAACCTCGACTTCTCCCTCACCGCCCGCGAGATCCTCCTCTTTCATGGCGCCTACTTCGGAATACCCGCCTCGGTCCGCACCGCGCGAGCCGGCGAGCTCCTCGAGCGGTTTCAGCTCGCGGACCGCGCCGACCAGCTCCCCCTCGGCTTCTCCGGCGGAATGCAGCAGCGGCTGTCGATCGCCCGAGCCATGATGCACGATCCGCACGTCCTGTTCCTGGACGAGCCGTCAGCCGGCCTCGATCCGCAGACGCGATTGCTGCTCTGGGAGATCGTGCGGGAATACCATCGGCGCGGACGGACGATTCTGCTGACGACGCACAACATGGAGGAGGCCGACGCCCTCTGCGAGCGGGTGGCGATCGTGGACCACGGCAAGCTGATTGCGCTCGGTTCCCCGGGGGACCTCAAGCGGTCCGTGCCGGGCGGGTTTGTCATCCGGCTGCAGGTACAGCCTCGACCTCCGGCCCTCCTGCGGCAGCTCGAACGGCTCACCGGGGTCACCGAGGCGCGACCCGTGGGCGAGAACATTCTGGACCTGTACGCCGACCGGGGCGGCGCCCTCATTCCCGAAGTCATCAACATCGCTCTGCTCGAACGGGTCGCAATTCACGACGTGCACATCTCCGAGCCGTCCCTCGAAAACCTGTTCCTGCATCACACGGGACGCAGCCTGCGCGACTGAGTTTCATGAACGGCAAGACCTTCCTCGCGCTTCTCGCCCGTGACGCCCACGTAGCACGCCGAAACTTCCTGCCGCTGTTGCTCCAGACCCTTCTCCAGCCGATGCTGCTCGTGTTCGTCCTGGGCCGCGTCTTGACGGGCAGCGGCATGATGCCGGCCGCGTACAAGAGCATGCTGCTGCCCGGGATCATCGCGCTCTCGATGCTGCTGGCCGGGATCCAGGCCGTCGCGATGCCGCTCATCGCGGAGTTCCAGTTCACCCGTGAGATAGAGGATCGGCTGCTCGCGCCCATCGAGATCGAGTGGGTCGCGGTCGAGAAGGTGCTTTCCGGAATGATCCAGGCGCTGCTCGCCGGCCTGGTGGTCCTGCCGGCCGCCTGGCTCCTCCTCGGCAAGGGCGTGGCGCTTCAGTTCGACCATCCGTTCACGTTCCTCGGCGTGACCCTCCTGGTGGCGCTTCTCTCGTCGGCCGTGGGCCTGACGCTGGGCTGTTCGATCGGTCAGACGCAGATCGGCCTCATGTTCTCCCTCGTGCTCGCGCCGATGATCTTCTTCGGGTGCACGTACTATCCCTGGAGCGCCCTCGCGAGCTTCCCCATCTTGAAGCGCGCCGTGCTCGCCAACCCGGTCGTCTACGCCAGCGAGGGCCTTCGCGCAGCCCTCGTGCCTCGGCTCCCGCATCTGCCCGCGGTCGCGATCTTCGCGGCGCTCGCCGCTTTCGATCTCTTCTTCCTCCTGTTCGGGCTCCACCGATTCCGCCGCAAATCGGTGACGTAGGCGAAGGGAGAAAGGTCAGATCCTCTCGGAGCGCAGGCGCAGGGCGTTAGCGATGACCGACACGGAGCTGAAGCTCATCGCGGCCGCTGCGATCATCGGGGAGAGGAGAAGACCGGTGACGGGATAGAGGACGCCGGCCGCGATCGGCACACCGATGGCGTTGTAGGCGAAGGCGAAGAAAAGATTTTGTCGGATGTTGCGCATCGTCGCCTCCGAGAGTCGGCGCGCCCGAACGACTCCGAGCAGGTCTCCCTTCACGAGCGTGACGCCGGCGCTCTGAATGGCCACGTCCGTGCCCGTTCCCATGGCGATGCCGACCTCCGCCTGTGCCAACGCGGGCGCGTCATTGATTCCGTCTCCCGCCATCGCAACGACGCGTCCGTCCCTCTGCAGGCGCTTGAGGACCTCGACCTTCTGATCGGGAAGAACTTGTGCCTCGACCTGGTCGATTCCGAGACGCCGGGCGACGGCCTCTGCGGTCGTCCGGTTGTCGCCGGTCACCATGACGACGGTCAGCCCCTCGCGGTGAAGCTCCCGGATGGCCCTCTCTGTCGTCGGCTTGATCGGGTCGGCGACACCAAGAAGCCCCGCCGCCCTGCCGTCCACGGCGGCGAAGAGGACCGTCTCGCCTTCCGCGCGCCGTGCGTTGGCCCTTTGGTCGAGGGAACCGAGCTCGATCTGGAGGTCCGAGAAGAGGGCTCGGTTGCCCAGCGCGACGCGGCGCCCCTTCACCCGCCCCGTCACGCCCTTGCCCGTCCGCGACTGAAATTCCTCGACGACGGACAGAACGATCCCCCGCTCTTCGGCTCCCCGGATGATGGCAGCTGCGAGCGGATGCTCGCTCCCTCGCTCGAGGCTCGCGGCGAGCCCGAGGAGGTCGGCTTCCGCCGCGCCCTCGAGCGGGACGATCGATGTGAGACGCGGCCTTCCCTCCGTGAGCGTGCCGGTCTTGTCTACGACCAGCGTGTCCACCTCCCGGAGAGTCTCGATCGCCTCGGCGTTGCGGAAGAGCACTCCCATCGTAGCGCCCTTGCCGCTCGCGACCATGATGGACATCGGCGTCGCGAGTCCGAGCGCGCAGGGACAGGCGATGATGAGAACCGCCACGGCGTTGACGACCGCATGGGCCATGCGCGGAGCCGGGCCCCAGAGGCTCCAGATCAGGAAGGTCAAGACGGACGCCGCCACGACCGCCGGCACGAAGTAGCCCGACACGACGTCGGCGAGGCGCTGGATCGGAGCACGGCTCCTCTGTGCCTCCTCGACCATCCGTACGATCTGGGCAAGCAGGCTCTCCGAGCCGACCTTTTCGGCGAGCATGACGAAGGAGCCCGTCCCGTTGACCGTCGCGCCGATCACGTGATCCCGCGGCCCCTTCTCGACCGGAATCGACTCGCCCGTCACCATCGATTCGTCGATCGAGCTGGAGCCTTCCTCGACGACGCCGTCCACGGGCACCTTCTCACCGGGGCGGACCCGGAGCCGGTTGCCGGCCCGCACCTCGGAGAGCGGCAGGTCCCTCTCCGTCCCGTCCGGCTCGACGCGACGCGCCGTTTTCGGAGCCAGCTTCAGGAGCGCTCGGATCGCCGCGCCGGTGCGGCTCCGGGCCTTGAGCTCCAGAACCTGCCCGAGCAAGACGAGCGTGACGATCACCGCAGCGGCCTCGTAGTAGACGCCGACCCTTCCGGAGTGATCTCGGAGAGAGTCGGGGAAGAGGCCCGGAAGGAACGTCGCGAACAGGCTGTAGGTGTAGGCCACCGCGACCCCCAGGCCGATCAGCGTGAACATGTTCAGGCTGCGGCCGACGACGGACCGCCATGCCCGCTGGAAGAAAGGCCAGCCTCCCCAGAGCACGACCGGTGTCGCGAACGCCCCTTCGACCCAGGGGATAAACCCAGAGTGGAGCCTTGCGGCGAGCTCCGGGATCATCTCTCCCATCGCGAGCAAGAGCAGGGGAAGCGAGAGGACTGCCGACACCCGGAAACGCCGCCGCATGTCCACAAGCTCCGGGTTCTCCGCTTCGTCGAGCGTTACCGTGCGCGGCTCCAGCGCCATCCCGCAGATCGGGCAGGTTCCCGGCTCGTCCCGCACGATCTGGGGGTGCATCGGGCAGACCCACTCGGACTTCGTCTTGGGAGATGCCGCGGGGGATGAACCGGGGGCTGCAGACTCGGGAGCAGCAGGGGGCGTCGCCGACTCCACCGCGTAGCGCCCTGGATCCGCTTCGAACCTCTGCTTGCAGCCCGGCGCGCAAAAGAAGTAGCGCTCCCCGTTCCAGCTCGTGGAAAGCGCTGTCTGCGGGTCCACGGTCATCCCGCAGACCGGATCGGTGGCTCCCGTTCTGACGGTTGACTGGTCCTGGTCCATAGACTTCGCTATTTCAACCTCCCGGCCCGCGTTGAATTCCCTTTCCAACCCCGTCTCTGCCGGCGAGAGAGCCCGCAAAGGAGAGCCGGAGTGTTCCCCGGCGCCGGGCCCTCTCCTTCATCAGGAAGAAGATCACCGGCGTCACCAGCAGAACGTGAATCGTCGAGGTGACCATCCCCCCGATGATGGG
>JBGPCK010000029.1:0-29767 GCA_041481715.1 Thermoanaerobaculia bacterium | reverse complement strand
GTTGCGCCGCGCTTCCGCCGGGAACCGGTTGAAACGGTTCGGATCGAAGCAGGGCACGCTCGCCATCGCGACGATCTCGCCCGACCAGGGATCGAGCAGCACGGCGGTGCCCGAGCGTGCCCCATGCTCGGCCACGGCGGCTGCGAGCTCGCGCTCCACGGCAAACTGCACTCCCGAGTCGATCGAGATCTCGAGGGTCGCCCCCTCCTGTGGCGGCCGCCCCGGCGCCTCCAACTCGCCATAGGTCGACCGCCGCGCGTCGGTGAGCGCGACGATCTCGCCCGGCTTGCCGCGGATGGTTCCGTCGTAGAAGTATTCGAGGCCGCCGAGTCCCCGATCGTCGGTCCCGACGTAGCCGAGCAGGGCCGCGGCAAGCGGTCCCTTCGGGTAGAAGCGGCGTGTTTCCGCCACGAAGTGGATTCCGGGCAGCTTCATCTGCCGGACGCGCTCGGCGACGGAAGGGTCGGCCTTGCGCTTCAACCAGACGAAGCCGACGTCGCGCGAGAGCCGCTTCTCGAGCTCCGCGGGCGCGTATTCGAGCAGGCCGGCCAGCGCCCGCGCGACCGCCGCCGGGCGTTCCACCTCGTCGGGAAGCGCATAGATGGAGGAGCAGTCCACCGATACGGCGAGCTCCCGGCCGTTGCGGTCCAGGATCGATCCCCGCCGGGGCGAGACTTCCACGCGGCGCTCCTGCTGCCGCTGGGCGCGCGCCCGGTACTTCGAGCCCTGCGCGATCTGGACCTGCAGCAGTCGTCCCACGACGGCGGCGCCCCAGAAGAGGAGCAGCAAACCGAACCATCGAGCGCGTCCTTCGGACAGCGCGTTCACGGCCGGGCCACCGGGGGCGCGGGCGCCTCGACGTACTGGATCTGCCCGGGTACGGGCGGATGCAGCTTCCGGCGGGCCGCGAGCGAGGCGACCCGTTCGGGAGAAGAGGCCCGCGCGAGCTCCGCGCGCAGCTGGCGGTTCTGATCGTCGAGCTCCAGGACCCGCCGGACACGAGCTTCCCGCGCGTAGCCCACGCGCACCGTCTCGATGTGCAGCGCGGCGTAGACCAAAAGCGCGCAGGCGACCGGAAGCCCGGCGAGCAGAAACGTCGCGAGCTCGCGCCCACGGCGGCGATCCCGCTCGCGCGTCAGATGGAGGTTCTGGACGCGCTTGCCCTGCGCGTAAGAGGCGGTGCTCATGAAGAGTGTCCGTTCTCGGTCATCGGCCTTTGAGTCTCAGAGAGTCGATTCCTGCGGTTCCCGTTTTTCGGCGATCCGAAGGCGGGCACTGCGCGAGCGGGGATTTGCACGGCGTTCCGCCTCCGTTGGGACCACGGGCCGCCGGGTCAGCACGCGCAGGAGCGTGCGGGCGCCGCAGACACAATGCGGGAGGCGCGTCGAGCAGAGGCAAACACCGGACTCCCGGCGGAAGGTCTCCTTGACGATTCGGTCCTCCAGCGAGTGGTACGAGATCACTGCGATCCGTCCGCGGGCCTTGGCGCGATTGACCGCCGCGGCGAGAAATCGGGAGAGCGCCACGAGCTCCTGGTTGACTTCGATCCGCAACGCCTGGAAGACCCTGGTGGCCGGATCGATCCTCTCGCGCGACCCCTTGGCGCTCGCCACGATCCGGGCGAGCTGACGAGTCGTCGTGATAGGCCCCCGTGTACGCTCCGCCACGATCCCGCGCGCGATCTTTGCCGCCATCCGTTCCTCCCCGTATTCGCGGAAAATCCGCGTCAATTCCTCGGCCGACGCGGCCGCGAGGATTTCCGCGGCGCTCCGGCCACTTCGGCCCATACGCATGTCCAAGGGTCCGTCCCGACGAAAGGAGAATCCGCGCTCCGCGGTCTCCAGCTGCATCGAGGAAACCCCGAGATCCGCCAGGATCCCGTCGGGCGCCGGCCGACCCGACAGCAGCGCGTCGAGATCGGAGAAGTCGCCCTCCTGCAGCTCCACCCGGGAGCCGAAGGGCAGGAGGCGCCGCCGTGAGAGCTCGAGCGCGGCGGGATCGCGATCGATCCCGAGCAAAAAAACCTCGGGTCCGCGTTCGAGCAGCGCCTGCGCGTGCCCTCCCGCACCGAGTGTCGCGTCCACGAAGTAGCCCCCGCGTTCCGGACGCAACCCTTCCGCGACTTCCCGCAGAAGGACCGGCGTGTGCGGGGGCTTCTCAAAATGTTGCGTCTCCCCTTCTCCCGTCTCGCGTTCTTCGATTCACGATTTCCGATTCACGATTTCCGTCTCACGAAAGCAGCTTCGACAGCTCGTCGTAGTCCTCCGGCATGAAGTCCTCGCCGGCGAGCTTGCTCGCGAGCGCGCCGCGGTCGGACACGACCAGGTGGTCGATGTTGCCCGTGACCACGACGTCGGCCGGGAGCTTCGCGGCGTCGCGCAGAATCTGGGGAATCAGGATTCGCCCCTGCCCATCCAGCGAGCCGCCCTGGCCGTAGTAGTTGACCCGCTCTAGGAACTTTCGTTTCGCCCGGTGAATGGCAGGCAAGGCGGCAAGCTTCTCTTCGAGCGCCTGCCAGATCGAGAGGGGATAGATCATCACTTCCCGACCGTGAAGAGAGGTAACGAAGAGCTCCGGTCCGAACGCTTCCTCGATCTGCTGCCGGAAGAGATTCGGCACCTTCAGCCGGCCCTTCTCGTCGAGACGGGCCGGCGCGCTTCCTCGAAAGCGATCCATCCTTCTTTTCGAGTCCCGATCCGCAAATCAGGACCACTTTCCCCCACTTTTTTCCAGATTAGACCACTGAGGGCGATGTTAGGAGGGCCGTGGTTTGTTAGTCAAGAGAAAGCGTTTGCCTAAAAAAATTAGGGGCGCTAATTAGGCGTAATAAAGACCGAGGGGGTACTGGGTCGTTTTGGATTGGAGAGGACGACTCCTAGTGGCTGAAGAGGTTGAGGCCACGACGCAGGGTGGTTGGCTGCCGGCGGATGTCCCTTGGCACAGCGTCGCACGGGGCGTCCTCGATGGCCGCACGAAGCCGGAAGGATCAACGTCGAGCACGAAAACGCGGATCGCGACGCCGCCGGGCCCGACGGCTCCCTCCCGCCCGGATTCTACGACGTCTTCTTCTCCTCGGCTTTCGCCAGGGCCGGGTCGAAGATCTTGATGAAGGCTTCCTTGCGGAGCCTTTCGACGAACTCGCTGTAGTGCTTGTCGTAAATGTTCTCGCTCAAGCGCTTCTGCAGGTCTCCACGGACCTCCGCGAACGGCTTGTACCCGGCCGGCTTTCGGTCTGCCACACGAAAGAGGTGAACCGAGCTCGGCAGCAGAATCGGCGCCGGATACTCCTGGGGAGGATCCGCGAAGACCGTCGCGTCGAGCGCGGGGAGGAGCTCTCCCTTTGCGACCATGCCGAGGTCGCCCCCGCGGTCGCGGGCGTTGCCCTCCGAGTATTGCTTGGCGACGTCGGAGAACGGCGTGCCGGCCACGACCTTCGCGCGCGCCTCCTCGATCTTCGCCGCTGCCGCCTGCCGCGCTTCGGCGTCCTGCGCCGAGAAACGCAACACGATCTCGGAGACGTGCGCCTGTTCCGGGGTCCGGTACAACTCGTCCTTGCGGCGCTCGTACTCGAGTCGCAAGACGTCGTCGCTCATGTTGATCTTGCCCGTGACCTCGCGGCCGACCACCTTTTGCATCGTAATCGTCTGCCGGAGCTGCTTTTTCAAGTCGTCGCGCGTCATCTTGGATTGAGCGAGCGCCGCGTCGAATTCCGCGTCGGTCGCCAGGTTGTACTGACGCTTGACGCGCTCGACCGCCTCCTCGACTTCGGCGTCTGTGGCCTGCACGTCGAGCTCCTTGGCGCGCTCTTCGAGGAGCTTTTCCTGGATCATTTCGTCGAGGACCCGCCGCCGGGCGTCGAGGTCTCCGGCGCCGTGCAGCTCCAGGGAACACCGGTTCTCGAACTCGCTGTGCGTGATCGGCCGATCGTTGACCCGCGCCACGACCGATTCCACGAGCTCGGCCGCCGCGGCGCCCGCCAGAAACAAGAGAGTCAGGGAGAGAAGAGGTCTACGCATGGCGGGAATACATAACACGACAAGGGCGACGGCATTTCCAGAACGTGAACCATGAACCGCGAACCGTAGGCCCTAAACCGTCACACCCCTTCAGGCCGCCCTCCGTTCCAGCCGCCCCAGCCACGACAGGAGCGCGGTGGGTAGCTCCTCGCCCCGCGGGACGGGGAGCGTCAGGACGCGCCCGGGGGTCAACGCGGCGCCTGGGGTCAGCCTCACGAGCTCGAGCAGGCGGTCCGCGTCGATCGCGGCGTCCTCCGCCAGGCGGATGTGGACGCGTCCCGCCTGGGAAGTGACCGAGTGGACGCCCAGGGCCTCAGCCCGCATGCGGATGCGCGCATAGGCCGCCAGGCGGCCGACGGCCGCCGGCGGCTCCCCGAAGCGGTCCGCGATCTCGGTGAGGGTCTCGGAGAGCGCCTTCTCGTCGCGCGCCCGCGCGATCTTCTTGTAGATCATCATCCGCCAGTTCTCGTCGGCCACGTAGTCGGCCGGAATCGTCAGGTCGAGGCCGAGCGAGAGGGTCACCAGCCGCTCCGGCTGCGGCTGCTCGCCCCGGATGTCCCGGATCGTCTCCTCGAGCAGCTGCAGGTAGGTCTCGAATCCAACCGACGCGATCTGCCCCGACTGCTCCCCGCCCAGGATGTTGCCGGAGCCGCGAATCTCCAGGTCCTTGGCGGCGATGCGGAAGCCCGCCCCGAGGTCGCAGAACTCCTGGATCGAGGCGAGCCGCCGGCGCGCCACCTCCGAGAGGGACGCCGCCTCGTGCACGAGCAGATAGGCGTACGCGGGCCGGTCGCTGCGGCCCACGCGGCCCCGGAGCTGATAGAGCTGCGCGAGACCGTAGGTCTCCGCGCGGTCGATCAGGATCGTGTTGGCCGAAGGGATGTCGAGGCCGTTCTCGATGATCGTCGTCGCGAGCAGCAGCTCCGCCTCCCGCGTCAGGAACCGCCGCATGGCCTTCTCGAGTTGCGCCTCCGGCATCGCTCCGTGCGCCACGGCAATCCGCACCGTCGGGACGAGCCCTTCGAGCATCTCCTTCACGCGGCCGATCGACTCGACGCGGTTGTGCACGAAGAAGACCTGCCCGCCTCGGGAGATCTCCGCCTCGATCGCCTCGCGGATGACCGCCGGCTTCGCCGGCACGACCTGGGTCTCGATGGCCAGACGGTCTCGTGGCGGGGTCTCGATGATCGACAGGTCGCGCAGCCCCGAAAGCGAGAGATGGAGCGAGCGCGGGATGGGGGTCGCCGACATCGCGAGCACGTCGATCGAGGCGCGCCACTCCTTCAACTTTTCCTTCTGCGCCACACCGAAGCGCTGCTCCTCGTCCACGATGAGAAGGCCCAGGTCGCGGAAGGCGAGATCCTTTCCGAGCATCCGGTGCGTTGCGATCAGGATGTCGACGGCGCCGTCGGCGATTCTTGCGACGATCTGCTTCTGCTCCGCCCGCGAGCGGAACCGCGAGAGCAGCTCGATCGACACCGGGAAAGCGGCAAACCGGCGCTGGAAGGTGCGAAAGTGCTGGTCGGCCAGCACTGTCGTCGGCGCGAGCAGAGCCGCCTGCTTGCCGTCCAGGACCGCCTTGAAAGCCGCCCGCATGGCGACTTCCGTCTTGCCGTACCCGACGTCGCCGCAGAGCAGCCGGTCCATCGGGCGGTCGGACTGCATGTCGCGCTTGACGTCGGCAATCGCCTGCGCTTGATCGGGAGTCTCCGTGTACTCGAAGGCGTCTTCGAACTCCTTCTGCCAGGGGGAATCCTTGGAAAAGGCGAAGCCGGGCACCACGCTCCGGCGCGCGTACAGTTTGAGCAACTGGTCGGTCATGTCCCGCATGGCCCGCTTGACGGAGTCCTTGCGTTTGCCCCACCCGGCGCCTCCCAGCCGGTCGAGCGCGGGCTCGATGCCTTCCAGCCCCGAGTACTTCTGCACGAGGTCGAAGCGTTCGACCGGAAGCAGCAGCGTTTTTTCCTCGGCGTAGCCGATCTCCATGAACTCGCGCTCTTGCCCCTCGATGGGCACGCGCTTCAAGCCCTTGAAGAGGCCGATGCCGTAGTCGCGGTGAACGACCGCATCGCCCAACTTCAGGTCTCGCAGGTCCGAGAGGAAGGCCTCCGACGGACGCGCGCGCGGCTGGACGGAGGGCTTCTCCTCGCCGAAGATCTCGCCTTCGGCGTAGACCGAGAGGCGCGGCGCTCTCAGGCGGAAGCCCGCCGAGATCTCCGCCGAAACCACGGTGACGGCGCCCGGCTCCCGTTCGGACGAGACCTCGATCTCGTACTCGCGCGCGAAGTGGCGAACCTTCTCCGCGCCTCCGGTGGCCCGCACCGCGACGAGGACCTCCTCGCCGGATCCGAGCGCCCGCGCGATCTCCTCCGCCGCCTCTTTCGTGCGGCCGCCGTGTCCCGCGATCGATTCGGCGGGAAGGCGAATCGGATCTCCGTCCGAGAGTCCCAGCCGATCGAAGCGCAACGCCGCCGAGGCAACCGCCTCTCGGATCCGCTCGGTCGGGTGGAGCAACTCTTCCGGTTGGAAGACGTCCCGATCCGGGTCGCGGTCGGCGGCGATGCGCTCGGCAAACGCCGCAATTTCCTCCTCGACGCGCGCGGGCTCGATCAACGCCACCAACGCGGCGCCGGCGTAGTCGAGCCAACCGGAGGGCATGGCGCTGACGGCGGGCGCGAAAACGACGCACTCGGCCTCCGAAGGAGGTCGTCCGATCCGCTGCTCGAGCAGGTCCCGCTCCTCGCGCGACTCCCGCGCGGCGGCAAAGGGTGGAATGGAAACCGTCGGTAGACGTTCGCTCGAACGCTGCGTGTCCGGGTCGAAGACGCGGATCGACGCGATCCGGTCCCCCTCGAGCTCGATGCGCAGCGGCAATTCGCGGTTCGGCGGAAAGACGTCGAAGAGCCCGCCGCGCACGGCAAGGTCGCCCGTCTCGGTGACGAGGTCGCTGCGTCGATAGCCGAGCTCGGTCAAGCGGGCGGTCAGCCGCGGGAGCGAAATCTCGTTGCCCTCCGCGAGGGTGACCACCAGCCGGACGAACTCCGCCGGCGCCGGAAGGCGCGTGAAAAGGCCGTGCGCGGGCAGCACCACGGCCTCGACGCCCGAGGCACTTGAGAGAGCGGCCAGGAGGCGAAACTCGTCGCGCCGCGCCTTGAGCGACGGCGGGATCCTCTGGTAGGGCGTCAGCGCGGGCGCGGGCGCCCGCAGGACTCCCTCGACGCCGCCGGCCGCAAGATCCTGCGCGAGCCGTTCCGCCTCCGTCTCGTCGGGAACGACGATCGCCAGGCGGCGGCCGAGGTCGCTCGCGAGCGCCGCAAGCAGGAGCCCCGGAAGCGCTCCGACGCCCCCGGAAACGACGGGGCGAAAGCCGCCGCGCCGCAGCTTTTCCGACAAGTCCGCGTAGGCGGGCAGACGCCGGACGACGGCGGAGAGCCCTTGTACTCTCGAGACGTCGAGGGTCATCCTTCGCGCGATCCGGAGCGGAGCGAGGGACCCTCTCCCTCCCGTTGCGCGCTCATGCTTCTCGACTCTCGACGCTCGACTCCCGCGAGCTCCGCAACGACCGCACGGCCTTCTCGACGGCGTCGATCGCGAAGTCCACCTCCTCGACGGTCGAGAAGCGCCCGAGGCCGAAGCGGATCGAAGCGTGGGCCAGCTCGTCGGGAACTCCGAGGGCCTTGAGAACGTGGGACGGCTCGATCGAGGCCGACGTGCAGGCCGAGCCCGACGAGACGGCGAGGTCCTTCAAGGACATCAGAAGCGCCTCCCCTTCGACGCCGGCGAAGGAAAGGTTGAGGTTGCCGGGCAGCCGTCCTTCCTCCTCCCCCGGCCGGAGGTCTCCCCGCTCGTCGATCGACGGCAGGGGTGCGCCGTTCAAAAAGACCCCGTCGATCCGCGCGCGAATCCCGGCGTCGAGACGTCGGCGCAGGAGCCGCAGCCGCCGCGCTTCGTCCTCGCGCTCGGCCATCGCGATCTCCGCCGCCTTTCCGAAGCCGACGATGCCCGGAACGTTCAGGGTTCCCGAACGCAGACCCCGCTCGTGGCCGCCGCCGTGAAAGAGCGGAGCGATCCGCACCCGCGGGCCCTTGCCGCGCACGTACAGCGCCCCGACTCCCTTGGGCCCATAGAGCTTGTGCGCGGTGACAGCGGCGAGGTCGACGCTCATCGCCTCGACATCGAACGGGATCTTTCCAAAGCCCTGCACCGCGTCCGTGTGGAAGAAAACACCCCGCTCCCGGCAGACGGCGCCGATCTCCGCGAGCGGCTGGATCGTGCCGATCTCGTTGTTGGCGAGCATCAGGGAGACGAGAACGGTGCCCCCGGTCAGCGCGCCCCGGACCTGCTCGGGCGCGATGCGCCCGGTTCGGTCGGGTGCGAGCCAGGTGACCTCGAAGCCCTCGCGCTCGAGCGCCTTGCAGGCGTCGAGCACCGCGTGGTGCTCCGTCGCGCCCGTGACGATGTGTCGGCCCTTCTCCCGAAAGAGCCGTGCCACGCCGAAGATCGCCAGGTTGTCCGACTCCGTGGCCCCGCTCGTGAAGACGATCTCCTTGTCCTCTGCGTTCAAGGCTGATGCGATCTGATGGCGCGCTTCTTCCACCGCCGCCTCAGCCTCCCAGCCGAAGACATGGCCGCGCGAGGCCGCGTTGCCGAAGACCTGCGTGAAGTACGGGAGCATCGCCTCGAGAACGCGCGGATCGACCGGCGTCGTCGAGTGGTAGTCCATGTAAACGGGCGGCTTCATTGGAACAACTATGGCCCTGCGCGGGCGTTCGTTTCAACCTTCGTAAACCAATGAAGGAAGGCGTCTGATTCCGCTGCCCGACCTATCGGCTCCCGGCTTTCCGCTCGGAGCCACACGGAGTCTTCTCCGGAGGCCGACGTCGGATCCCCGAAAGCGGATAGCCGTGAACCGTGGCCCACGACTAGAATGCAGGGATCGATGTCCAGCCTTCCGCGTCCTCAAAGGCACTTCGGCTTCTCCTCGCCTGCCCCCCGCGTCCGCCTCGTGCACGCTTTCGACCGTCCCTTCGAAAACGTCGTTGCCACGGCGCGCACCTGCTATTCGGCCAAGGGGATCATCACCGAAGACCAGGCCTCCGCGCGGCCCGAGCGGCGCGACGCGCTCGCCCGGTCGATCTACGAGGCGGGCCACCACACGACCTTCCAGCACGCGCACTTCCAGTTTGCCCTCGAGAACGTTTCGCGCCAGTTCCTGTGGAGCTTCCTCCACAGTCACCCCTTCTACAACTCGGAGCAGGTGTCGCAGCGCTACGTCGAGGTCAGTCCCGGCACGTTCGCCGTGCCGCCGATGGGCGGGGCCGAGCGCGAGATCTTCGAACGGCAGGCGCGGCGCCAGCAGGAGGCCTACCGGCGGCTGACGGAACTGCTGACGCCGCTCGCCGGGCAGCGCTACTTCACCCTCTTCCCGGGCCGCACGCGGGGCGACGGCCCGAGCCGCTTCGCGGGCGCCGTCCAGAAGCGCGCGCAGGAGATCGCCCGCTACGTGTTGCCCGTCGCGACCTTCGCCTATCTCTACCACACGATTTCGGGTCTCACGCTCTTCCGATATTGGCGCCTCTGCGAGTCTTTCGACACTCCTACCGAGCAGCGCGAAGTCGTAGGGCAAATGGTCGAGGAGGTGCTCCGGCACGATCCGCTTTACGAGGCCGTGCTCCAAGACCCCATACCGCTCGAGGAAACGCCGGAGTACGCGATCTTCGAGGGCCGGCGAGCGCCGCGGTCGGCCGACGCCGCGTTCCGTCAGGAGTTCGACCGGGAGCTGCAAGGGCGCGTCTCGCGCCTGGTGGACTGGAAGGCGAACAACGAGGAGATCCTCGCCTCTTCGGTTCGGGAGATCTTGGGGCTCGCGCGGGCGGCGCTCTCGGACGACGATGCGATCGCTCTGGTGCTCGACCCGGGCAAGAACCGACTCCTCGGCGAGACGCTCACGCTGACAACGCACGGGAAGCTCTCCCGTGCGATGTTTCATCCCTCGTACACCTTCCGCAAGAAGCTCTCGCACACGGCCGACAGCCAGGACCAGCGGCACCGGATGACGCCGGGCTCGCGGCCGGCGCTGCCCGCTTACCTGTCGGAGGAGCCGGACTACATCGTGCCGATGCTCGTTGCCGAGATACCGGAGGCGGAAGCGCTCTACCGCGCGACGATGGAGGAGACCTGGGAGGCGATCGGCCGGCTGCGCGGCCGGGGTGTGCCGGACGAGTACGCCGCGTACCTACTCCCCAACGCGGTAGCGATCCGCTTCACCGAGTCGGCGGACCTCTTGAACCTGCACCACAAGTTCGCGATGCGCCTTTGCTACAACGCGCAGGAGGAGATCTGGCGCGCCTCTCTCGACGAGACGCTGCAGATCCGCGACGTCAATCCACGCATCGGGCTGTGGCTGTTGCCGCCCTGCACGCTGCGGCACCACGCGGGAGTGCGTCCGGTTTGTCCGGAAGGCGAACGGTTCTGCGGGGTCGTCGTTTGGAGGCAGGACGCCTCCAACTACGTCCGTGTGCTCTAACGCTGGCGCCGCAAGTTACTGTCCTATAAGCTTTTATAGTTCAAACGGGGAGCCTCCAACTCCCCCTCTTGACTTGCGCACGCCGGGCGTATGATCTATCCAGTTTCTGGGGGTGGGTCGTCTTTTTTTTCATTGCCCGGGGTAAGTGGATATTCGTTTCTTTAGGCGAAAGGAGAACCAGCCATGGTTTCCACTTCGAGTCAGACGGTGCAGGTTCCTGCGCGTCAGCCTGAGCCGAGACGGGCTCCCAAGCCGGCGGAGAAGCCGTTCCGGATCAAGCTGCACAGCGGTATCCCGTTCTGACCGAACGACTCTTGCGCCGACTCCGATTCGTCCGACGATCGAGCGTCGTGAAGGCCCAACGAAGATCTGGACCTCATCCGGAAGGGGCCGGGTGAGCTCCATGTATTCGACCTTCACCGGCAAGAACAAGGAGGCCGCCTCGGTCTTCGGGCAGATCCTGCCCCTGATCGAAAGGGCCCTCGTCACGAACTATCGGCTCCCGCCCAGGGAAGCCAACGAAGTCGAACAGCGTCTTTACGACTGGTTCCAGCGCTTCTGCCGGCGGCCCGGGAGCCGGCGGCCGGAATCGCTGCGCTCGGAGCTTCTCCTGATGGCGTGCCGTGCAGGACACGTCTACTCGGTCTCGAGGCTCGAGGATCTGCTGGCTCAGGATGACCGGCTGAAGAGGTCCCTGACGCTCGGCCCCGAGGTGATCGCGATCGAGATCGAAAAGTGCCTCGACAGGTCGAAGTCCCGGGATCCCGCAACGAAGGATGAATCGTGAGGGGCGAGCTCGTCCGGTTTCCCGCTCTTTCAGAGAGTCTTTCCGTGCAGGAGGCCCGCGCGGCCGCGGAAGGCGTCTTTGCCGTTGCGATTTCCGAGCGCGCCGAGCGCGCGAAGGAGATTCGGCTGGAGCACCCCGAAGTGCTGCTTGCGGTCTGTGAAGCTCTGACGCGACGCATCGAGACTTCCCCTTCCCTCGTGGGCGAGGAAGCGGAGTTCTTCTACCGATTTCTCGAGACCCCCGCTCGCAAGATCGGAGAGTTCGACGAGCGGGAGTATTTCCTGGGAGAGCTGGCGCTTCTGGCCGGAGGTGCCAACCGCATCCTCTTCCGCCGGGAGGACGCCCGGCGCTGGTTCGATCGGGCGGAATCGAATTTCGTCCGTGTCGCCAACGCGAGCGTTCACTTCGCGCGTTTGGCCTACCAACGCCTCGGCCTGGCCGCCGAGGAACGACGCTTCGACGAAGTTCTGGAGCTCGCTCCGGCCTGGTCGCAGAGCTCGCGACAACTCGGTCTGCCGGAAGACGCGTTGAAGTGCCGGTTCCTCGAGGGCATCGCCCTCTGGGAGACGGGAAACGCCGAGGGCGCCATCCGTCTCTATCGCGAAATTTACGCGGATGCGGAGCTGCTCGGGATTCCGCGTCTTGCCGCTCAAGCGGCCAGCAACCTGGCGCACTACTACTCTTCCCTCGGGGACACCGAAGAAGCCCTCGCGTGCTCCCGGAAGGCGCTGCCGCTCCTGCAACAGATGGAAAACCGCGTTCATCTTGCCAAGCTGCAGTGGAGCATCGGCGACCTGCTCCGAAACCAGGGGAAGGCATCCGAGGCCTCCGACGCGTATCGCTCGGCCCTTCGAGAATCCGAAGAGATCGGGCTTCGAGGCGACGTTGCCGCGATTCATCTCGTTCTGGCCGACCTTCTGCTCGACGGGGGACAGGAAGCCCAGGCCGAGTGGGAGATCCGCGCGGCGCTTCCCATCATCGATGAAGAGCGGATGGTTCCGGAGGGATTCGCCGCCCTCTCGCTGTTGCGCGAGTCGCTGCGGCGCCGCAAGATCGACCGCCAGGCCTTGCGCAACCTCCACGGCTACTTCCGCGAATAGTCCACCCCCGGGGGCGGCCTGTTACGCCCGCAGACACGCGATATGCTTCGCGTCTGAAACGATGAGAAAGTCGTTCCGGCTCCTTCCGCTCCTGGCCGGCCTGGCACTGACGGTCTCGACGTGTCACCCGACGCAGGTCATCGTGGCCCGGCTCGTCACTCCCGTTCCCGTCGCCGGAGCCGCCCCGGCAGCACCCGCAAGAGCGCCGACGAAGACCCCTCCGGCGGCGAAAGCGAAGAGCCAGCCCAAAGCGACTGCCGCCCCGGCGAAAGCCCCTTCGGCGACGGTCTCTCCCGTAAGGAGTGCTCCGACAACGGCGGTTCCGGCAGCCGCCGCTCCGGCAACCCCGGTTCCGACCGCTCCCCTAACCGCCGCTCCGGTTGCGCGGGCGCAGGCTGCGACTGCCCCGCCGACATCTGCGCCAACCCTCCTGCCGACCGCCCCGCCGACGGCGATGCCGGTCGTGACCGCGCCCGCTTCCGTCTACGAGCAGAGGCCCGGAACGGTCTATGAGAAGACGGGGGTGCCGACCCCGACGCGTCCCGCGGCCACCGCCGTCGCCGAGGCCGCCCGCATGGCGCCCGCCACCGCCGCACCGACCGCGACCGCGCCCCCGCGACCGACGGTCCCGCCCACGGCGACGGCCGCGCCGCGACGGCCCACACCCGCTCCGACGACAGCGCCCCCGCCGCCGCCGATTGCCGTGGCCGCCGCGGCCGCGCCTCCATCGCCGACGGTGCGAAGGCCCATCGTGATCTACGGCGAGAGGGTCCCGCCGACGCCGGCCCGAAAGGAACAGAAGCAGACCGCGGTTGCCTCCACCCGCGCGGCCGCCACGGCGTCCGCGACTGCGACGAGCTCGCCGACGCCGACCTCGACACAGACACCCACCGCCACGGCGACGCCGACGCCCACCGAGGAGCGACCCACGCCCCCGCCGCCTCCGACCGCCACGCCGCGGCCGACCTACCGCGCCCGGCCGACGGCCCTCCCGCAGAGCGGACCCGCCACACCGACCCGCAAGCCCGGCACCTACTACGAAGAGAACACGCCGACACCGACCACGGACTCCCGCGGCTGACGGACCACATCGTGGAGAGCGCGCAGGAGCGGCTCCTCCAGCACTTTCGCGAGGCCTTTCGAGAGTCCCCCGCCGCCGCGTACCGGGACTGGTTTCGCGCCGAGGAGGAGCTGCGCGAGAAAGGAGACGGGGACACGGCGCGGGCGTTGGCCGACGAGCTCTGGGAAGCCTTGCCGCAAGCCCCCTTCGATTCGGCAGCGGCCCGCGCGCGTTTCTTCCACAACGCGGCGGTCTTTTTCGGCAGCCCCGGTCCGGCGGCGGACCTCCCGCGCGCCCGCGCTTGTTTCCGCGAATCGCTCGATCACTTCGCCGAACACGCCGGGGACGGCTGGCGCGCCCGGGCGCTGCACAATCTCGCGACGGCGATCACGAACCTCGGCGCGACGGCGCCGGAGCTCGAAGAGGCCCTGGATCTCTTCGCGCAGGCGCTCGAATGGCGGACCGCGGAGCGGGAGATCGCGCGGGGAGTGACGCTCCACAACCTGGGCCTGGCCCTGCGCCGACTCGCGGAGCTCGAGCCTGCACGCGCGGCCGAGCATCTGGAATCCGCCGCCGCGGCGTTTGGCGAAGCAGCAGAGATTCGAAGGCGACACGCGTTGGCCGAGGGAGAGGCCGCCTCGCGCGAGCGACTCGCCCGGACCCTCGAAGAATTGGCGCGAGCTCGCTAGAAGCCTGCCCGCGCGCGGAGCTGTCGCGTCGACGTTTCGCAGAAGCGACAAACGGGAGCCAGCACACCTGAGAAGCCGCTCCCGGCAGCCCCTTATGCACGAAGTCAGCGTTGACCCCCTAACGCGTCAGAAGAACTTCTCCAGCCGGAATCGGCCCTTGGCGGCAAGCAGCGGTTTCCACAGGTCGCCTTGCTTTCGCAGCCGCGCGGGGACGTTGTCGAGGCGGAAGTCCTCGATCTCGATTCCTCGCTCGATCTCCTTCCAGGTCACGGGAGTCGAAACCGTCGCTCGAGGCGTCGGACGCACGCTATAGATCGAGGCGAGGGTCTGGCCCCAGGCATTCTGGTTGTAGTCGACGAGGACGCGCCCCTTCGGGCGTTTCGCGATCCGATACTCCGTCGTCAGCAGCTTCGGGTGGCTCGCCTCACAAAGGCGCGCGAGCTCCCGCGCGAACTCCCAGACTTGCTTCTGCGTTGGCCCGCGCACGATCGGGACGTAGACGTGGATGCCCCGAGAGCCGGTCGTCTTGGCGTAGGCCGGCATGCGGAGTTGTACGCAGGCCTCCCGCAGCGCCAGCGCCGCCTCGCGCACCGTGCCGAAGGAGGCCCCCGGCACCGGATCGAGGTCGAAGTGCACGTAGTCCGGGCGGTCCAGGTCGTCGCCGCGCGCGTACCACTGATTCAGGTCGATGCACCCGAGGTTTACGACCCACAGTAAAGACGCCAGGTCCTGGACCATCGGGAAACGGATCACCTTGCCCGAGGAGTGCTCGACGGCGCAAATCTCGATCCAGTCGGGGCGCGGCGAGGGCGCCTGCTTCATGAAGAAGAACGCGCCGGCCGCCCCGTGCGGATACCGCTTCATCACCATCGCCCGGTCCTTCAGGTGCGGGAGGAGGTAGGGCGAGACCTCCGCGTAGTACCGGAGAAGATCTCCCTTGGTCACGCCGAGCTCGGGCCAGAATACTTTCCTCAAGTTCGTGAGCCGGACGGTCTTTTCACCGGCCCGAACGAGGACGTCGTCAGCGCCGCGGGGGATCGGCATGGAACGGAAAGCATAGGGCTTGACAGGGCGCGGCCGAAGGCACAATACTTAACCGTATGGTTAATAATGACGCCGCCCTCGACGCGACCTTCTCGGCCCTGGCGGACCCGACCCGGCGGGCAATCCTGGCCCAGCTGGCGGGATCGCCCGAGGCCTCGGTGACCGCCCTGGCCCGTCCCTTCGCGATGTCGCTGCCGGCCGTCTCCAAGCACTTGCGCGTGCTCGAAGGGGCCGGCCTCGTGGCCCGGCGCAAGCGGGGCCGGGTCCACCACCTTCGCCTCCTTCCGGCTCCCCTCGAGTCCGCCAATGAATGGATCGACCGCTACAGAAGATTCTGGGAAGAGAAGCTCGACGCCCTGGAGAACTACCTGCAGACGATGCAGGAGGAGAAAAGCAGGTGGCCGAGGCAATCGCGCCGTCCCAGGCGGCGCTCCGGATCACCCGCACATTCGCGGCACCCCGCGAAAGGGCCTTCCGGGCCTGGACCGACGCGCGGGCGTTGACGCCGTGCGGGAGGATCACGACAAGGGTTTGAACGCTCGTCTCGATGGCCTGACTCGTTGACTTACGGAAAAGGAGGACTTCATGAATCGCTTTCGGATTCTCGCGGCGCTCGGGCTCGCGGGGGCGCTGGCCATGGCGGCCCCTGCGGAGGAAGCCAAACTCAATGCGGCCTGGGAAAAAATGAAGATGCTCGTCGGCGACTGGGAGGGCACGGCCGAGGGGCACTCGGCGAAGGTCTCCTACCGGCTCGTCTCGAGTGGCACGACGCTCGAAGAGAGCCTCTCGACGCCCGACGGCGGCGGCATGGTGACCATGTATCACCCGGACGGCTCGCGAATTCTCATGACCCACTACTGCTCGGAGAACAATCAACCCCGCTTGCGGGCCGCGGGCCTGTCGCCCGACGGGAAGAGCGTCGCCTTCCAGTTCATCGACGTCACGAACCTCTCGAGCCCCGACGCGCCGCACATGGTCGGACTCGTCCTCCTCTTCCAGGACGCCGACCACATGACGCAGCGCTGGACACACCAGACCGCCCCGGGGAAGGCGGACACGGGCGATTTTCAGTTCACCCGGAAGAAGTAGCTAGCGGGCCGGCTTCGGCCGGCCCTTCCCGCCCCTCCCTTCGATGCGCGCCTTGATCTCGTCCATGAGCTCGTTCGGGATCGGGACGGAAAGGTTGTACTGAGCGATCTTCCACTCCCCCTTCTCGAGCAGGAGGACACCGGATCCGCGGCACGGGCCGAGGTTCGGCGTCGAAAGCGCCTCGTCGAACCAGGCGACGCGCCCATCGGGCGAGAAGGCGACGTGGCGATCCTTGGGAGTGAAGGTCCAGGCCTTGCCCTTGGCAAAGTGCGGGTGTGCGTACCGGAGAAACTCCTCTCGGGTCCAGCGCTCCGTTCCGTCGGTCCCGAGGAAGACGGCGTTGCCGGTGAAGTGGGCGAAGTAGCGCGACTCGTCGGCCGCGGCCGCGGCCGCGTGCCAGTCGTCGAGCACCGCGGAGACCGCGGCCGTCCGGTCCGAAGGCGCCGGAGCGCCGGCCAGGAGAACCGCCCAGAGCCAGAGAATTCCCTTCATTCGTTTCCCCCGCTTTGCCTGCGGGCGGTGCGGAGCGCCTCCCGGCGGATGCCGCGTAGCAACTGCAGGCGCGTGAGCCCCGAAAAGGGCTCGATGAGCGACCAGTAGACCCGAAATTTCCGTCTTGCAGCCGTGCCGAAGCAGAGGACCCGCGTCTCGGTCGAGAGCGCGGTTCCCGATTCTTCCGTCCGGAGGACCTGCAGGTTCCACGCTGCCTTGACCGACCCCTCCTCCGCGAAAGCCAGGAACTGCTCCCGTGTCAGACGCCGCAATCCGCCGTCTGGCCTCCAGAACCGGCCCGCGAGGCCGAACACGATCTCGCGGCCGGGAATCTCCTCGAGCTTCACGAAACCGAAGCGTTCGAGCCTGTCGGCAAGGCTCCCGGCGCCGGCGCTTCTCACGACGCGAAATCCATATCCGCGCAGGGCCATCAGCAGTTTCCCAACGCCGAAAGAAGCAAAGCCGTGTCGCTGCAAGGCTTCCCAGACCTGCTCGGGAGAGGCTTCGATCTCGAGCGCGTGGCGCTTTGCGACGTTCGAACGCGGCAGGACGCCCTCGAGTGCGGAAACGGCTACGAGGCCTCCAGCGCGCGGCCGGGCAGGCGCGCGGGCTCGACCAGGCAGGCCTCGTGCTCCTTCAGGTACGCCTCGGCCTTCATGATCCGCTGCGTGCGCCAGAGCACGCGCGTCAGATACGGAATTTGCGCCGGCCGGATCTGACGCATCCAGTCGATCCAGCGCTTCTGCCCGCTCGTGTTCAGGATCGAGCGGCGCCACGTCTCAGCGTACAGCTGAAAAAACCGCTCGGCTCCGAGGCGCGGCTCCCAAAGCACATGGTGCATGTCGTACTTGAACCAGGGTTGGCCCTCGAGAACCGGCGCGAGCTTCTCAAAGAGCTCGGTGCCGGGCAGCGGCGTGAGGATCGTGTAGCCCGCGCGCTCGAAGCCGTGCCGCGCGACGAAGTCCCAGAGCTCCCGAAACTCGGCTTCCGACCAGTCGGGGTCTACGAGAAAGTTGCCGGTGACTCCGTAGCCCATCGACCGCGAGATCCGCGCGGCCTCGACGCTCGAAGAGACGTGGGCGTCCTTCACGACGTGTGCCAGCCCCTGGTCGGTTGCCGCCTCGAGGCCGAAGAAGATATCGAAGTCCCGCGCGAGCGGGCGCCACGCCTCGAGCAGGTCGGGGTGCCGGCAGACCAGGTCCGTGCGCGTCTGGACGAGCAGCCAGCGCTTGCGCACGCCCCGCTTCCTCAACGCCGCGGCCAATTCGAGGCTTCTTGCCGGATGATTCCAGAAGAGGTCGTCCGCGACGAAAACGCAGTCGCCGGCGGAAGCGAAATCCTCCAGGACCGCGCCAATCGACCGCTCGCGGAAGGAGCGGTCATACAGCTGCCAGACGGAGCAAAAACTGCATCGAAAGGGGCAGCCGCGGGCGGTCTCGAGGAGCCAGACCGGCTTGAAGAGCAGGCAATGGTAGCGGCTGCGGTACCGTTCGATCAGTTCGCGCGCCGGAGAGGGCACGCGGTCGAGCCCCGTGCGCTCGGAAAGCGGGGGCGTCGAGATCCAGCCGTCCCGTGTCCGCAGACGCAGCGCCGGCACCGAAGCCGCCGGCCGCCCCGATTCCAGCGCGTCCACCAGAGCCGGAACGGCTTCTTCCCCGTCGTCGACACAGATCGCGTCCACCGCGTCGCGCTCGAGGGGCTCGGAGTAGGTTGCCGCCGCGTGGCCTCCGATCAGGATGAAGGCTTCCGGCGAGAGACGCCGGACTTGACGAGCGGTCTCGAGCACGCGGTCGTATTCGAGGGCATGCATGGCGGAAATCCCGACGACCGGGGAACGCGTGCGGCGAATCCACGAGGCGAGCTCGGGGCGAAAGCGCAGGTCCGCGATTGCGGGCCGATGCCCCCGCTCGCGCAGGGCCGCTCCGATGTATTCGAGCCCGAGCGGCTCCACCCGGAAGAAGGGGCCCAGGCCGAAGCGTTCGTTGCCTGGGTCCGGGCGGACGAGGAGGACGTCCATCTGTTCCCGAATTGTATAGTCCGGGCGCGATGTCCGAAAGGCACACCCTGCGCGCGCGCACGAAATGGGTGAGCCACGGCCTTTCGAATCGGATTGTCTACGGCGGCCTTCATTACGGTGCGCGCTGGCTTCCGATGGCCGCGCTGAACGCGGTCAACCTGGTCGGAAACACGCTCGCCGTCACGTTCCTCTCGAGGACGATGGAGGGTCTGGCCGACAACTTCCGGCAAGCCCTGGGCGTCTCGGAAACCGAAGCGCATCGGCTCGCCCGACGCCTCTTCTTCGAGTACGGCCGCCACACGATCGACACCTGGCGGCTGCGGGGCGAAGCGTTCGTCCCGCGAATCGATACCTTCGAGGAGGACGCCCGGGTTCTCGCCAGAGCCCGCCGGGCCGGGCGGGGTTTTCTTCTCGTGACGGGCCATGTCGGCAACTGGGAGATGGGGGCCGTCACGCTGCGTCGCCACGACCTCACTCCCGCCGTCGTCGGCCAACCGGAGCTTTCGCCGCGCGTGCAGGAGATGCGTCAGCAACTGCGCGAGCGCGTCGGCGTCGAGTCGATCGACATCGGGACCTCGATGGCGACCGCGTTCAAGGTAAGGGCGGCCGTGGACCGCGGAAGAGCCGTCGCCATGCTCGTCGACCGGGCCTACCCCGAGGACCGCGTCGTGGTTCCCTTCTTCGGCCGGCCGACCCCCTTTCTGCGATCCCCGGCGTTGCTCGCCCGCTTCTGCCACTGCCCCATCCTGCCCGGCTTCTTCCTGCGGCAACCCGACGGCGCGTACTACAACGTCTGGGGGGACCTGCTCGACGCCGACCCGACGATCCCGCCCGAGGAGGACGCCGCCGCCGTGATGGGCCGCGTGGCGGCGGATTTGGAACGCGTCGTCCGCGCCCATCCGACGCAGTGGTTCAACTTCTATCGGTTCTGGGGGGAGGACGCCTCGTCATCCCGAAGAGCGTAGCGCCGAGGCGGCCCGGGCTGGAACGGGGTCCCTCGCTGCGGTCGGGACGGCGACGCCTGAAGGGCGTTGCCACTTTCCGTACACGTAGTTCCCGCAGCACCGGGCGCAGATCGGAAGGGGCTCCTTTGCGAGCTTTTCGCGAAACTTCTGCGCTTTCGGGCCGGTCCAGATGTCGGCGAACGGCTGCTTGCGCACGTTGCCGATGAAGTAGTCGGGAAAGTCGCCGCAAAAGCAAACCTCGCCGTCCGGCTCGACCTGCGCGAAATACCAGGCGACCGGGCAGAGGTTGTGGCCGAAGGTCTGAGAAAAATCGGAGAAGTACTCGGGGACCTTCTCGGCGGGCACGTCGGGCACGAAGGAGACCCAGGGCTTGCCCGCCGCGGAATCGAGGTAGCGGCGGCGCTTCAGGCCCTTCAACAGCCGAACGAGGTCGGTCATGTGCCGGGTCTTCGACGCCGCGACCTTCGACCAGTCGAAATCGAAGCCCTTCCAGGAGTTCGCAGCGACGCCAAAGGTATCGCGCATCACCGTCTCGTACTCCCCCCCGGCCTCCTTCGGCACGAACCAGCGCAGCCCGACGTTGATCGTGTCGAGCGGCAACTCGCGCAGGGCCTCGACGGCGGGGGCGATCGCCTCGAGGTTCAACTCCGTGATCGGCAGGATCGCGATTTGCATCGGCGCGGCGCGCCCGAGCTTCTCGCGCCAGAGGGCAATCGCGCGCACGCCCGCGGCCGCCTTCTCGAAACTGTCCGCCTGGCCGCGGATGCGGTTGTGGACTTCGGGCGGCCCGTCGATCGAGACGGCGATCGAATCGATTCCGGCCTCGACCAGCTGCTCCGCATACCGTTCGAGACGGCCGCCGTTGGTGATGACGGTACAGGTCAGGTCGCGCTTCTTGACCTCGCGCACGAGCGGCAGGATGTCGGGATAGAGCAGCGGCTCGCCGCCGAAGAGCGAGACGATGGGCTTCCAGGGCGCGACCTCGTCGAGCAGGCGCACGTAGTCCGAGAGGGAAAGCTGGCGCTTGTGCCCGATGAGCTCCCGGATGCGGTCGCGTTCCATCTCGCCATCGGTAGCGGAGGCGGAAAAGCCGTCCGTGCGATAAATGCCCGTGTCGCCCCACTGTCCGCACATCTTGCAGCGCAAATTGCAGAGGTTCGTCACTCGCAGCTGGAGGAAAGTCGGCATGGGCAGGTTTTCCGGACCCGGCGCGGCCAGATGGGTCATCACCTCGCGGCGGCCCTGCGCCATTCGCCCGAGATGGCGGCGCGCGAAACCGGCGAGCTGGAGGCCGCGCCGAAAGCTCATGGGTTGTTCGGTGTCCTGTGTCCGGCGATAGATTAGCAGTTACGGGCGCGTGTACAAGTCCATCACCGTCTGGATCGCCCGCCGGCACACGGCGCAGAAGCCGACGTCGTCGCGCGTGAACATGATGCAGTCGTTCTGCGGCCGGTAGTAGCCCTTCGGCTCGTACAACGCGCCCTCGAAGGCTCCGACCTTGCCCGAGCTGGGGTCCGACCCGAGGAGCTGTGTCTCGGCGACCTTCTCTTCCTGGAAGAGGGCATCCATCTTGTCTTCCGGGGCACGCTCGGCGCGGATCTGTCGCCGCCGCTTCTGAAATTCGCGCGAGTCCGCTTCGAAGCGCTCTTTGGACCAGGGCGTGGGCAGCGCCGTGCCGGGCGCGACCAGGTCCTTCCACTTGAGCGACTCGGGGTCGAGCAGGGCCGTTACGTTGGGTTCCCAGGGCTCGACGCGCTCTTTCGCCGGCCCGTAGGCCACCTCCGAGGTGTAGTACTCGTCGGCGAGCCCGGCGAAGTGGTGGCCGAACTCGTGCACGAAGACGTACGGCGCCCAGAGGCTGTCGGCCGCCACAGTCGAGTAAAGGTTTAAAATGCCGCCGCCCCCGTAGGTGCGCGTGTTGGCAAGAATCTCGACGAACTCGTAGGGAGCGAAGGATGCGACATCGCGGAAGGAGCGGTTCTCGAACGTGAGCACGTAACGCTCCGAGCCGAACGCGTCGTAGGTCGCGCCCACGCGGGAACGGCGGTGGATCCCGGTCGAGGGGCGCGAGATGCCTGACTCCTCCGAGGGCGGGCAGAGGCCCCAGACGTTGAAATCACTGCGCCGATCCTTGAAGGGCGAGACGGAAAAAAGGATCTCGTTCAGCCGCCGCGCATCCTTCTCGAACTTCGCGCGTTCGGCGGCCGTGTAGCCGTCGCCCAGGATCAGCAAGTCGATCTTCTGCGACGGCGGCCCGTGCTTCTCGATCTCGAGCAGCGGGCCGGGCGAAGGGGGCTTCGACGTGTCCACGAACATTCCGTTGGGATCTACGATCATCGACCAGACCTCGTGGAAGACGTTTCGGGAATCTCGTTTCTTGACGACGATCTGCACCGGAGCCGAAGGAGCCGGGAAGCGCAGCGACTCCGAGAACGTGCGGGAGACCGCCGCCGCCTCGACTGTGGTCTCCCACTCCCCGAAGACCGAGGCGAAGCCGCGGGAGTACAGGACACGGTTGGTTTTCTGGTCGAGGACCTCGAAGAAGTACTTGCCGAGGTTCGTGTCGTCGACCGGCCGCGCCGGGTTACCCGGCCACTCCAGCGGTTCGAGGACCAAGCGATCGAGGGCGAAACGCTCTTCTCGGGCGTTGCCCGTGTGCCCGTAGTCCACCCGCAGGGTTCGGGGCGTGGCGGTCGCGGCGGTCGTCATGAGAAGACTCAGGGAAGCGAAAACGATCTCTCTTTTCATTCGAATCGCATATCCTACGCTCTCCCGGAAGGGACTCGAGGGCGTGGACTTGAGCAATCGCAACAATCCCAACAATCGCGGCCGGCGCCTCCAGAACGCCGCCCGATCCTTCGGCGCCCAGGGGCGATGTCTGCTCCCCTTTCCACGGGATTGACGACCCGGGCGCCGCTCGCGCGCGCGAGCCTCTCGCCCCCGGACGCGGCGCTCTCTCTTCCACCGAAGCGAAAGGAAACGAAGCCATGATTCACGAAGACATCCTCGGCACCATCGGAAACACACCCGTCATCCGGATCAACAAGCTTTCGCCGGCCGGCATCACGATGTACGTCAAGTGCGAGGCCTTCAACCCCCTCTCTTCCGTGAAGGACCGGCTCGCGATCGGCATCATCGAGGACGCGGAGCGGCGGGGGACGCTCAAGCCCGGGCAGACGGTGGTGGAGGCCACTTCCGGCAACACGGGCATCGCGCTCGCCATGGTGTGCGCCGTCAAGGGCTATCCGTTCGTCGCCCTCATGTCGGACAGCTTCTCCGTCGAGCGCCGCAAGCTGATGCGCATCCTGGGGGCCAAGGTGGTCCTGACCCCCGCCGCGGAGCGCGGCACCGGTATGGTCAAGAAGGCGGAGGAGCTCGCGAAGAAGAACGGATGGTTCCTCGCTCGGCAGTTCGAGAACGAAGCCAACCCGGAGTACCACCGCAATACGACGGGTCCCGAAATTCTGCGCGACTTCGTGGGCAAACGCCTGGACTGGTGGGTCACCGGCTACGGCACGGGTGGGACCTTGACCGGCGCCGGCGACATGCTGCGCAGAGCGCGGCCGGAGACGAAGATCGCCGTCGTCGAGCCCGAAGGCGCCGCGCTTCTTTCAGGCAACGAGTGGAAGCCCCACAAGATCCAAGGCTGGACGCCGGACTTCATCCCGGCTGTCCTGAATCGCAAGGGGTTCGACGAGATCGTGACCGTCAGTGACACGGAGGCGCGCGACGCGGCGAGGGACCTCGCCTCGAAGGAAGGCATTTTCTGCGGGATCTCCTCGGGCGGAACCTTCGCCGGCGCGCGGAAGATCGCGCAGAAGGCCGGAAAGGGCGCGACGATCCTCGCGATGCTGCCGGACACTGGCGAGCGGTACCTCTCGACGATCCTCTTCGAGGGGATCAACGAAGGAACCGATGAGGTGCCCGGGGTCTAGGAGGCGGGCCGTTCAACCCGGAACGACCACTGCCTCTTCGGGCGCAAGCTCCGCGGCGTGCTCACGGGCCGGATCGGGCGTCACCAGACCCGACTCGAGCCACCGGTGCTCGCCGTCGAGGACGCGGCGGGCCGTCGCGTATTTCGCGACGTCGTCGTTGGAGCGCAGGGCCCGGAAGAGGCCGGCGATGCGTCGGGTCGTCTGTCGGCAGAAGATGTCGGCAAGCTCGACCGCTCGGGCGGCCTCCGGCTTGCCGGACCGTCGGATCTGCTCCGCCCGGCTGACGGCCGCCGTCATGGCGAAGAGGTCTGCACCGATGTCGACCGCGCGGAAGAGCAGGGCCTGGCGCTTCTCGAGCTTCGGTCCGTAGCGGGCCATCAAGTGGAAGATCGCGCGCGCGAGGTGGCGCGTTGTACGCTCGAGATATCGAACGTGCGGGGCGAGAGGTCCAAACTGTCCAAAACGCGGGAAGCGGCCCCAGCCGAGCCACCGTGTCGGGTACCACTTCGCATAGAAGCCCACGAAGCGCGGCAGGGCCTTCCCGAGCTTCTCCGCTGCCGGAATCTTCGGGTTGAAGAGATCGCCCGCGGCCGCGAGGTGTCGGTCGAGCGCCTCTCGCGCGACGAAGAGACGCATGATCTCGGAGGATCCCTCGAAGATCAGGTTGATGCGAAAGTCGCGCATCATCCGCTCGACCGGGATCGCCTTCTCACCGCGAGACCGCAGCGAATCGGCGGTCTCGTAGCCGCGCCCGCCGCGGATCTGCATCGTGCGGTCCACGAGCTTCCAGCCCTCTTCCGAGTTCCACATCTTGGCGACGGCCGCCTCGAGACGGATGTCCCGGTCTCCCATATCGGCCATCGCGGAAGAGAGGTCCGAGACCGCCTCCATCGCGAAGGTCGTCGCGGCCATCTCGGCGAGTAGCTGGGCGATCGCGTCATGCCTGCCGATCGGCTGGCCCCACTGCACCCGCTCCTTCGACCACTCGCGGCACACCTCGAGACAGCGCTTGGCAAACGCCGCGCTGGTCGCCGGCAGCGTCAGCCGTCCCGTGTTCAAGGTCACCAGCGCGAGCTTCAGGCCGCGCCCTTCGGCGAGCAGGAGGTTTTCCTTTGGAACCCGGACGCTTGAGAACCGGATGACGCCGTTCTCGATTGCTTTCAGTCCCATGAAATGGCACCGGATGACGACTTCGACTCCGGGCCAGCCCTTCTCGACGATGAAGGCGGAAATCTTCTTTGTGTCGGGGTGGCGCGCCATGACGACGAAGAGGTCGGCGACCGTGCCGTTGGTGCACCAGAGTTTCTCGCCGTTCAAGACATAGTCGCCCTCGGGCGTGCGCGTGGCCGTCGTCGAGAGGTTCGCCGGATCGGAGCCGACATGCGGCTCGGTCAGCGCGAAGGCCGAGATTGCCCCTCGGGCCAGGCGCGGGAAATACTTCTTCTTCTGCTCCTTCGTGCCGAAGAGCTTCAGGGGCTGCGGCACGCCGATCGATTGGTGCGCCGAGAGCAGAGTGACGAGGTTGCCGTCCCAGCTGGCGATCAACTTCATGATCTCGCCGTACTCACGCTGCGAGAGGCCGAGCCCCCCATATTCCGTCGGGACCTTCATGCCAAAAGCGCCGAGCTCTGCCAGGCGTTTGACGACGCGCGGCGGGATCTTGCCCTCCCGGTCGATGCGGTCGGCGTCCACCTCTTGCGCGAGGAACTTGTCCATCGCGTCATAGAAGGCGCGGAATTCCGGGCGCTCCGGCGGGGCCTCAGGGAAGGGATGGACGAGATCGAGACGGAAGGTTCCGAGGAAGAGCTCCTTCAAGAAGCTCGGGGAGGTCCACTCGCGCTCCCGGGCCTCCTCGGCCACCTGCCTTGCCTCGGCTTCACTGACGGGCTTCTTCGGCTCCTGGCTCATGAGATTGAAAACTTTACAGCATCGCGGGACATTTCGGCCTCGTGTCGCGATAATCGGACCCCGCGCCAATGCCCAACCGGTATCTCTCCTACGACGCCTCCCGAGCACCCAGGGTCCGCGCGATGTTCTCGCGCGTGGCACGACGGTACGACTTCTTGAACGACCTCATGAGCTTCGGTCTGCACCGCCGGTGGAAGCGGGAAACCGTCCGGCTCGCCTTGGTCGGCGCGGGCGGCCCGCTCCGCGTGCTGGACCTGTGCTGCGGCAGCGGCGACCTCGCCTTCCTGGCCGAGGAGCTCGGGGCCGCGCGGGTGGCGGCCGCCGACTTTACGCTCCCGATGCTCGCGGTCGCAAGGCGGCGAAAGCGGGAGCGGGCCAGCCGGTGCGCCTTCACGCAGGCGGACGCCCTCGCCCTGCCCTTCCTCGATGGCGCCTTCGACGCCATCACGGTCGGCTACGGGTTGCGCAATATCGCGGATCTGCGGGCCGCGCTCGCGGAGATGCGCCGGCTGCTGGCCCCGGGAGGGCGCCTCGCCGTTCTCGATTTCGGAAAACCCGACGGACGGCTCGTGCGCGCCCTTTACTTCGCGTATCTCCGGGCGGCGATGCCACTTCTCGGCTGGCTCTTCCACGGGGACGCGGACACGTATCGCTACATTCCGGACTCGCTCGAGAATTACCCGGGCCAGCGCGGCGTCGAGCACCTGATGCGGGAGACCGGGTTCGCGAATATCCGTAGCGTTGACCGGCTGCTCGGGACGATGGCGATCAACCTCGGCGAAGCGCCGAGGTAGCTGTCAGCTATCAGCTATCAGCTGCCGTTGGCCCTTCTCGCGCGGCGCGATCGCTGGTAGTCTCCTCCGTTCCAATGGCACACCAATACATCTACACGATGGTCAAGCTGCGGAAAGTGGTCCCTCCGCAGCGCGAGATCCTGAAGGGAATCTCACTTTCCTTCCTGCCCGGAGCCAAGATCGGCGTGTTGGGCTCAAACGGCGCCGGCAAGTCTACGGTGCTGCGCATCATGGCCGGCGTCGAAAGGGATTTCGCCGGCGAGGCGTTCCCGGCCGATGGGATCCGTGTGGGGTTTCTTCCGCAGGATCCGAGGTTGAATCCAGCCAAGGATGTCGTCGGCAACGTCGAGGAGGCGGTCGCCCCGACGCGGGCGCTCTTGAAGCGCTTCGACCAGCTGAACGAAGAAATGGCGGGCGAGATGTCGCAGGCCGAGAGCGAGAAGCTCATGGCCGAGTATCAGAGGGTGCAGGACGCGATCGAGGCCTCCAGCGCCTGGGAGCTCGACCACCAGCTCGAGATCGCCATGGACGCCCTGCGGTGCCCTCCGCCGGACGCCGACGTCGCGAAGATCTCCGGCGGCGAGCGCCGCCGCGTGGCGCTCTGCAAGGTCCTCCTCGAGAAGCCGGACCTGCTGCTCTTGGACGAGCCCACCAACCACCTAGACGCCGAGTCGGTGGCCTGGCTCGAGCGCCACCTGGCCGAGTACCCGGGGACCGTCGTCGCGGTCACGCACGACCGCTACTTCCTCGACAACGTGGCCGGCTGGATCCTGGAGCTCGACCGCGGCTTCGGGATCCCCTGGGAAGGCAACTACTCGAGCTGGCTCGAGCAGAAGGAACAGCGGCTCGAGCTCGAGGAGAAGGCCGAGTCGGCCAAGAGAAAGACACTCCAGCGCGAGCTCGAATGGGTTCGAATGTCGCCGCGGGCGCGGCACGCCAAGAGCAGGGCACGCCTCGAGCAGTACGAAGCGCTGCTCGCGGACAAGGGTCCCGAGGCGCGCGGGGAAACGCAGGAGCTCTTCATTCCGGCCGGCGCGCGCCTGGGTGACGTGGTCGTGCGCGCGGAGGGCGTGCGCAAGGCGTACGGGGACCGGCTGTTGATGGAGGACCTGTCCTTCGATCTGCCGCGGGGCGGGATCATCGGCGTGATCGGCCCAAACGGCGCGGGCAAGACGACGCTCTTCAAGATGATCATCGGCCTCGAGAAGCCCGATGAAGGCAGGCTCACGATCGGCGAGACGGTCGTGGCTTCCTACGTCGATCAGGACCGCGAACGCCCCGACCCGGGAAAGACGGTGCACGACGAGATGGCCGGCGGGCAGGACAAGATCCTGCTCGGCAAGCGCGAGATCCCCTCGCGCGCCTACTGCGCGATGTTCAACTTCAAGGGCGCGGATCAGCAGAAGCGGGTGGCCGACCTGTCGGGCGGCGAAATGAACCGGCTGCACCTGGCGCGCACGCTGAAGAAGGCGGGCAACGTGCTGCTCCTGGATGAGCCCACGAACGATCTCGACGTGGACACTCTGCGCTCGCTCGAAAACGCTCTGCTCGACTTCGGGGGGTGCGCCGTCGTCATCAGCCACGACCGCTGGTTTCTCGACCGGATCGCGACGCACATCCTCGCCTTCGAGGGAGACAGCCGCACCGTTTGGTTCGAGGGGAACTACCAGGAGTACGAAGAAGACCGCAAGCGACGCCTCGGGATCGAGGCGGACCAGCCGCACCGGATCAAGTACAAGAAGCTGGCGTTGGGCTGACGTCAGCTGTCAGCTGTCAGCCGAAGGCTGAGTCGAGCGTCCGGCTGAAAGCCGAGAGCTGATAGCTGATAGCTATTTCCTTCCCATGACCGCGGCGCCAACGCCGATCACGGCCGCGATTCCGAGGACGAACGCCCAAGGGAATCGCCGCCGACGACGCGGCCGAACGCCGCCCAGCCAGTCGTCCGCCAGTTTCGAGCCCTTCTCGGCCAGCAGCTCGACGAGCTCCTCGCCTTGCTTGCGCGCCTCTTCGTAGAGCTTGGCCCCCCGCTCGACGGCTTCGTCCTTGACGTCCTCGAGGTCGGGCCGCGCCTTCTTGAAGCCCTTCTTCAAGCCCTCGCTCGCCTGCTCGAAGTAGGCGTCGCCGTCGAAGGGGCGGCGCCGGCGCAAACTCTCGAGGAAGATCGGCAGCACGACTTTGGTCACCAGCGGAACGACGACGGGCGCAAGGGCGCGCGCGGTCTCACGGGGAAGGGATCGGGCCATAATGAAACCTCCGAAGCCTCTATTAGATCATGAGGATGGAGATTCCGGCCGCCGCCACGCTCCTGCTCCTCGCGCTCGGCCCGAGCGCGCCGCCCTCGACACCTCCCGCCGAGGGCGTCGAGGCTCTGGTCCTCGGAATCGCCCAGGACGGCGGCGTCCCTCACCTCGGCTGCCAGCAGGCTCTGTGCGTTGAGGCGCGCCGGGACCCCGGCAAGCGTCGCCTCGTGGCGTCGCTCGGCCTGCTCGACCGGGGCGCCGGGAAGCGCTTTCTCCTGGACGCAACGCCGGATCTTGCGGAACAGGTCGAGCGGTTGGGGGGACTTCCCGATGCGATTCTGCTCACCCACGCGCACATCGGCCACTATCTCGGGCTGGCGCAGCTCGGCCGGGAGGTCGGCAACGCCCGGGAGCTCCCACTCTACGCAACGGCGTCGATGGCGAAGTTCCTGCGCGAGAACCGCCCTTGGAGCCGGCTGGTCGAACGCGGGAACGTCGTGATTCGGGAGATCGAGGCCGGCAAGGAGTTCGGCCTGACGGAAAACCTGCGTGTGACGGCGATTCGCGTGCCGCACCGCGACGAAGACTCCGATACGGTGGCGTACCTGATCTCGGGCCCGAGACGCAGGATCCTTTGGCTGCCGGACATCGACCGATGGGAGACGTGGGACCGCAAGCCCGAGGACTTCACGGCGGACCCGAATCTGACGGCGTTCCTCGATGGAACCTTCTTTTCCGCCGACGAGATTCCAGGCCGCGCGATCCGCGACATCCCGCATCCTCTCGTGCCGGACACCGCCGCGCGACTCTGTGCGGGAGGCCGGCCTGCAGCGAAGGTCTTCTTCGTGCACCTGAACCACACCAACCGCCTTCTCTGGGACGCGTCGTCGGTCAAGGCTCTGGAGATGAAGGGATTCGGGGTCGCGAAGGAAGGCGATCGGTTTCCGCTCTAGCAGGTTGCTGAAAAAGGGTGTGGGATGGCGTTGCGAGCGCCGGGGGGACAGAGGCCCGGCGCCGCGCCGCCGGCGATGCGAGAGCATCGTCGCGGAGCGGCGACGACGCAGATGACCCGCCGCCGCCGCAACCGCTTGCGGTGGCTGGTGTT
>JBGPCK010000028.1:0-30580 GCA_041481715.1 Thermoanaerobaculia bacterium | reverse complement strand
GCGCGTCGGTCCGGCCGTGATCAGCAGCCGGAGCCCCTCCAGGTCCCGGCGGCCCTCCGCCAGCCGCAGCGCCTGCTCGACGATCGCCTCCGGTTCGGCCATCCGTCCGAGCCCTTCGTGGCCGGAAGCGAGGGCGCCCCATTCCGGGCCGACCAGGCGGGCACCGCGGGCGATGAGCATCTCGACGTTTCGGCGGACCGCCGGATGCTCCCACATGCGCGTCTCCATCGCCGGGGCCAGCAGCACTGGCCCGCGCTGGGCCAGGAAGAAGGTCGAGAGAAAGTCGTCCGCCAGGCCCGCTGCGAACTTCGCCAGTGTGTGCGCCGTCGCGGGCGCCACGAGCAGCAGGTCCGCCCAGTCGCCGAGCGCGACGTGATCGACCGTGGGAGCGTTTCCGCTTCCCCAGACTTCCGAATGGACTTCCCGGCCGGAGAGCACGGCCAACGTGAGCGGGGAAATGAACTCCCGCGCGCCTCGGGTCATCACGACCTGCACCTCGACGCCGCGCTGGATCAGGCCCCGCGCCACCTCGGCGGACTTGTAGGCCGCAATGCCCCCGCTGACCCCGAGAACCACCCGGCGCGGGTGCGACATGGCGAAATTCAAGAAGAAGAGAAGCCGCGCCTATTCGGAGAGGGCGGCCTCTTCTTCAACGGCCACCGTTTCCGCGGCGTCGGCATCCGTCTCGGCGGCCGGCTCGAGGACGCCGCCTTCCTCGCCGTAGTCCCACCGGACTCGGTTCTCATCGAACTCAACGGCGGCGAGCTTCGTGGGCTTCAGGGGTCGATCGGTCTCGATCTTGGGACGAGCCCCCCGCATGAGCTGCTCCGCGCGGCGCGCGACGAGCAGGACCAGCCGGAACTTGCTGTCCACCCCCTCCGGCATCTTCTGGATCATTCGGTCTCTCCCCCTTACGGCTTATCGGAATTCCTTGCGAATACGCTCGAGACGCTCCGCCTGTCGGGCAGGCGTCAGTCTCCGCGCCCGAACTATTGATTGTAGCTCAAGAGTCGCCCGATCGAGATCGTCATTCACGATAACGTACTGGAATTCCGCCACTTCCTCGATTTCCCGGGCGGCGTTGATCAGGCGTTTTCGGATCGCTTCGGGCCCGTCGAGGCCCCGGGTCGTGAGGCGGCGCGAGAGCTCCTCGGGAGACGACGGGACGATGAAAATGGCGACGGCCTCCGGGTAAACGCGTCGGATATCGCGCGCGCCCTGAACGTCGATGTCGAGCACGACGTCCTCTCCGGCATCGAGCCGCGGCAACACCTCGGCCTTCGAGGTTCCGTAGATGTTGTCGTGCACCTCGTTGTGCTCGAGAAACTCGTCGCGCTGCACCATGCGCTGGAATTCCTCGACCGTGACGAAGTGATATTCGCGGCCGCTCGACTCCCCCGCCCGCATGGGCCGGGTCGTATGGGAAACGGAGAAATGGAGTGCGGGGCCCGGTGGCTCCGCCAGAAGCCGCCGGATGAGCGTCGTCTTTCCGCCGCCCGAAGGCGAGGACACGATGAAGAGGTCGCCGCGCGCCGCGGTCATTCGAGATTCTGAACCTGCTCGCGGATCTTTTCCGTTTCGGCCTTCATGTCGAGGACTTCGCGGGCGAGCTGGAGATCCCGTGCCTTCGAGCCGAGCGTATTGATCTCCCGCAAGATCTCCTGCGACAGGAAGTCGAGCTTCTTTCCAACCGGGCCGTCTCCCTTTTCCAGCAGGCTCCGGAATTGCGCCAGGTGTCCGGCGAGCCGGGCGAGCTCCTCGGCGACGTCGGACCGCTCGGCAAAGAGGGCGGCCTCCTGCTCGAGACGTCCGGCGTCGAGCGGCACGTCGGAGAACAGGGCGCGCATCCGATCCCGGAGGGTCGTCGCGATCGACCGCACGATCTCGTCTCGCCGCGCGTTGAGCGGCGCGAGCTTGCTCTCCAGGAAGACGATGCGCTTGGAGAGCTCCCCGGCGATGCGCCGGCCCTCCTCCTCCCGCATCCCGACCAGAGCCGTCGCGACCTCCTCGGCCAGCCGTTCCAGGCCGGCAACCTCTTCCGGGGTGAAGCCGTCCGAGGGGCGGTCCAGGGACAGCAACTCCGGAATCGCAATGAGGTCCCGGGCCTCGAGGTCTCCCTTGATCGGGTATCTCTGGGACAGATCGTCGAGGCGGGAGAGCAGCGATTCCAGCAGGCGCTCATCGATGACGATTTTTGGCCCGCCGGAGCCCACTCGGGTCAGCCGCAGCGTCAAGTCGACCTTCCCACGAGCCAGATGCCGCGTAAACACCTGCCGGAGAACTGGCTCGAGCGCGGCCTCGGAGTCGCGCAGCCGTACCGTCAAGTCGAGAAACCGATGATTGACGCTGCGGGCCGAGAGCTCTGCCGACCATTCGGTCGCAAGCGGGCCACGAGCCCGGCCGAAGCCGGTCATGCTGCGGACCGTCATCGGGTATCGGCGTCCGCCGCCACGGTGGAGGCGTCGGCGTCGGAAAAGAACTGCATGTCGTGCAGCCTGCGGTAGAGGCCGTCGTGAGTCAAGAGCTCGGCGTGGGTGCCCGTCTCGACGATCCGGCCCTGTTCGAAAACCACGATCCGATTCGCGCGGCGCACGGTCGAGAGCCGGTGCGCAATCACGAGCGTCGTCCGCCCGGCCATGAGGTTGGCGACTGCCCGCGCGACGACCGCCTCCGATTCGAGGTCCAGCTGCGAGGTGGCCTCGTCCAAGATCAGGATGGGCGCGTCCTTGTAGAGGGCGCGGGCGATGGACAGCCGCTGCTTCTGTCCGCCCGAGAGCCGGCCGGCACCTTCTCCGACCCGGGTGTCGTAGCCTTGGGGCAGCCGCTCCAGAAACTCGTCGGCGTAAGCGGCCTTCGCCGCGGCCCGGACACGCTCTTCCGGCGCCTGCGGCTCACCGTAGGCGATATTCTCGCGGGCCGTCGAATCGAAGAGGATGGTCTCCTGCGTCACCAGGCTGATCTGTCGTCGCAGCGACGCCAGCGTCGCGTCCCGCAGGTCCACGCCATCGAAGGTGACGCGGCCTCCCGTCGGGTCGTACAGGCGCGGCAGCAGGTTGACCAGAGACGTCTTTCCGGCACCGGAAGGTCCGACGATGGCTACCGTCTCGCCGCGCCGGATCTCGAGGTTCACCTCCTGCAGAACCGGCTCGTCGGCATACCCGAAGGACACGTTCTCGTAGCGGATCGCGGCTTGAAACGCCGGCAGCGCGCGCGCGCCTGGCCGCTCCTCGATCTCGTTACCGGCGTCGATGAGCTCGAAGATCCGGGAGGCCGAGGACAGGGCCAGCTGTAGGGCGAGATTCGTCCGCGTCACGTCTTTCAGCGGCTTGTACATCATCAGGATCGCGGCCAGAAACGAGATCAGCTCGCCCACCGTCATGCGTCCCTGCTGGATCTGCCCCGCCGCGTAGGCAAAGATTGCGGCCAGACCGAGGCCGGCGAGAACTTCCATCAGCGGCGAGTTGATCGCCTGAATTCGAACGGTTCGCAGGCTGACGCGAAAGTACCGATCGCTGGCGGTGCGGAACCGCTCCGTCTCGAACTTCTCCATCCCGTAGGTCTTGATGACTCGGTTTCCGCGCAACGTCTCGGAGAGCAGCGAGCCCATCTCCCCGATCCGTTCCCGCGAGGAGAGCGCGGTGCGTCTCAGGCGGCGCGCGTTCTCGAGGATCGAGACGAGAACGACCGGAGCGACGACGAAGACGACGAAGGCGAGCCGGACATTGAGCGAGAAGACGTAGACCAGTACGAAGAGCATGGAGAGCGCGCCTTGAGCGAAGTCGGCGAGCTGGCTGCCGAAGGCGAACTGGACCTGCTCCACGTCGGTCAGGAGCCGGCTCATCAGATCACCCGTCGAGGACCGTGTGTAGAAGCGGCTCGACTGATGAATCAGCCTTTCGTAGGCGTCGTGCCTCAGGTCGCGAACCATGCCGAGACCGATCCCATTCAGCTCGAACTCGGAAAAGTAGGAGAGGACGTTCTTGACGAGGAGCGCCGCGAGCAGCATCAGCGGTACGGCGAAACGCTCGGCGATGCCGGCGGCGGCCGCGGTCCCGATCGCACGGGCGTAACCCCGCTCGAGAACTTGAAGCACCGGGGCCGTGCGCTTGGCGGCCGCGCCCTTGAACCCCGTAAGGGACCCGGCAGCGCCGGCGCCGAGCGAATCGTCGATGACCTTGTTGAGAAGGAACAGCAGAAGGACGGTCGCAACCGAGACCACCGCCATTGCGAGCAGAGCCGCCAGGGCCCGGCCCCGGTATCGGGCGAAATACCGGAGCAGGCGTGGCAGCGGCGCCGCGGCCTGCACCGCGAGTCTCTCCGGCGCCCGACTCGTCGGTTTGCTCATCGGGTCGCGGTCCGGACGGGCGTCGGGACGCCCCCTTCCACGGCTACGAGCAAGGCCTCGGCGGCGCGATCGCTCGCGCCCGGCGGCCCGAGCTCCCGAGCGACCCGCCCGAGCGCCCGCTTCATCCTGTCCCGGCGCTCCGGCGAGTCGAGCAGCGCTTCGGCCTCTCGCGAGAGCCGCTCCGGCGTCACCCGCTCCTGCAGGAGCTCCGGCACGACGGGCTCCCGAGCAACGATGTTGACCAGCGAGATCCAGGGAACTCTCACGAGGCGCCTCCCAATCGCGAAGCTCGTCCGGGAAGCGCGGTAGACCACGATCATCGGCGTTCCACAGAGGGCGGTCTCGAGCGTCGCCGTCCCGGAGGCCACCAACGCGAGATCCGACGAGGCCAGCAGCGCATGCGCACCCGAAGACACGAGCTCGATACCCGCCTCGCTCGCTCCGGGGTACGCATGGTCCGACAGCCCCGGTGCTCGGATCGCGAACGCTTCGAGACCGTGTCTTGACGCGATGAGGGTTGTCGCGTCGCGCATCGGCGGCCACAGACGGCGAACCTCCGCGCGTCGGCTGCCGGGTAAGAGCGCGAGCCGGGTCCTCACTTTCGGCGGAACGGGCGAGGCCGCCTCGAGCCCTTCGCGGACATCGTCGACGATGGGGTGGCCCGTCCAGATCGCATCCGCTCCGAGCCGGCGGTAAATTTCCGTTTCGAAGGGAAAGAGCGTAAGAATGCTCCGGGCCCGGCTGGCGATCACGCGGGCCCTTCCCGGCCTCCACGCCCAGACCTGCGGGCTTACGTAGTAGATCAGGGGAATGCCTTGCTTGTGCAGGGACCGGGAGAGGGCGGCGTGAAAGTCGGGGAAATCGATCAGCACCGCCGCGTCCGGCCGCCGCCGCTTCGATTCGCGACGAAGCGCCGACAGCGCTCGGAGTATGACCGGCAGTTTCGCGAAAACCTCCGAAAACCCCATCACGGAGAGGTCTTCCGAGCGGGCGACGCGCTCGAGGCCCTCCGCCGCCAGGCGCGCTCCGCCCATCCCGAACGCGGAGAGTGGGCGACGCCGGGCGGAGAGCGCCCGGAGGAGCCGGGCACCGTGAAGATCTCCCGAGGCTTCGCCGGCCGAAATCAGCAGGTTCAAGGCTTTCAGACTAATGCAACAAGCCCGCCGTTGGGTGCGGCCCCCACGGCCGGCCGCGGACGGCCACGGCGACGGCGCGCTCCGTTTCCGCCGCGGTGTCGCGCCGGCCGCGGATCCAGCGCCGATACCACGCCTCCAGGTTCAGCAGGAGCCAGAGCTTGTTCGAGCGCCGCTGCGTGTTCGACTCGATCAACCGGCGGACCCTCTGTACCCGCAGGAGACCGTCGGCCGCCAGATCGCCGCTCTCGAGCATCTTCAAGGCGGCCTCGCGCCCCGCTCCCCCGACCCAGCGCTTGAAGGGAGGCGAAAAGCCCTTCTTCGGCCGCCGCCCGATCGCCTCTGGAATCCAGGGCTGGACGGCCTCTCGAAAGGCGATCTTCGTCGCTCCGGGCCGTACGAGGCGGTCCGGAGGGAGAGAGAAGGCGTACTCGACGAGCTGCCGGTCCAGCAGGGGCACCCGGGCCTCGAGCCCGACTGCCATCGTGGAGCGATCGACGAGCGTCAGCCCGTTGTCCGGCAGATACGTGTGCAGGTCCAGATACAGAAGCCGCTGGGGCAGCGGCAGCTCGGGCCGGTCGAAGCGTCGGAAGAGCCAGGCCGCGTCTTCCGGCGCCCTCCCAAGAATGTCGCGCTGCTCCTCTGCGCCGAAGAATCCGCGAATCGGGAAATATCGATCCACGAGCTCTGCGGCGAGCAGGCGTGCCGCGCCCGACGCCCGCCGTCCCCACGTCGTCTGCGAGATTGGCCCGACGACTCTCTGCTGTGCCCCGGTGAACAAGGGATTGAGAAGCCGCAGGCGATGCCGCAGCCTTTCGTACCGGAGCGCGGTCTCGTGCCAGCCGTAGCCTCCGAAGACCTCGTCTCCCCCGTCGCCGGAGAGAGCGACCTTGACGGACGCGCGGGAGAGAATCGAAAGCTCGAGCATCGCGAGCGCGCGCGAGTCGTAGAGCGGCTCGTCGAAGATCCGGGACGCGCGATTGAGCGCCGAAGAAAGATCGCCGAGCTCGAGAAGCTGTTCCCGATGCGGCGTGCCGAGGGCTTGCGCGGCCAGCCGCGCGTAGGCCACATCGTCCAGGTCCCCGTCGCGGTAGGCCACCGTGAACGTCGGGATCTCCTGCGCCTTCGCGGCGCGAGAGACCACGACGGTCGAATCCAGACCTCCCGACAGGAAGGCCCCCACCGGAACATCCGAGACCAGGTGAGACGTGACGGCCCGGTCGAGACGCTCGCGCAACTCCTCGGGGTCGTCGCGCACCGACTGCCGTTCGAGCCGCCAGTACGGGGCGATCTCCAGCCGGCCGCTACCCGCCTCGTAGGTGAGCCGGTGCGCGGCCGGAAGCTTGCGAATCCCGGCGAAGAGGCACCGGTCGAATGGAACGTAGCCGTAGGCGAGGAAATCGGACAGGGCTTCCGAATCGACCCTGGCGGCGAGGTCGGGCAGCTCCAGCAGAGCGCTTGCCTGCGAGGCAAAGGCCAGGCCGCGCGGGAGTCGGGCATAGTAGAGGGGCTTGATCCCGATGCGGTCCCGCGCGAGCAGCAGGCGGCCGGCGGACTCCTCCCAGAAAGCCAGGGCGAACATCCCGTCGAGCCGATCGAGCCCCGCCAGTCCCTCCCGGCGGAGCAGCCGGTGCGCCACTTCGCCGTCGCTTTCCGAGACGAAGCGCTCACCCCGGGCCTCGAGCTGCCGCCGCAGCTGCCGAAAGTTGTAGATCTCACCGTTGTGGACGAAGGCCGAGAGCCCGTCCGGCGCGACGGAGGGTTCTATGCCGCGAACCGACGTGTCCAGGATCGCGAGGCGTCGGTGGCCGAGCACGACGCAGAGGTCGCGTCCGATCCAGTGGGCCTGGCCGTCGGGACCACGAGACGCCAGAGCCTCGAGCGCGCGGCCGAATCGCTCCGGATCGATCCCTCCCGAGTCAACCCATCCCGAAATGCCGCACATCAGAAACGTGAGCCGGGAACCCTGAACCGCGATTCGATGCGCCGGGGTGTGGGGGTCTTTCTTCGGCTTGCGGCCTTTGGTTCCCGCTTCACGAGGGGAAAGGGTACATGAGCCAGGCCGCGGCGAGGCCGCCCAGCACCAGGGAAGCGAGGAGAAGACCGAAGAGCTTCCAGCGTTCGCGGCGCGGCTCCCTCCAGAGGAGGGCGAAAAAGCCGGAGACGAGCAGCGCGTAGACGCTCATGATGATGAAGTGGTCCGCAGGCAACAAGGCGGCGATCACTTCTTTCTCCCCGAGGCGATGTCCCAGGCGTCGAGGACCAACAGCAAGTTCATCAGGCCCGCCGTCAGCAGGTAGGCGCAGCCGTACTCGTAGGTCGGGGCGAGGACCGTGCCGCCGGGGTTGCCGGAGAACATCCGCGCGACAACGTTCAAGAGCCCCGCACCATACACCGCGAACGTCGCGAGGATCGTCAGCGGCTGCCCGCTCTCGATCGTATAGAGACGCCCTTCGAAGGAAAGGCCGAGCGCGAAACAGACCGTCACGATCAGGGCGAACAGCGCCGCCGTCCTCCGTCGTCCGAGGTAGAAGTGTCCGAGGCCGGGGAACACCCAGGCGATGGCCGCCGCAGCGAGAGCCCGGCGGGGTTGCGCGGACGCCGCCGGACTCAAGCGCCGGCCCCGGCGAAGAGGGGTTCAAGCCTCCGGCGCGTCTCGTTCAGGTCCTCGGGAACGATCCGGAGGTCGCCGGTGACGGTCATGAAGTTCGTGTCTCCGTTCCAACGGGGCACGACATGGACGTGGTAGTGGTCCGTCACGCCCGCGCCGGCGGCCGACCCGAAATTGACACCTACGTTCAGGCCGTCGGTGCGGTACGTCTCGACGAGGATGCGCTCGGCCCGCGCGATGGTGCCGATCAGCTCCGAGAGCGTCTCCTGGCTCGATCGCGACATCCAGGCGTCGTGGCTGTAGGGCGCGACCATGACGTGGCCGTTGGTGTAGGGGTACCGATTCAACAAGACGAAGACCGCCCGGCCCCGGTAGACGACCAGCGAGTCCTCGTCACTTCGGGAAGCCCCCGCGTCGCAGAAAATGCACGTCTTGGACTTCTCCGACACCAGGTAATCGTACCGCCACGGCGCGAACAGGACATTGGGCATGCGCGCTCCAGGCCGGCCGGCTAGCGGTTGATCAGCTCCTTCAGTTCCTTGCCGGGCTTGAAGTAGGGGATCTTCTTCGCCGGAACCGCCACCTTCACGCCGGTTTTCGGGTTGCGACCCATCCGGGCTCCCCTCTCGCGAAGCCGGAAGGAGCCGAAACCCCGCAGCTCGATCTTCTGCCCGTCCTTCAGGGAGCGCACGATCGCGTCAAAGACCGTGTCGACGATGGACTCCGCCTGTTTCTTCGTGACGTCGGTTGCCACGGCGACGCGCTCGATCAGTTCCGCCTTCGTCATATCCGTCCTCGCTGGAAAGCCCGTCCGGTCGCTCCGGAGAGCCCGGCTGCGCCTCCTAAGCTTCCTTCGAAGAGTCGTCCGCCTTCTTTCGGGAACGCTTCTTCTTGGCCGGGGCCGCCTCCGCTACCGCTTCCGCTACCGCCTCGGCTTGGGGAGCGACGGCCGGCTCGGGCGGCGCCACGGCGGGGGCCTCGTCGACATTCAGCCCCGAGAGCCCGACCTTCATCTCGGCATCCTCGATCCGCAGGATCCGGGCGCGTACCGCGTCCCCGTCGTGGTAGTGATCCGCGAGCTTGCCACCGCGCGGGATCGGCGTCTCCGACACGTGCATGAGCCCCTCGACGAGGCCCTCCATCTGCACGAAGACGCCGAAGTCGGCCACCCGCGTCACGACGCCCTCGACGAGGTCGCCCGGCTGATGCCGCTCGCGGAAGGTTTGCCAGTCATTGGGCTGAAATTCCTTGATCGAGAGCGAGATGCGGCGATTCTCCTGATCGATCGAGGTGATGATCGCCTCGACGTCGTCCCCCTTCTTGAGCACTTCGGACGGGTGCTTGACGCGCTTGGTCCAAGACATGTCGGAGACGTGCACGAGGCCGTCGATTCCTTCTTCGATTTCGACGAAAGCGCCGAAGTCGGTGAGGTTGCGGACCTTACCCGAGACCCGGCTGCCGACGGCGTACTTCTCGAGAACGCCCTCCCAGGGATCGGGAAGCGTGTCCTTGAGAGAGAGAGAAATCCGGCGCGCCTCGCGGTTGACGTCGGAAACGACCGCCTGGACGGTGTCGCCCGGCGAAACGACCTTGGAGGGGTTCTTGACCTTCTTCGACCAGGACATCTCCGAGACGTGCACGAGGCCCTCGACTCCTTCCTCGAGCTCGACGAAGGCGCCGTAGTCGGTGACGTTGGTGACACGCCCGGTGACCCGCGAGCCTGCCGGGTATTTTTCCGGCACGTGCGTCCAGGGGTCCTCGGTGAGCTGCTTGGTTCCGAGCGAGACGCGCTCGGTCTCGCGGTCGAACTTCAGGACCACGACGTCGATCTCGTCGCCGACCTTCACGAGGTCCGAAGGGTGATTGACTCGGCCCCAGGACATGTCCGTCACGTGGAGGAGGCCGTCGAGCCCTCCCAGGTCCACAAAGGCGCCGTAGTCGGTCAGGTTCTTGACCGTGCCGCGCAGGACCCGGCCCTCTTCGAGCAGCTGGAGCGTCTCCTTTTTCTTTGCCTCCTGCTCGACCTCGACGACCGCCTTGCGCGACAGCACGATGTTGCCACGCTTCTTGTCGACCGAGATGACCTTGAAGTCGAAGTCCTTTCCGCGCAGAGACTCGAGGTTCTTGATCGGCTTGACGTCGACGAGGGAGCCGGGGAGGAAGGCCTTCACGCCGATGTCGACGGCGAGGCCCCCCTTGATCCGATCGATGACGCGGCCGCGCACGGTCGAGCCCGAGCGGTACGATTTCTCGACCTCGTCCCAGACCTTCATCTTCTCGGCCTTGTCCTTGGACAGGACGACGTAGCCGTTCTGGTCCTCGGTGCGCTCGAGGAGAACGTCCACCGCATCCCCCTCCTTGACGGTGAGATTGCCGGAGAAATCGGTGAACTCGGAGACGGAAATGATCCCCTCCGACTTGTAACCGATGTCGACGATCACCTCGGACGGGGTGATGCCAATGACGCGGCCCCGGATGATCTGTCCCTCTTGCAGATTCCGGAACGAATCCTCGTACTGAGCCAGAAGGTGCTCGTACTCCTGGGGCGAGAGCTCCTGTTCGGTCTCCATCGGCTTGTCTTCTCGTCCTCCTTCGTGATTCTTCGCCGTCATCGGGAAACGGGGTCCCCTCTCATAAGTATTTGAACCGCAAAAATATAGTCTATGTTGGGGGAACGGGGGGAGTCAACAAGCCCCCCTGCCGCACCCGGGCTTCGATCTCCGCGACGACCTCTGCAACGTCCTTGCCCGTGGAGTCCACCAAGGTGTAGCGCTCGTCCAGGGTCAGCGGGGAGTCCGCCCGGGTGCTGTCGTCACGGTCCCGCCGGGTCATTTCTTCCAGGACCTCGGCATAAGGGCGCAAGGCCCCCCGCTCGGCCAGCTCCCGTGTCCGGCGCTGCGCCCGGATGCCCGCGGAGGCCGTCAGAAAGAACTTGTGAGGCGTTTCGGGGAAGACCCGGGTACCGATGTCTCGCCCCTCGAGCACGCCGCCGCGTTCCCACCCGAGCCGCTGTTGTTCGGCCACCAGACGCCGGCGGACTCCGGGAATGGCCGATACGGCAGACGCGTAGAGGGAGATTTCCGGCTGCCGGATCGCCTCGGAGACGTCCTTCCCGTTCCACAGGACGCGCAGGCTCTCCGACGATGACTCCAGACCGATGCGGCCAGCCTCAGCCAGAGCCACCACCCGGTCGGGTTCGGTCACGGGCAGTCCGACGCCGGCTTCCCGGGCTGCGAGGCCAACGGCGCGATACATGGCTCCGGTGTCGATATAAGGCACCCCGAGGCGTCCCGCGAGCGCGCGAGCCACCGTGGACTTTCCGGCGCCCGACGGGCCATCGATCGCGACGATGAGGGGTGCGCTCACCGCCGCCTTCCACCGTGCCCCCGAGTCTCCGCATCCCCGCGTCCTGGCGTCGTCTGCCGTTGCGCCCGCCTCCCCGCCCCCCCGTCGCCCCGCTCAAGACTCCTTCTCAGCGCTTCGATCTCCGCCGCCGTCAACTTCCGGCACGCTCCCGTCGGCAGCCGATCGTCCCGGATTGGGCCAATCGCCGTCCGCTTCAACTTCGAAACGGGATGGCCGATGGTCTCGAACATCCGCCGGATCTGCCGACTGCGCCCCTCGTACAGAGTTACCTGAAGCCAGGCGTTCCCTTCCCCGCGGGCGGACGTCGTCGAGACGCGCTCGATCTCGCAGGGACGGGTGCGTGCGCCGTCGAGAAAGAATCCACGGCGCAACCGCTCGAGGTCCGCCTCTTTCGGCACCCCGGAGACCTTGACCCGGTACTGCTTGCCGCAGGCGGAGCGCGGATGAGATACGCGCGCCGCGAGGTCTCCGTCGTCGGTCAAGAGCAGAAGGCCCTCGGTTTGCACGTCGAGCCGCCCGACGGGCTTCACGGCGCGCCGCAGGCCGTCCGGAAGAAGTTCGATCACCGTCTTGCGCTGTGCCGGGTCGGACAAGGTCGTGACGTAGCCCTTCGGTTTGTTGAGCAGGATATAGGTCCGCGGACCCGACCGGGGCCGAACCCTCCGGCCGTCCACGCGAATGGCGTCGCGATCCGGATCCGCGCGCTCACCCAGGTGCGCGACCTTCCCATTGACCCGCACGCGCCCTTCGCGGATCCACTCCTCCGCCTCCCGCCGCGACGCGAGGCCGGCTACGGAGAGGATTTTTTGAAGACGGACGGGAGGCATGAGCGCCTGTCGTGATTCGAGAACGGAGAATCGAGGATCGTAAACGGAAGGAATCCGGCGATCACGATTTCCGATTCAGGACTTACGATTCACGACCCTCCTCCTCGATGCCGTCGTCCTCGAGGACCTCGTCGTCCTCCTCGTCCATCTCTGCGGCCGCGACCGCCTCCGGCAACGGCTCCCCCGGCATCCCCGCGACCGTCGAGGCCAGGTCCTCGGCCAACTCTTCGGGCTGAGGGAGGTCTTCCACGTCCTTCAGGCCGAAGCGAACGAGAAATTCCGGCGTCGTGCGATAGAGAAACGGCGAGCCGACCACCGACTTGCGGCCGGCGGTCGTGATGAGCTTCTTCTCGAAGAGGGTGTTCAGGACGCTCGCCGAGTTCACGCCCCGGATGTCCTGGATCTCGGGAAGCGTCATGGGTTGGCGGTAGGCAATGATGGCGAGAGTCTCGAGAGCGGCGAGCGACAGGCGGCTGCGCTCGGAGACCTCGTGGAACTTGCGCAGCAGGCCGTCGAATTCCGGACGCGTGACGAAGCGCCATCCGCCGGCAACCTCCTCGAGCCGAACCCCCCGCTCCGCGCGCTCGGCGTCGGTGGCGAGGTGCTCCAAAGCCTTCTCGACCGCCTCCACCGTCGCCTCCAGGACGTCGGCGAGATCCTTCTTCTTGACGGGCCGGGAAGAGGAGAAGAGCAGGGCTTCGAGGGCCGGCAGGATCTTCTCCGCTCTCTTTTCGCGGGGCCGTGCCGGCTCGGTTTCCGCGGCTTCGGTGGCCAGGGTTTCGTTCATGGGACAAGTCTACCGGTAGGTGTCCCTCATCTGATCCACGGAAAACGGAGCATCGGTCCGGGACACGTGAATCTCGCCGAAGGCGGAGAGCTGGAAGGCCGTCACGATGCCGAGCCGCACGAGCTCCAGGGTCGCCAAGAACGCGGTCACGGCCTCCGCCCGATAGTGCATTTCTCCCAGAAATTCGAGCAGCGGCAGGTTGCCGCTTCGCTCCAGGCGCTCCACGAGGTCCCGCATCTTGTCCGCGACGGAGAAGCGCAGGTGCCGGATCTCGAGAGCCGGGGGGTGCGCCAGGCGGTACCGATCCGTGACCTTCCGAAAGACGTCGATCAAATCGAAGAGCGAGACCTCGAGCGTCTCGCCCTCGGGCGACCTCGGAATTTCCATCTGACCCCGAGGCCAGAGCCCGGCCCGCAGCGTATCGATCTCGTGGAGGTCCTCGGCCGCCTTCTTGAAGCGCTCGTATTCCTGCAGTCGGCGGGCGAGGTCCTGGCGCGGGTCTTCGGCCTCCGCCCCGGGCGGCCGCGGCAGGAGCATCTTCGACTTGACGTAAATCAGTTCCGCCGCCAGGGCCACGTACTCCGAGGCCACGTCGAGATCGAGCTCCCGCATGGCGTCGAGGTACGCGGTGTACTGCTCCGTGATCCTGGCGATGGGGATATCGGTGATCGATACCTCGTTGACCCGGATCAGGTGCAGCAGGAGGTCGAGCGGCCCCGAGAAGGCCTCGGTATGGACGGGCGGCAGGGCGCTCTCGACGCGCTCGTCGCTCACCGGAGACGCTCCTCCGAAGCCGCCTTCATGCCCTAGGTCATCCTCCGAAAATCATCCAAACCAGCAGCTGCTGGAACGGTGTGAAAATCACCCTAAGGAATCCTGTCGTCATCAACAGGATCAGGATCACGAATCCGAAGGGTGCCAGGAGGGCGAAAAGGCGTTGGGCGGGCGCACCGAACGCCCCTGCCACGACGCCGCTTCCGTCCAGGGGCGGAATGGGAATGAGATTGAATACGCCGAGCGCGACGTTGATGATCGCGAACTGGAACAGCAGGTAGGTGACGGGCGCAAGGGTTCCGGCCGCGAAATGACGCCCCTGCAGGGAGAGGAACAACTCCTCGATCGAGTGCGGCGAGAGGATCCGAATGACCCGCAGGAGGACGACGCTGGCTCCGGCGAGAAGGAAGTTCGAGACGGGGCCGGCCGCGGAGACGGCGAGGCTCGCCAGGCGCGGATTCTTCGTGTTGCGCAAGTCGACGGGAGTCGGCTTGGCCGCTCCGAAAATGAAACCGGAAAAGATGTAGAGCACGAGCGGCAAGATGATGCTGCCGAAGGGATCGATATGGCGGATCGGGTTCAGGCTGATCCTTCCGAGGTCTCGGGCCGTCGTGTCCCCGAACTGGAGCGCCGACCAGGCGTGCGCCGACTCGTGGAAGGAGATCGCGAACAAGATGACCGCAAGTTGGATCGCAAAATCCACGACCTTGAAGGCGACGGAATCCATCGGGGCGGGACTATAGCGGATGGAGATTCTTCGGCCGCGGAGCGGTCACGGCCGTGCCGTCGGGACAGAACCTCGTGAGAAACCGCCTTGCGGCTCGGGGGCGTAACCTTGGGCTGCACCCGGCGTCTCCCAGATAGCCGTGCCGATCGGAAGCGAACCCGGAAGGGGCGGGCGGGCCGAGGACCGCGCCCTGCTTGAGCGCGTTCGCCGTGGCGACACGGAGGGCGCGGCGGAGCTTTTCGAACGGTACGCTCCGGCCTTGCTTCGGTTTACCGGCCGGATGCTTTCGGACCGGAGTCTGGCGGAAGAGGTTACGCAGGAGGTATTCGTCAAGGTGATCACGAGAGCCAGCCAATACGACGGAAGGGCGGAGGTGGCTTCCTGGCTTTTCGCCATCGCAGCCAACGCCTGCCGGGACCGGCGCCGACGTGACCGCCGCGCGCCCGTCGTGCCGATCGACGCCCTCCCGGAGCCGGCAGCCCGGGGAGAAGGGGTCGAGCACGCCCTGATCGATCGGGAGAAACGAGACGCGGTGCGCCGCGCGCTCGCGGATCTCTCCGAGGAGCAACGCGAGGCGCTCGTGCTCGCCCGCTACCATGGCCTCCCCTACGCGGAGATCGCCTCGATCCTGGGCATCTCGGTCGGGGCGGTCAAGACCAGAATCTTCCGGGCCGTCGAAACGCTCAAGGCCCGTTTTTCCGAAGGAGCCACGTCATGGAATGCCGCGAACTGAACGAGCGGTTGGTCGACCGCCTCACCGGACAGATCCGCCCGGAGGCCGAAGAGGAGCTCGCCCTCCACCTGGCAGCGTGCGCCGGCTGCGCCGCACAGGCTCCCGCGCTGGAGCGCGCCTGGGAATTTCTGGGGGAGGATTCCGGTCTCGACGCCACTCCCGAGTTCCGCCGGCGCAGCCGGCTGCTGATCGAAGAGGAGATGCTCCGGATGCGGGTCCGGGAATTCCGCCCGAAGCCCCGCGCCCTCCGCTGGGTCGCGCAGGCCGCGGCGATTCTCGTCGCTGCGGGCATCGGCTACTTTGCGGCGTCCCGCCGGGTGCCGCTTGCGGCGGCTGCGGTCTCCCGGGCAACCGCCGCTTCGCCCTTGCCCGATTTCGAATCGAACCCGCGCCTCTCCAATCTGTCCTACCAGCCGGTGACCCCCGATGGGCGGGTCGGGATCGGGTTCGACGTGACGACACGCCACACCGTCGAGGGTTCTCCCTCCGACCCTGAGGTGGCGAGGCTGCTCGCCTACCTGCTGTCGCGCAACACCGAGAACTCGGGGGAGAAGTCGCGGGCGATCGAGCTCGTCCAGCAGCACTATGGAGCGGGTGTCGCCTCCGCTTCCCCCGACATCGTGAACGCGCTGACGAGCACGCTTCGGAAGGATCCCAACCCCGGCGTCCGCAAGAAGGCCGCCGATGCGCTTTCGAGCATGCGGATGACCCCCGAGATCCGATCGGCCTTTCTGGAAGCGCTGCACGGGGACCGCAATCCGGCCGTCCGCCTCGTGGCGATCGAGAGCCTTGCCGCGGCGGCCAAGGAGTCCCCGGCCGACCCGAAGACGATCCAATCCCTTCGCGAAAGGGCGTTCGATCCCTCCGAGAACGGTTTCGTGCGAGCCCGAGCCGCCTCCGCGCTCAAGACGATGGAGTTCTGACCGTGAACCCCGAAACCCCCGCCCTTTCGGGGCGTCTCCATTGGATGATGCGCAAGAGCACGATGAACGCGGCACCCTCGGTCCCCCGCTCCGAGCGGGTGGAAGTCCGAGTCCTGTGGATCCTCCTCGCCATGGGCGCGGCACTGATGCTCGCGGCCGCGGCGTCGGGAGAGGAGAACCGCTCGTCGGTGACGCGCACCGACCGCTTCAACGCCTCGCTCGCTTCGGGCTCGACCGTTCGGATCGAGAACGTCAACGGCGACCTCGTTGCGACGCCGGGGAAGGAGTTCGCCGCCGTTGTGACGACGACCGTGACGGCCTCCGGCCGCTCCCGCGCCGAAGAGATCCTGACTCAAACGCACGTCGAGCAGTCGAACGACGGCGAGCTGTATCGGTTACAGACGATGTGGCCCCGCCCGGCCGGCTGGACCCGCGGCCGACATCACGACGGCCTGTCGCTGCACTGCAACGACTGCAAGATCACCACGCGTTACGAAATCGTGCTTCCCTCAGGCGTCGCCGCGAACCTGCACACGGTCAACGGCGAGGTCCGGGTTCGCGATCTCGAGGGAGATATCGAGCTGCACAGCGTCAACGGCAACGTCCAGGCGGCCGGGACTCGCCGGTCGCTTCGGGCACAGACCGTCAACGGAAAGGTGGAGGTCTCCGCGCAGGCCCTCCCCGCCGCAGCCGCGTGGGATTTGAAGACTGTCAACGGCTCCGTGCTCGTCACGGTGCCGAAGGACGCGAAGTTCGATTGGAGCGCCTCGACGCTGGGCGGCACGATCGCCTCGACCTTCGCGCTGCCCGCCGGCCACGGTGAGACGCCCGCAGCTCCACCCGCGCCCCCGCGCGAGCCGCGCGCGCCCCGCCCCTCTCCCCACGCCGCGAGGGCCATCGTCGTGGAGGATGGCCAGGACGGCGAAACGGTCATCGACACGGAAGAGCTCGCGAGGCTGATCGATGAGTCGATGCGCGACGTCGAAGCCCAAGTCCGGGAGTCCACCAACGAAACCGAAAGGGTGCTGCGGCGGGTCCAGATCCCGCTGCCCGGGAGCCGCTACTCGGCCAGAGTGGCCGGCGGCGGCGCCCGTGTCCAGGTGAGCACCCTGAACGGAAACATCACGCTCCTCGCTGCCGGGACGAGCGAGACCGACGCGAAACCGCTGGTATCGGGCCGGCGCACGGTGGTCATTACGGTTCCGAGGGTCGAGATCCATCGGGAAGAGATCCGGATCCCCGCTCCGCATGTCGCAGTCCAGCCGGCGCCCCGTGTCGCCCCCCTTCCGGCTCCCGAGGCGGAAGAGGAAGAAGAGGCGGACATCGTCCGCGGCGACGTCTCCGGCGACTTTCTTTCGACGAGCAACGGCAGCTACCAGGTGGGCCGTGTCACGGGCAAGGTCAAGATCCTGACTCACTCCGGAGAGATCCATATCGCGTCGGCGGGCAACGGCGCGGACGTCAAGACCTACGGCGGTGACGTCCGAATCGGACCGGTCCACGGGGACCTGAAGGCCCAGACGCTCGCCGGAGACGTGCGCGCCGGCGAGGTCACCGGATCCGTGACAGTGGAAACCTCGGGCGGCGATATCCGAATCGATCGCGTCACCGGGTCCGCCAGCGCCCGCACGGGCGGGGGCGACATCGTGATCCCGTCGGTGGGCGGCGCGGTTCAGATCGAGACCGGGGGCGGTGAGATCCGCGTCGGGATCGTCTCCCGGCTCGTCAAGGGCGGGGTCGCGATCCGGAACTCCGGCGGAGACATCCTCCTGACGCTGCCCTCCAACTTCCAGGCGGACATCGACCTCGGCGTCGAGGGAATCGACGACCCCGATGACCTTCTCATCCACTCCGAGTTTCCCGGCGTGGCCGTGACCCGCAGCGACGACGCACAGCGCGCCTCGGGCTCGCTCAACGGCGGGGGTCCGCGTGTCCTGGTGCGCACGGCCTCGGGCTCGATCCGCCTCCGCCGGGGCCCCGCGGCGCCTCCCTAGCCCTCGTCCTCGCTCCCGCCGGGAGAGGAGGGGCACGACGGCGCCTCCTCTCGCGCCTGCCTCGCGTTCATGTCTGATTCACGAACGGTCGAGATAGAGTCGCGCGCCAGAGACGCTGAACTTTGCGTCCTGCGGAAGAGAGGAGCCAAATGAATTCACTCAAGAGGACCATTCTCCAGTCGGCGGCGATCGCGCTGCTCGCGGTCCTGTCCGCGGTGCCCGCACAAGCCGCCAAATCCAAGGCCCCGAAGGTCGACCTGAACAACGCGACGCAGGCCGAGCTCGAGGCGCTGCCGGGAGTGGGCGCGGCGACGGCGCAAAAGATCATCGCCGGCCGGCCCTACTCCAAAGTTTCCGACCTGTCGAAGGCCGGCGTTTCTGCCTCCACGATCGACCAGATCTCCAAGCTCGTGAAGGTCGGAAAGGCGGCGCCCGCGACGGAAAAGCCCGCGTCCAAGAGCACCTCCGCAAAGTCCAAGACGGAGGATACGAAGCCTGCGGCGGCTGCGCCGGCCACGGGTTCCGCAAAAGCAACCAAGAGCGCGCCGGCCACGGCGGCTCCGGTCGACTTGAACACCGCCTCCCAGAAGGACCTCGAGGCGCTGCCGGGCGTCGGGTCCGCCACCGCGAAAAAGATCATTGCCGGGCGTCCGTACTCCCAGGTCTCGGACCTTTCCAAGGCCGGGGTCTCAGCGGGCACCGTGAAGAAGATTTCCTCACTCGTGACCGTGAGCGGCAGCCGAACGGCCTCGGCTCCTCCTGCGCAGCCGGCACCGGCCGCTCGCTCCGCGGGTTCCTCGGCACCGGCCGCCGCGCCCGTCGCAGCCAACTCCGCGCCCGCGCCCGCCAAGAGCTCCGCGCCGGCCGCTGCCTACCAGGCCCCGCCCGCCAAAGGCATGGTCTGGGTCAATACCGCCACCAAGGTCTACCACTACGAGGGCGACCAGTGGTACGGACGGACCAAGGAAGGCAAGTACATGGCCGAGCAAGCCGCGATCGCCGCCGGCTACCGTGCTTCCAAGCAGAAGACGGCGGGAGAGAAGCAGTAGGTCCAAGCAACGATTCGGAAGGCCAGAGAGGGGCGCGGGTAACCGGCGCCCCTTTTTTTCTTGTGATTCCCGGCCGCGACGAATTTCTTCAGAGAGCCAAGCGCATCGCCGTGACGAGCAACGCGCGGCGCTGGGGGGCGGCCTCTCGAAGAGGTGCTCCCTTCAGCGTATGCGGAGGACTCGAACCGGTTCCAGGTTCGTTTCCACCCCGATACCGAACCGCGGGTCGTGGCGCTTGCCGCCGATCAGATACTCGCGGATTCCCGCTCGGAACTCCCGCCACGGCCCGCCGAACACGGCCACGGTCTGCGACACGTCACCCACGTTGTCCCGCGAGAGACTCCGCAGCTGATCGCGCGTGACGGGCGGGTCGCCGATCCAGCCCTTCCGCGCGGCCCACTCGAACCGTCCGGCGAGAAACCGGCCCCACCAGAGCGGGAGATGGACGAGGGGCTTGCGCGGTTTGCCTACGGCGATCGCGATCTCCCGATAGATTTCGTTCAGCGTGAAGGTCTGAGGACCGCCCACCTCGAAGCTCCGGCCGGCCGTCTCGGGCTTCTCCAGCGCGTCGGCGAAGACCCGTGCGACGTCGTGGGCTGAGACCGGCATGAACCGAGTCGTCCCGGGACCGATCACCGGGATGAAGCCCGGGTTCCATCGCACGATCGGCGCGAGCAGCGAAACGAACCCGTCTCCCGGCCCGAATACGATCGATGGGCGGAAGACGGTCCACTGGAGATCGGACGCCTGTACCGCTCTCTCCCCCGCCGCCTTGCTCCGCGCGTACTCCGAAGGCGCTTCCCGCGCGGCGCCCATCGCACTCATGTGGAGGAGCCGCCGAACCCGGACGGCCGCCATGGCGGCGACGACATTCTCGACCGCCTCCCGGTGCATTCGGTCAAAGGTCTGCTCCCCTTTCTCGTTGATGATGCCTACCAGATGGATCACCGCGTCCCGTCCCGCGGCAGCGCGCTCGAGCGAAGCGCGGTCCAGGACGTCTCCGCGGACACCTTCGACGGGCCGGTTGAAGCGGTTGCGGGCGCCCCCCGGCCGCCTTTCGAGAACGGCGACCTCGTGACCCCGGCGCGCAAGGGCATTGATCAGATGCGTTCCGACAAAACCCGTCCCACCCGTGACGAGGATCTTCAAGTGGCTCTCCTTTGGCAGTGTTCTTTTACCATGCTACTCAGGGATACCCGAACAGGTCGCTCGCGATCCTCTCGCCACGCGCTCGCCGCTCCACCACGTCGCGCCGCTTGTCCGCGAGTCGACCGAGGTCCCGCACGGGATCGGCCACCCTCAAAGGAGGGAGCCCCGATTGACGCGTGCCGAGCAGATCTCCGGGCCCCCTCGCCTCCAGATCCTCTTCCGCGATCAGGAAGCCGTCGCTCGTCCGCTCGAGCACGGCGAGGCGGCCTCGGGCCTCCTCACCGGCCCGAGCCCCGACGATGAGCGCGCACCAGGAACGACGGGCGGAGCGGCCGACGCGTCCGCGAAGCTGGTGAAGCTGCGCGAGGCCGAAGGTCTCCGCGTTCTCGACGACCATCAAGGTCGCCTCGGGCACGTCGACGCCGACCTCGACGACAGTCGTGGACACGAGGATCCCAACCCGGCCGGCCACAAAATCCGCCAGGACCGCCGAGCGCTCCTCGGGCCGCATCCGTCCGTGTAGCGTTGCGATCGACACACCCGGTGCCGCCGCGGCGATCCGCGCCGCGGTCTCGCGGGTCGCGGCCACTTCCCGCTCTCCCGCCTCGATCGCCGGCACGACCACGTACACGCGCTCCCCTGTTCGAACCCTCTCCTCGGCGAACCGGTAGATCCGCGCCCGCGCCTCCAGGCCGCGCACCCGCGTAACGACTCGACCTCGCCCGGGTGGCTTCTCGTCGAGCACTGAGACATCGAGCTCACCGTAGATCGCCCAGGCGAGCGAGCGAGGGATCGGCGTTGCCGTCATGACCAGAACGTGAGGGCTCACTCCCTTGCCGAACAGACGCGCGCGGTGCGCCACGCCGAATCGGTGCTGCTCGTCGACCACGACGAGACCCAACCGCCGGAAACGCACCGGCGATTCGACGAGCGCGTGCGTGCCCACCAGAACGTCCACCTCTCCCCGCTCGAGCGCGGAGAGCAACGCCTGGCGCGGCCGGCCGCGCACGCGACCGGTCAGGAGGCCCAGGCGGACACCGGCCTGGCCGAGCCAGCCGGCGAGGCTCGCGGCATGCTGCTCGGCGAGGATCTCGGTCGGCGCCATCAGCGCGCCCTGGACTCCGTTTCGAGCCGCGAGAAGCAGGGAAAGGCCCGCGACAACCGTCTTGCCGCTTCCGACGTCCCCCTGAAGGAGGCGAGCCATTGCCCGCCCCGAAGCGAGGTCCTCCGCGATCTCGGCAACGGCTTTCCGCTGCGCGCCCGTGAGCCGGAAAGGCAACGCCTCGAGGGCGAGTCGATAGAGCTGCTCGTTTGTCTCGAGGCGGATGCCCCGCCGCGCCCGCAGGCGGGCACGCTTCTCCTCGATCCGGGCGGCGAGGGCGCTCAACTCCTCGCCGGCGAGCAGGGCGCGGGCGCGTTGCGCGTCTTCGAGCTCTTCGGGAAAGTGGACAACGCGCAGGGCGTCGAGGATCGCCGCCGGCGGCGCGCTGGCGCTCGAAAAGTCGGGTGACAGAACGTCGAGGGCGCGGCGCAGCAGAGTCCTCCACGCGCGGGGCGAGATTTCCGCCACCCGACGCGAGACCCCGACGATCCTGCCGGAATGGAGCGGATCCGCCTCCTCGCTGGGATCGAAGAACTCCGTTTCCGGATTCTCCAGGCGAAGTTCCCCTCTTGCGGTCACCGCCGGCGCTCCGTAGAGGACGACCGAGTGGCCCGACTGAGCCGCTTTGAGGAAGCTCGGGTATCGGTTATGCCAGACAACCCGGATGGCCTCGCTGCCGTCGTCGGCGAGCGCCTCGACGCGCAGCCCCCCGCGCCTCATCCGGATCCCCCGCGCCCCGGCGAGGCGAACGAACAGGGTGGCCGACTCGCCGGGAACGAGCTCCGCGATTCGGCCGAAGTGTCTACGGTCTTCGTATCGGACGGGCAGGTGCAGCAGCACGTCCGCCACCGTGCGCAGCCCTGCTTCCTCGAGCCTCGCGGCGCGCGCGGCGCCGACGCCCGGCAAGCGCGACACGGGATCGGACAGCGCGATCCGTCCCGGAGGGGCCGGCGCGGTCCCTCCCGGCGGTCCCCTCACGCCTCCGCGGACTGGAATGTCAGAGTGACGAGACCGAATTTGACCGTGTCTCCGCTCTGCAGCGGAACGGGAGTTCCCGTGGCGACCCGGTTCTCGTTGACGAAGGTGCCGTTCATCACGCCGATTTCCTCCATCACGTAGAAGTGGCCACCCATCTGATAGAGCTTGGCGTGGCGGCGCGACGTCGAGCGCTGCTGGTCGAGCGGCGTCAGGTCGATGTCGGGAGTGATCCCGGTGACGGGGTCGCTGCGTCCCACGAGCGTGTCCCCCTCTCGGTTCAAGAAGAACTCCATCTCCTGCTCGACCGAAACGAGGCGGCAGACGTCGCGTTCGCGGGCCGGCGCCGACCGGCGTGCCGCGGGCTTCTCCTCTTCGGCCACTTCCCGGCCGAGCGCCTCCTCGAGCATCGCCGTTACGTCCCTGAGGCGCCGCGAGAGCTTGCGCATCATGCGGACCGCGATCTCGGTGTTTCCCTTCAGCATCGAGTCGAAGGTGGCGCCGTTGATGCGAACGAGCTCGACGTCGGTCTTCGCGCGGGCCGAGGCGGTCCGAGGAAGCTCCTCGAGCACGCTCATCTCCCCGAAGAAGTCCCCCTTCTCGAGGGTGGCGAGGACCCGGGTTCCCCTCCCGATCGACTTCAAGAGCTCCACGGTCCCGGACTGGATGATGTACATCTCGTTGCCGATCTCGCCCTCGGAGAAGATGATCTCCCCCATCGGGTGCGTCACCAGGAAGCGCTCGAAGGGGCCCTTCCCGCCGCTGGTTCCCGATTTGAAGACGGCCTTCATGCGACCGCCGGCGACAGGAAGGTCAGACGCGGCTCCTGGCCGAGATCGACCTCGACCGCGACGCCGAGCGGCAGCGTGCGCGGACGACGCAAGTGGCCTGCCGGAACGCCCGCCGCCACCGGGAACGGGGCAAGGCGAAACCGGTCCCGCAGGTACGTTCGCACCTTCTCCACAGGCTCCGCCCGATCGCGTGACACCACCGAGCCGATAAACATACCTTGAATGCGATCGAATGTACCCGACCGCTCCAGCTGGGTCAACATTCGGTCCAGGCGGTAGATCTGTTCTCCGATGTCCTCCCAGAAGAGAACCCGCCCTTCCGCGCGAATCGCCTCGGGAGTCCCGCAAAGCGAGGCAATCAGCGACAGGCAGCCGCCAACGAGCAAGCCTTTTCCCGAGCCGCCGGCCAAGACATCGCCCTCGGCGAACCGATGCTCCGCCGGCGCTCTTCCGGAGAGGACGTCTTCCCAGTCGAGGGACTCTTCTTCGGCAATCTCGACGGCGACCATCGGGCCGTAGAACGCCGTGAGGCCTTCCCGCCCGAGAAGGGCGAAGAGCGCCGTCAGGTCCGAGCCGCCGAGGTGAATCTTCGGGTTTGCCGCAATTTCCTTGGAGTCCAACCGATCCAGGATCCGGGCGGCGCCGTACCCCCCGCGGGCGAAGAAGATGGCGTCCACCCCCGGGTCGCGAAGCAGCGTGCGGTACGCCTGGGCGCGCTCGGCGTCGCTTCCCGCGAAGAGCCCTTCCACTAGCCTGAGATTGGCGGCCTCTACCACTCGGTACCCGCGGCCCCGCAACCGCGCGATGCCCGCATCGAGGCGCGCCGGATCGACGGGCCCCGAAATGGCGGCAACGCCGATCGTCGCGCCAGGCTTGAGACGCGGAGGCAGGAGCACGTCGGCCATCGCGCCGCGCATCTTAAGCCGTCAGAGCGGACCGATTAGCCCACGGGTTCGAAAAGGGCTCTCGTGGCCCAACTCTTGGCTGCCGGTGGCGAAGCCACCGCCGCAGCCAAAAGTCAAAAGCCCTGAGCGGGCCGATAAGCCGAATTCTGTTCCCGGTTACCCGGTGACGATCATTCCTCTCGGCGCGCGGTTGCCCTCGCGCTCGAGCAGCCGACCCGGAGGCAGTCCGCCGAAGCGAAACGGGACGGGCGCCCTCTGCCTCCCTATTTGGCCTTGCTCCGCATGGGGTTTACCGTGCCCCCTCCGTTGCCGTCGGGGCGGTGCGCTCTTACCGCACCGTTTCACCCTTACCGTCCCGCCCCGGATGGGACGGGAAGGCGGTTTCTTTTCTGTGGCACTTTCCTTCGCGTCGCCGCGACCGGGCGTTACCCGGCATGCCGCCCGTATGGAGTTCGGACTTTCCTCCCCGATCGCTCGGGGCGATCGCCTGGCCCGCTCAGAGCCGGGCCGATTCTACCAGCGGTCACCGGAACCGACTACTCTCCCCGGTTCCGCTCGTCCCCGAAGAACCGCATCCACGCCTCCACGTCCACGGCCGCGGTCTCATCGGAGGCGCCTTCGCGCGTGTTCCCGAACCGGTCCCAGAACGCCTGCGGTGCCAGCGTCTTCGCGCCGGTATCGCGGGCGCGCCGCGACAGTTCGCGGTCCGCGGTGACCAGAACGACCTCGCCGGGCGCGGCGGCTCTCGAGATCTCACGCAGAATGACCTCGTCGGCCGAAACGCTTCCCGAGAAACGAATCGAGAGGCTGCCGAACGAAATCCCACCCACCGGCGCCGCTCCGTCGAAGAACAGCATGGCCCGTGCCCGGGTCCGCCGCAGGCGGTCGCAGAGCTCCGAGATGAGTGCGGCGCGGTCCTCATCCTCCGGACGCGACCGCCCCCGCGCTCGGCCGATCAGATTGTTGCCGTCGAGAAAGTACGGCATGCTTGCCCCGCTCTCAGGGGCCGCCCCCCGCCGCCGCGCGCAGAGCCTTCCTGGGGTGCTGCAGTTGGAAGAACAGGACCCGAACGGCGTGCCAGACCGCTCTGCGGTGCGTCACCAGAAGCACGACGAGACCAACGAGGAGAACGCCGGCGAACCAGGGCACGAAGAACACGACCGCCGCGAGGACGATCGCCACGACGTCCTCGGCGAGCGAGAGCGCGAACTGCGCAAATCCGCGCGTCGCGGCCGTCGACGTCAGGCGGGTCGTGGACTTGACCAGATGGGCGGCCAGGGTTGCGGCGGCTCCAGCGGCGGCGGTGGCGGCGAGTGCGCGGGTCCCCGTCGCGGTCGAGGCGGAGACCGCCAGCAACGCGCCGACCAGCGGGCGGAGCAGGGTCTGGCCGAGCTCCCACAGGCGGTCGACCACGGGGATCTTGTCCACGATGAACTCCGCGACGAAGAGCACCAGCGCGATCTGCAAGATCGGCGGGCTCGAAAGAAAGGCCGCCGCGGGCCCGGGGAACTCCTGGGGCAGGAGCCGGATCATCCCGTTGAAGAAGAGCAGAACGGCCCAGGCGTTCCATCCGGCGGCGGCTGCCAGGCCGAGGCCGGTGAAGATCGGGGTCAATTTCGAGGCTTGAAGAGTCGTGAAAAGAGAGTCGGCCGATCGTCCGCGCGCGGCGCCATCGCTGAATCCACCGGACCGGGCTGGGCTTCCGGCCCCGGAGCGAAGCCCCGTCCCTCCGGCGGCGGCGGCGGGCCCGCGGCCCCGAGCGCGAGCAGGACCCCATCGAGCAACTGCTGGTTATCGGGAGTCGGGTCCAGGTCCAGGGCCCGCCGCGCGAAGGGTTCGGCCTCCTCATCGCGTCCGTGATCGTGTAGGGCCACGGCCGCCTCGCGGACGTACTGAGAACGCCGCGGCTCCAGTCGGGCGGCCTCCTTCAGATTCTCCAGTCCCCGCGCGACCCACATCGAGTTTTTCAGCTCCACCTGGGCGAGCGTGAATCGGTATTCCGCGTTCTCCGGCACGAATCGCACCGCCTCCTTCAGCATTTCGACGGCAGGGTGATAGTCCTTCTGTTCGATGAGCGCCTTCGCTCGCCGATAGTTCTGCGCGGCCATCTGCCGGAGCGCCTTTGGATTCGAGGCCGTATCCGCCATGGCAACCGGAGCCGGCGGCGCCGCCTGCGTCGCATCGTATTCGGCGCGGCGGACCGGATCCGAAAGCGTCTCGTGAGCGGCCTTCAACCTCTCGAAGACCGTCGTCAGCTCTTTTTCACAGTGCGCGAGGTCCTCTCGGTGCCGCAGGTCCGGATGGAAAAGGCGGCTCCGCTCGAAGTACGCCTGGTGAATCTCCTCGACCGGGGCCTCGGGCCGAACGCCGAGCAGCTCGTAGTGCGAGAGCCAATCGATCCGCCGGTACGTATTCCGAACCAGCTCGGCATGACCCGGCGTGCGCTCGGCTGCCTGCGCCGTCACTTCGACGTTCAGAGCCTCGAGCCCGCTCGTCGCCTGAGGCGCCGCGCCTTCCTTGCGCCACTCGACGATGCCGCAGGACATCAGAGCGTAAGCGGTCTTCGCGGTTGCGGCGCGGGAAGTGCCGCCGATCTTGAGCAGCGAATCCAGGTCCAGCCGGCCGTCGATGCGCGACAGGATGTACGCCTCCTGCGGCGTGAGCGGCAAATATTGGTAGCGCGACATCGGGTCGGTGGAGAGAATCGGAACGAAGCGCCCATCCCCGAGACGCTCGCGGAAAGCCTCGGATTCGGGAAGCCGCCGGATTCCTTCGACGATGACGGCGGCCGTCGAGAGCGTCAGCGCCACATCGGGATCGAGCACGCCGGTCGAAGCCTGGAAGCGGTACTCGCCATCTCCCCATTCGAACGTCGAGAAGACGATCTCTTCCACGAGGCGGCGCATTTCCGCGTCGAGCACCTGACGCGAGACGAGCCCTTTTTCGAGCAGGATCTTGCCCAGCCGCGCCCTGCCCTGCTTGGCCACGGTGTCGAGAGCCCATGACAGATCCTGATCGGTGATCCACCCGCGCCGCTTCAGGAACGCGCCGATCCGCTGTCCCTCCCGGGAGGAGGTTGCGGTACGCAGCTCTCCCTTCTCGAAGAAGAGATGCCGCGTTTCGTCGCCCCGGACGAGCGTCAGCGTCCCCTTCAGGCTCTCCAAGAAGATCCTCCGGAGCACCTGCGGGAGCGGGGTCTCGGCGAGGAATCCCCGAAACGCCGTGCGCTGCGTGCTGCTCATCTTTGAACCAAACGGTTGTGTTTCCTAGGGTAGCAGACTTCAGCGTACCGAGACGACGGCGGGATGATTGCGCGCCGTTACGAAGTAGGACGGAACCCCGGTCTTGGCCTTCTTTGCAGCCTCGAGCGTTGGATAGCGTCCCCAGAAGACCCGGAAGCAATCGCGCTCTGCGTGAGGCGCCCGCAGCAGCCACATCAGCTGGCCCTGGTCATGGCGCCACGCCTCCTGGAGCGACGGGATCTCGCAGACGAGCTCGAGCTGGATCGCGAACCGGCTGCGCCGGTCCGCTTCGAGCCTTCGGCGGTCCCGCTCGGCTCGGCGAATCCACGCTTCTCGCGACTCTGCCGGAGGCTCCGAGGCTTCTCTGGCCGGAACCGGTGAGGCCTTGGCGGCCGGTCGAGTTGCCGCCGATTGCGCGTGAGGCGTCGGAGCCGCCGTGGGCTCGACCGCCCGTCGAGCCGTCGGGAGAGGCGTCACTGCGGCGGGCGCGACCGTCGTTGCCGCCGCCGGCCGCACCTGCGTCGCGTCCATCCGCACCGCTGTCACGGGTGGCGGAAAGGTCACCGCGGGAATACTCGTCGGCCGTGCCCCGGCCGTTTGCCTCGGGCCGGAACCGCGACCCCGCCACAGAACGACCGCCACGACGGCAGCCAGAAGGATTCCGAAGGCCCAGGCCAGGGCAGCGCCACTCCTGCGGCCGGCCGCAGCCTCCGGCTCTGAAGGACCGGAGTCTCCCGAGGACGATCCCCAGAGGTCATCCCGCTGGGCGGGCCGAACCGGCGGTTCCGGCTCCCATGGGGTCATTGGCGATGCGGGCTCGAAGCGGTCCAGCGCCGAGCCGGTCGCCGCAGGCAGCTCGACCATTTCCTGCTCGGGCTCGGGTTGCGGCTGATCGTCCGCGACCGAGAGCTCCGCCTCGAACGAATCCTCGCCGCGCGACGGAATGTCGGGCGACACGTTGAAGTCTTCGGGGCCGCGTTCGGCCGACGATTCTGCAACGGGAAGAACCGGCGAGAGCGGCTGGTCGGGTGACGGGGCGCGATCCGGGGAGCGGACCGGGGCGACAGGGACCGGATGAACCAGACCAAGCGTCACCAGCGCAGCCAGGAGCTTCCGGACTGCGAATTCCTCCGCGGGGGCCCTCTCCGCGATCTGCGCGGCCGTCGATCGGCCGTCGATCAGCCGAACCACCGACTCGGCGTCGGCGGTGAGTCCGAAGCCTGAAAACTCGGCGTCGAACCGCTCTCCCCGAACGAGCGCCTGCTCGGGGGCACCCAACTGATGGTCGATCAGATTCCGATCACGCGACCGCAGAAAGAGCTCGAGGAGGAGCCTCGGAACGGGAAGTCGGAAGTCGCCCCCGCGCGAGTGCGCCGCGGCATCGAAGCGGTAGCGGCCGTCGTTCCAGGAGAGCAGGTCCGAAAGCACCTCGATCGAGCGGATCTTTTCTCCCCACTTCCACTCGCGGCGCGTCAGGAGCCCTGTCTGCAGGGCTGCCAGCGCAGGATCGCCCCCCTGCGGGGCGAGCCGTTCGACCGCGTCGGCGGCGAGCTTGCCCGCGCGCACGAGAATGGCGGCCGTCTCGAAACGAGGGTCCGACGAAACGACGGCGATAACCTCTCCCTCGTCGAGATCGAAACCGCACTCCGAGGCGCCCCGCGTGAACCGCAGCGACCCGCTGGTCTTCTCGCGCCAACTGGTCACGAGGGCCGCCAGCGGGTCGACCTCCCGGAGATCCCCCTCGGCCTCGAAAACGTTCTTCATGCGGACCGAGCCCTCCCCTGTTCGAGATAGTCGAGGACGGCTCGGGCCGTGGCCGGCCCGACCGCTTCCTCGATGGATTTCGGGTCCGCAGACGCCAGACCCGAAAGAGAACCGAAACGGGACAGCAGCCGGCGCGCGCGCGTCGGCCCGACGCCCGGAATATCGGTGAGGCTCGTCTCTCGCATCCGCCGGGAACGGCGGCCACGGTGCCGCGTGATGGCGAAGCGGTGCGCCTCGTCCCGCAGACGCTGGACGAGCTGGAGCGCAGGATCCTTGCGCGAAAGGCGGATCGGTTCGGGACGGTCCGGCACCCAGATCTCCTCCTCCCGTTTGGCCAAACCCGCCGTGGGAAGCGAAAGCCCGAGCCGGTCGAGCGCCGTCAGCGCCGCCTGGAGCTGTCCGCGCCCCCCGTCCACCAGGACCAGGTCGGGCATCGGGCTCGCTTCATCCCGAAGGCGCCGGTAACGCCGCTCGATGGCCTCTCCCATGCTGCGAAAGTCGTCCGGAGCGAGCAGGCTCTGCGATGCGATCCCGAACAGGCGGTAGTCGGACTTGCGGGGCTTGCCGTCTTCGAAGACGACGAGCGACGCCACGCTGTCGGTGCCCTGCAGGTGCGAGACATCGAACGCCTCGATGCGACGCGGGGGCGCCGGCAGGTCGAGGACGCGGGCCAGTCGTTCTACCGCGAGCGCCTCGGGGCCGCCCGCACGCCGGAAGCGCACGCGATGCCGCTGCTGAGCATTGGTGCCGGCCAGCGCGACGCGCTCGGCGGCCGCGCCCCGGAGAGGAACGCGGACCCGCACGCGAGCGTTGCGCCGCGCCGCCAGAAACTGCTCGAGGAGCTCCGGACTGGAAATCGCGACGGGAAGATGGATCTCCTCGGGCAGAAACGGATTGACGTCGTAGAACTGGGGAAGGAAGGCATCCAGGAAGGCCGATGGGTCCACCTCTTCGGATTTCTCGAAGAAGAACTCCCGCCGGTCCTGGACAACGCCGCCCCGGACGACCAGCGCACAGACCGACACGTCGTTGCCCGCTTCGAAGAAGCCAAAAACGTCCACGTTCTCTCCCTTGAGAGATTGGACGAGCTGCCGCTCTGACACGTCCGCCACCGTACGCAGGGCGTCCCGGTAGGCCCCGGCCATCTCGTAGTTCTCCTCGGCCGAGGCGCGCTGCATTTTCTCTTCCAGGCGCGCCGAGAGCTCGCGGTTTCGCCCTTGCAGGAAGAGCAGGACATCCTGCACCGCCTCGTCGTACGCCGCTTTGGTGGTCAGGCCCGCCACACAGGGTCCGAGACAGGCGTGCAGGTCGTAGTAGAGGCACGGGCGAGGCAGTCGGCCGTCGATCTCGATGGTACAGGTCCGGATCAGGAAGTGCCGGGTG